>JBCCZD010000017.1:0-27918 GCA_039188275.1 Planctomycetota bacterium
CCATGCGATACCAACCCACCGCCCGTCGGCTGGTCTTGCGGCGGACCTGGTACCCACTTCGCCCCCTCCCTCAATCCGTCCCCCTGAAGGGGGAGGGGAGTTTTATGCTCGCCGAGCCGGGCCATGTCTTCTACGGGCACGTCGACCCGCAGCGCGAGCTTCTTCGGCTCACCGGCGTCGACGATGGCGACCGGGCGGGGGCGGACCGCTTCGTTCGGGTCGGCGGTCGCCTCGGCGCCGCCCAGCAGCCGGGCGACCTCGTCCAACGGCCGCTGCGTCGCGGAGAGGCCGATCCGTTGCAGCGGCGCCACTCCCTCGTCGTGGCGCTTCCGCAGCCGCTCAAGCCGTTCGAGCGAGAGGAACAAGTGGACGCCCCGCTTGGTGGGGACCATCACGTGGATCTCGTCGATGATCACCGCCTCGACGCCGGCGAGCACCGACTCCGCCTTGCTGGTGAGCATCAGGTAGAGCGACTCGGGCGTCGTGATCAGCACGTCGGGCGGGTGGCGGAGGACCTCTTGCCGCTCGCGCTGGGGAGTGTCGCCCGACCGGACGGCGACCGTCGGCTTGTGGCACGGCTCGCCGGTGCGCGCGGCGACGGCCGTGATGCCCGCGATGGGCGCTCGCAGGTTGCGGTCGATGTCGACGCCGAGCGCTTTGAGCGGCGAGAGGTACAGGACGCGGACCGACTTGCCTGTCTGCTCATCGGATCGCGGCGCACCAAACATCAGCCGGTCGAGCGAAGCGAGAAAGGCCGAGAGCGTCTTGCCGCTGCCGGTGGGGGCGAGGAGCAGCGTGCTGTTGCCCTCGGCGATGGCGGGCCAGGCCCGCCGCTGGGCGCCCGTCGGCGCGGCGAACGCTTCGGTGAACCACGTCCGCGTGCAGGGGTGGAAACTTGAGAGCGCCGGGTCGGGTCGAGGCGAGGTGGTGGCGGTCACGATGCGTTCGCTCATCAGCCAGCTTGTGGCATGCCAACAAAGAAACGTCACGAGCCGGCGAGCGTGGCTCGCCGGCTTGCAGAAACCTCTCGCCGGCCGCACCAATTACACCAGCCGGCGCTTGTTCACGGTAGCCGCAATCGGATGGGCCCCTTGGCGGCTCGCGGGTCGACGATTTCGCCCCGCTGGGTGACGGCGAGCTCCCCCGAGTTGGCGAGGGCCGCGACCGCCCCACGGACCTCGTCCATCCGCCCCCGCCAATCGGCCGGGTCCAGCAGCCGGGCCGCCTCGCTGGGGCAGATCGTCTTGCCGGGCCCGCGATTGGCGAGCAGCGTGAAGATGGCTTCGTTGGCGGTCACGCGTTCGACCCTCACAGCACTTGGCAGCTTGTGCACGCATACACCTTCCGGGCGCCGAGTTCCCACGACGCGATCGGGGACTCGCAGTAGCTGCAGTGCTGTTTTTTGTAGACCAGCAGCCGCTCGTCGCGGTTCATCCGGCTGCGTGGTTTCCCGACATCGGCCGGGTCGGCGATGATGATACGGTTGTGCTTGACGCCGATCTCCAGCAGCTCGACCAGTAGTGCCCACAACGCGTCGAACTCCTCCCGCGTGAGGGTGTTGCCGGGCCTGTCGGGGTGGATGTCGAGCAGGTGCAGCACCTCGCTGCGGTAGATATTCCCCACACCGGCGACGACCGCTTGGTTCAGCAACAGGGCGCCGATAGCGCCGCGGCTCTTTTGTAGGCGGGTCCACAGCCGCTCGGCGTCGGCGTCCTTGCGGAGCGGGTCGGGCCCCAACCGGCCCTGCACGGCAGACCACTCGCCCTCGGTCAGGAGTTCGCAGCAGTTGGGGCCGTTCAGGTCGAAGGCCTTCTCGTCGCCCACAACCCGCAAGCGCACGGCGCCGCGCGGCTCGGGCGGCGGCGCCTTGTGCCGGCGGTACTTGCCGTACAGGCCGAGGTGGATGTGCAGCAGACGCCCGCCGGTTCGCGTGCCCGCGTCGAAGCGGTACGCGAGGTGCTTGCCGTGGGCCTCGATCGCCAGCAACCGCCGGCCATCTAGCTGCTTGGCGCCGTCGGCGAAGCGGCCCTGCGGTGACGACACCCGCAGCTTTTGCCCCGCGAAGTCCCGCGTCTGGTCCCGCGCGACGCGGTGGATGGTGTGGCCCTCGGGCATGCGATCTCCTTCCCGCTGGTGTTCTACCGCCACCGCGATCGGCGTCGGCTGCCGTGTTTCTGCATCACGCGACGGGCTTCTTGACGCACGCCAGCCGACTTGCGGTGGGCGTCCATCCGCCGCTTCGCCTCGTTGTAGGCCGGCCCGTGCGCGACGACCGGCGCCGGGTAGTGTTGGCCAACGACGCAGCCGACGTCCCGCTGCAGCAGCGGCGGCATCTTGTGAGGCTCGGCGAGGTGCTCGTCTGGCACGCCGGCCAGTTCGGGGAGGTACCGTCGTAGGAAGACGCCGTGCGGGTCTTGATCGGCGGCCTGTTTAATCGGTGAGTAGATCCGCACCGAGTTGATGCCGGTGGCGCCCGCCTGCATCTGGAACTGGCTGTAGTGGATGCCCGGCTCGTAGTCGACGAACTGCCGGGCAAGGAAGACCGCCGGCCTACGCCAATGGAGCCAGAGGTGGTAACTTGCAAACGAGACAAGCATCGCCCGCATGCGGAAGTTGATCCAGCCCGTTTGGTGCAGCGCCCGCATCGAGGCGTCGACCATCGGGTAGCCGGTCTCGCCACGCCGCCAGGCGTCGAAGAATCCCTCGTTGAATCCAGCGTCGCCCGGCGTATCGGCGCGCAGGCCGTCGTACGCGCGGTTCATGTTCTCGTGCTCGATGCGGGGCTCGTCTTCCAGCTTCTGCATGAAGTGGCAGTGCCAACGGAGCCGGCCACCGAACGCCGAGAGCGACTGCAGCCACCCCGGCTCGACCGCCTCGCCACGCGCTCTGGCCGAGCGGACCTGTTGCGTCCTCCGCTCGGTTGCCTGGTAGACGTGCTTGAGCGACAGGCAGCCGTAGGCCAGGTAGGTGCTGAGTCGGCTGCAGCCGTCCTCGCCGGTGACGGGGCTCGACATGTCCGACCGGTAGTTGCTTCCCCGGCAGTTGAGAAACGAGTCGAGCGCTTCGCGCCCCAGCGCCTCGCCGCCGTGCTGGGCGGCGTGCTTGGTGCTCGACGGCAGGCCGAGCGATTCGGCGCCGTAGAGGCGGCCCGGTTCCACGCCGTCGACCGCGGCGACGCGTTCGGGCCGGCGGAGCACCGGTTCGCTCATCCGCGACTCCCACGTCCGCGACCAGCCATCGCGGTCCCGCAAGCGACGGACCACGCCGTGCTGGTAGGTTTCGTAAAACCCAACGCCGTTCTGCTCTGCCCAAGTTGCGACTCGTTTGTCGCGGGCGAAGGTCACGGCGTTGCCGGTCTCCTCGTGGGCCCAGATCGCTTGAAACGGGCGCCGCCGATGGAGCTCGGCGAAGGCGTCGGGCAGACGACCAACGCGGAGGATGAGTTCGCCGCCTAGTTCCCGCAGGTTCGCCCGCAGCTCGGCCAGCGACTGGTTGACGAACTCCAGGTGGCAAGCGTCGTAGTCTTCGGCCCCAACGACGTCGGGCTCGTAGATGTACACACAGAGACAAGGCCCCCGCCTCGCCGCCTCGACTAGCGGCCTGTGGTCGGCTACCCGGAGATCGCGTTTGAACCAGACTAATTGCGTCGGGCCATCGGGCATCGGGGAGCTTGTATCCGTCAAAGCTGGGCGTTTCCGCCCCGGTTGGTCAACAACGACACGGGCGGAATACTGTACTCGCGACGCCGCGGTTGCCCACCCGCTACCCGCCGCCGCGATCTACCGACAGCCCGTCCCCAGCCGCCCGCACCATGCCTCAGTCTAACCGAGTCCGCACGCTGGTCGTCGTCCTCGGCGACCAGCTCAACACCGACGCCGCGGTGTTCGACGCGTTCGACGCCGCGTGGGACGTGGTTTGGATGGCCGAGGTCCCCGCCGAGAGCACGCACGTCTGGACCCACAAAGCGCGGATCGCGTTGTTCTTGGCGGCGATGCGGCACTACCGCGATCGGCAGCGGGTGCTGGGCCGGCGGGTGGTGTACCGGCAACTCGATGATCCGGGCGGCGCGGAGACCCTCGCCGACGCCCTCGCTGCGTCGATCAAGCGGCTCGAGCCCGAGCGGCTGGCGATGGTCGAGGCGGGCGAGTGGCGTGTCCAGCAGCAGATTGAGCAAGCCGCCGCCGACGCCGGGCTGCCGCTCACGGTTCACACCGATCGGCACTTTCTGAGTACCGTCGACGAGTTCAACGAGCACGCCGAGGGACGCAAGCAGCTCCGCCTGGAGTACTTCTACCGAGAGCTCCGCCGCAAGCACGGCGTGCTGCTCACGGACGACGGCCAGCCCGAGGGGGGCAAGTGGAACTACGACGCCGACAACCGCGGATCATTCGGCAAAGCGGGCCCCGGCGGGCTGCCCCCGCCCGAGAGCTACCAGCCCGATCAGTCGACCCGTGACGTGCTGAAACTCGTCGCCGAGCGGTTCGCCGACCACCCGGGCAGCCTGGACCATTTCGACTGGCCCACGAAGCCGAGCGAGGCGGAGCGGGCGCTCGACGACTTTATCGCCAACCGCCTGCCGACCTTCGGCGAGTACCAAGACGCGATGTGGGCCGACGAGCCGTTCCTCTACCACTCGCTGATCTCGTCGTCGCTGAACCTCAAGCTGCTCGATCCGCGGCGGGTGATCGAGCGGGCGGAGGGGGCGTACCGCCGGGGGGACGCGCCGCTGGCGAGCGTCGAGGGCTTCATCCGCCAGGTCCTCGGCTGGCGGGAGTACGTCCGCGGCGTCTACTGGCGTTCGATGCCCGGCTACCTCGACCGCAACGCGCTGCAAGCCACGGCGCCGCTGCCCGGCTTCTTCTGGACCGGCGAGACCGACATGCACTGCCTGAGCCAGGCGATCGGCCAGACGCTCGACCACGGCTACGCCCACCACATCCAGCGGCTGATGGTGACCGGCCTCTTCCCGCTTCTGCTGGGCGTCGACCCGCGGGCGGTGCACGAGTGGTACCTGGCGGTTTATGTCGACGCGGTCGAGTGGGTCGAGCTGCCCAACGTGGTGGGCATGTCGCAGTACGGCGACGGCGGCGTCATGGCAAGCAAGCCCTACTGCGCGACCGGCAAGTACATCCAGCGGATGAGCAACTACTGCGGCGGCTGCCGGTACAATCCAGCCAAGGCGGCCGGCGACGACGCGTGCCCCTTCACGACGCTCTATTGGGACTTCCTCGCACGCAACAAGAAGCGGCTGTCGGGCAACAACCGGATGTCGCTGCAGCTGAAGAATGTCGACCGAAAGCCCGCGGATGAGCTCGCCGCGATCCGCGACCGGGCCGCCGAGCTCAAAGCGCAGTTTGCCTGACCTGCGGGCCGGCGCTAGGCGATCAGCTCCTGGATTACCCGCGCATGCTCAACGCCGGTCAGCTTCTGATCGAGCCCCTGGAAGCGGTAGGTGAACCGCTCGTGGTCGAAGCCCAGGAGGTTCAAGATCGTCGCGTGGAAATCTCGGATGTGGACCGGGTCCTTGGTGATGTTGTAGGAGAAGTCGTCGGTTTCGCCATAGACAGTTCCCCCCTTCGCCCCGCCGCCCGCCATCCACATGGTGAAGCAGCGCGGGTGGTGGTCGCGGCCGTAGTTGGTCGGCGAGAGCTTGCCCTGCGAGTAGATGGTGCGACCGAACTCGCCGCCCCAGATGACGAGCGTGTCTTCGAGCATGCCCCGCTGCTTGAGGTCTTCGAGCAAGCCGTAGCAGGGCCGGTCGACGTCCCGGCACTGCGGCGGCATCCGGCCGGCGAGGTTGCCGTGGTGGTCCCAGTTGTTGTGGTAGACCTGCACGAAGCGCACGCCGCGTTCCGAGAGCCGCCGGGCCATGAGCGCCGTGTAGGCGAACGTGCCGGGCTTCTTGGCCTCTTCGCCGTACAGGTCGAACGTGCTCTGCGGCTCGCTGTTGATGTCGGTCAGCTCGGGCACGCTGGCCTGCATGCGGAAGGCCATCTCGTACTGCTGGATGCGCGTGAAGGTCTGGGGGTCGTTCAGCCGCCGGTGGTGGATGGCGTTGAGCGCGTTGATGCTGTCGACCGACTGCCGCCGGAGCCGATCGGGCACGCCGGGCGGGTTGTTGATGAACAGGATGGGGTCGCCCGACGAGCGGAACGAGACGCCCGCGTGCTCGCCCGACAGGTAGCCCGCCCCCCACAGCCGCGAGGAGATCGCCTGCTCCTGCTCGCGGTTGCTGGGCGTGGCGATCAGCACCACGAACGCCGGCAGGTTCTTGTTGAGCGGCCCCAGGCCGTACGACGCCCACGCGCCCAGGCAGGGCCGGCCGGCGATCTGGTTGCCGGTCTGCATCGCGGTGATGGCCGGCTCGTGGTTGATGGCCTCGGTGTGCAGGCTGCGGACCCAGCAGACCTCGTCCGCCTTCGTGGCAAGGTTGGGCAGCAGTTCCGTATTCATCCACATGCCGCACTCGCCTACCCGGTCGAAATGGTAACGCGATGGCGCCAGCGGGAAGCGGGCCTGGCCGCTTGTCATGGTCGTGAGGCGCTGTCCCTTACGGACGCTCTCCGGCAGGTCTTGGTCGTACCACTTCTTCATCTGCGGCTTGTAGTCGAACAGGTCCATCTGCGACGGGCCCCCGACCATGTGCAGATAAATCACCCGCTTCGCCTTGGGGGCGAAGTGCGGCGGCGCCGCCCCGCTGGCCGGCGCCCCGGCGGCCGAGTCGCCCATCAGCGACGCCAACGCAGCGCCGCCCAACAAGTGCGAGCCACCCGTGAAGAACTGCCGGCGGGATTGAAGAGGGTTCATGCGAGTCAAGAGTCTGTTGATGGATGCGTTTTCAACTTTACTGCCCGATTGCGTCTTACCCACAAAAACCGACCTCCCGTTGGTCGGCCTGTCGTTTTACTTGGGCATGAGTCAACAAGAGTTCGGAGTTGACGCGGCTTGCGATCGGTAGCTACTTGCAGATCGCCTCGTCGAGGTTCATCAGCTCGCTGCAGACCATCGTCCACGCGGCGAGGCTTGCCGGGTCGAGCGCGCCATCGGCCGCGGAGTCCCCGACGGCGATCAACGCCTCCGCGTCGTCGGGGTTCGAGGCGTAGTGACCGGCGTACCGGGCGAGGCTCGCGAGCACGATCGCCGCCTCGCGGTCGCTGAGCGGACGCGCCAGAAGCCGCCTGGCCGCGAAGTTGACCCGTACCGCCCGCTCGTCGGCTCCGCGGAGCGCCTCTTCAGCCAACCGCCGTGCCGCTTCGACGAACTGCGGGTCGTTCAGCGTCACGAGGGCTTGCAGCGGCGTGTTTGTCCGCTCGCGAGCGACCACGCAGACCTCGCGGCTGGGGGCGTTGAACGCCTCGAGGCTAGGCGGCGGCGACATCCGCTTCCAGAAAGTGTAGACCGATCGTCGGTACAGATTGTCTCCCGTATCCTGAACGTAGTTCCGCGTGTCCCCGTTTGGCAGGCCGACCATGTTCCAGATGTCGATCGGCTGGTAAGGCCGGGCGCCCGGGCCAAACATCCGTCGGGCCAGCAGCCCGCTGCTCGCTAGCGCGGCGTCGCGGACCATCTCGGCGTCCATCCGGAACCGTGGCCCGCGTGCGAGCAGGGCGTTCGGCGGGTCGGCCTCGACCTCGGCGGGCGTCGCCACCGCCGACTGCCGGTAGGTCGAGCTCATCAGCATCGTCTTGAACACCCGCCGGACGTCCCAGCCGGTGTCGCGGAAGTCGCTCGCCAGCCAGTCGAGCAGCTCGGGGTGGCTCGGCAACGCGCCGGAGACGCCCAGGTCGCCCGCCGAGGGAACGATGCCCCGCCCAAAGACTTCTTGCCAGAAGCGGTTGACGGTCACCCGTGGCATGAGCGGGTTGTCGGGGGCGACTGCCCATTGGGCCAAGCCGAGCCGGTTGGCCGGCGACCCCTCCGGCATGGGGTGCAGCGCGTCCGGCGGCGCGGCGGCGACCCGATCGCCCTTCTGGTCGTACTGACCCCGCATGAGCAGGTGCGCCATCGCCGGCTGCGACTTCTCCTTCTGGATGTGGGTGATCGGGCTCCGCTTCCGGATCGCTTCTTGCTCGCCGACAAGCCCGCTCCACGCGACGGTAAGTGTTCGGTGTGGTTCGTCCAGCGCGGCGAGGTAGTGGCCGAACAACGCGGTGACCTGTGCCGGTTCGCGTTTCTCCGCCGGCAGGGCGAGGGCGTCGCGGAGGTCCGCTAAGCCGGCGAGCGAAGCGACCTCGCTGGGGAGGAGTCGCCGGCGGTAGGCCCGGACATCCTGGATCGCAGCTCCGCTTAGCACGGCGCCTTTGTGCCGGCGCCCAACCGCTAGCGGCGCGTCCGCTCGGATGCTTGCGGCCGCGGTGAGGCTGTCTTTCTCGATCCGCGTCGGTTTTGCTTGGCCGTCGACGTAAATCTTCAACCCCTCGGCTCGGCGAGAGCCGTCGTACGTGACGAACACGTGCTGCCACTGTCCGACCTGTACCGGACGGCCTTTGACGACGACCTTTACCGCGTCCTGCGGCCAGCGGTGGGCAATCCGTACCGCGAACGTGTGGCCGCTTTGCATCACGTCCCAACCGCGGGACGACTGCTTGGCGTCCATCCGCGAGAGGATCGCGGCGTCCGCACCCGCGCTATCGACCTTGACCCACGCGCCGCAGCTGAACGGCTGGCCTGCCCCGAAGTCACCGGCTCCGGGGACGCTGATCGGCGTGCCGGGACGCACGACCGGCGCCTTCCCCGCCTTGCCGCCAACCCACTTAAGCTTGCCGCTGGTCACAACTTGGTCAGCCGCTGCGCCGGCAGCGGCTAGCGTGGCGCCGGGCCCTTCCTCCAAGGGCAGGTGCGTGTCGACCTGCTCGCTCAGCGGCCCCGCTTCTAGGTCGGCCGGTCGAGCTTGTGCCAACCAAGCGTCGAACGCCGGGCGGGCCTCATCTCGGCGTTGCTGCAGCCGTGACTCGGCCGCCGCGATCTCGCCGGGCAGCTCCTTCCACCGCGGCCGATCGGCGGCCGAGGGCACCACCATCGTTGGGCCGCGGCCCCCCTTCACGTTGCCGTCCTTGGCGGGCGACTCGGTGTTGCGGAAGAATGCCGCGAGCGCGTAGTAGTCCTTCATGGTGATCGGGTCGAACTTGTGGTCGTGGCATTGAGCGCAGTTGGTGGTGAGCCCCAAGAAGACCCACCCGAAGGTCTGCACCCGATCCGCCGCGTAGACCGCCTCGTTCTCTTCGTCGATCGTGCCCCCCTCGTTGGTCGTGATGTTGCAACGCTGGAACCCCGTGGCGATGAGTTGGTCGTCGGTTGGGTCGGGCAGCAGGTCGCCGGCGAGCTGCTCGATGGCGAACTCGTCGAACGGTTGGTTGGCGTTAAACGCACGGATGACCCAGTCGCGGTAGGGCCACATCTCGCGGTAGTTGTCGAAGTGCAGGCCGTGGGTGTCGCCGTACCGCGCGGCGTCGAGCCAGTACCGGCCGCGGTGCTCGCCCCAGGCGGGGGTCGCCATCAGCCGGTCGATCCACTCCGATAGCGCCAAGTCGCCACGGGCGTTGTAGTCGGCCTCGAACGCGTCGGCGTCCGCGGGATCGGGCGGCAGGCCGGTGCAGTCGAAGTGCACCCGCCGGAACAGCGTTCTCGCGTCCGCTTCCGGCGCCGGCTCGAAGCCCGCCTCTTCAAGCCGGGCGAGGATGAAGTTGTCGATCGCGTTGCGTGGCCAGTCCGCCCGCTTTACACGCGGGGGTTCGGCTTTTCGCGGCACGGTGAACGCCCAGTGCCCCTGGTACTCGGCGCCTTGAGCGACCCATGCCTTGAGCTTCTGCTTCTGATCTGGGGTAAGCTTCTTGTGCGACCTTGGCGGGGGCATGACGTACGCCGGGTCGTCGCTGAGGATCGTGGTGATCAGCAGGCTTGCGTCGAGGTCGCCGGGCGCGATGGCGCCGTAGTCGATCGCTTCTTCGCGGAGGTCGAGGCGGAGGCCCGAGTCGTTGGCCTTCTCGTCGGCGCCGTGACAGGCGAAGCAGTTCTCGGCCAGGATCGGGCGGATGTCTCGGTTGTAGGTGATCGCCTCGCCCGCGTCGGTACGCCCGACGGGGCAGACGATCGCCACGAACAAGACAAACGCCGCCCGGTAGACTTCCCGAAAACCGCACGCACGGGTCCGCCGCTGGCGTCGCCGGGGTCGGCGAGCCTTCGCGGCGTTGGCAAGAGGTGGCGTCATGGCGGTCTCGAACTCCTGTTCCCTCTGTTCGCCCCGCATCTCCGCGGGCGTCCTCGGTCGAACGGACCGGCGGGCAACGATTGATGATTGCGTGGCTAATGAACCCCTGAGATCGGGCTTCTGCTGACGTTGCCCGCGCCCCGTTAGTCGCCCTCGGTTCACTAGCGGCGCCGTGATCAATAACACCGCTCTGCGACTCAACGGCGGATAGTAGCGGCCCGCGCTCGGCGCCCGCCTCCCGCCGGCCGGCGACTTCCGCTAACGTGAGCGCATCGCTCTCGGCGTTCGGGCACTCCGCCGCGAGCAATCCAGCCCCATTCTACCCAGTAGCGGCGTGGCGTGCGATTCCACGGCCGGCTTGCCGGGCGTCAAACACTGCCGAGCGATTCACGGCGACCTAGTCTTCTGGCAACGGTCAGCACCGTTGCGGCGGCCGCGATCATCAGCAGCGAGATGGCAGCCGCGCTGCGGAGCCGGCCGACGCTCAGTTCGAGAAAAACCGTGGTTGCCAAGACCTCGGTCTTGCCGCGGGTCGCGCCGGCGAAGACAAGCAGCGGGCCAAACTCGCCGAGCGAGCGGGCCCAAGCCACGGCGCCGGCGGTGGCGATCCCGGGCCTGACCTCGGGGATCACCACGCGGCTGAACGATTGGTAGCGCGAAGCGCCGAGCGTCCACGCGACCCGTTCAAGCCGGTCGTCAACCTGGTCGTACGCCGCGCGCATCGTGCGGATTGCTAGCGCCGAAGCGACAACAAACTGAGCTAGGATGACCGCCGGGGCTCGATAGACCACCGCCCCGCTGAGCCAGTCGGGCAGCCACTGGAACAGCAACAGCAGGCTTAGCCCAACCGCCAGCGGCGGCAGCACGACCGGGCCATCGACGACCCCTTCCACGACCGCCTTGCCCGGGAAGCGCGACCGCGACAGGAGGTAACCGATCGGGATCGCGACCCCGAGCGACAGGATAGTTGTGATCCCGCAGCTGACCAGCGTGAGGTGGATCGACCGCCGGAGGCTGGGCTCGGCGAGCGCGGCGAAGACGCCGTCCTCGTCGGCGTTTGCGTTGGCCCTGGCGTCCGCGTCGGCATGCGTCGGGGCTTGGAAGACGAACGCGGCGTCGGCCAGCACCATGCCGGCCAGCAACGCGACATAGCCGGCACAGACGCTGCCGGCGCCCCACCAGAACCAGTGGTCGCCAGTTGTTGCAGGCTTCATCGCTTCGGCCTCGCGGGTTCGGTTCACTTCGGAGCCGCTTCGTCCATCGATGCCGCGGGCAGAGCGCCGCCGGCGTCGGTGATCTCGCTGTAGCCGTAGCCCGCAAACACCGATCGGGGAAACGGCGCCGACGCGAGATAGTTGGCGAAGCGTTCGGCCCGCTCCGGTTGGCCGCTGCACGCCAACACCCCGACCGCGACCCGCGCCACGGCGCGTCGCAAGGCGTGTTCGTCGACCGCTTCGATCGTCGGCCGCTGGGCCGCCACCGCGTCCCACACGACACCGGCGTCGACGGCGCCCAGGCCGACGTCGTTAGCGACGTCGGCGACGGTCGGTTTGTAAACACCTCGGCCGCGTACCAAGCGGTCGAACTCGCGCCACGTGCCGGCTTCGGCCAGGGCCGCACGCGTCGCGGCCCCGATCGCCGTTAGGTCGGGGTTGCCGCAGGCGACGCGTATGCCGCGGAGGTCGGCAAGCGACCGGACACCCGCCGGGTTGCCGGCGGGGACGGCCAGCACGGCCCGCATTGTCGCGATGGGCGCCGAGCCGGCAATGAGCCCTTTCGCTCGGCCCGCCGCCACGAACGACTCGTCGGCCGCCAGGAACAGGTCGCCCCGGCGGGTCACTTCAATCTGGCTCAGCAGCGTGTTCGAGCCTCCGTAGCGCAGGCTGACGGCGACGCCCGTCTCGCGCTGGTACGCCGCGGCGATTGGTTCCATCGGGCCCCGCATTGCGGCTGCGCAGTACAGCGTCAGTCCGCCCCGCCCGGCCGGCCCCGATGCGTCGCGGGGCATAAGTCCCGCGAGCAGCGCCAGCATCGCGAAGCCGCCCGCGGCGAGTTTAGCTAGCGGCGTCATGAGGCCCCCGGCGCCGGGTTCATCGGCAGAATCGCCGGGTCGTCGGCCGGCGTGGACTGCGTGATTTCGCCGCCGCGCAACAGCAGCAGGTGCTCGGCGAGCGCTTCCGCTTCGGTCGTGCTGTGGGTGATGTGCAGCGTGGTGGTTCGCCCTTCGGAGTGGATCGCCTTGAGCACAGCGACCATCCGCTCGCGGCTCGGCTCGTCGAGCGCGGAGAGTGGCTCGTCGAGCAGCAGCGTGCGCGGCGACGGCGCGAGCGCGCGGCCGAGCGCAACCCGCTGGGCCTCGCCGCCGCTCAAGCCGGACGCCTCACGCCGCAGCAGGTGGCTCAGCCCGAGCAGGTCGGCGAGCTCGCCTACCCGGCGGGTGATGTTCGCTCTACTCTCGTGGCGCACGGCAAGTGCGAAGCCCAAGTTGTCGGCCACGGTCATCCGGGGGAAGACGGCCCCTTCTTGAGGCACGTAGCCCACGCCGCGTTGCGAAGCCGCGTAACGGGTAACATCGACGCCCCCCAGCCGGATAGACCCGGCGTCGGGTGCGCGGATCCCACAGACCGCTTCGATAAGCGTTGTCTTGCCGGCTCCGGAGTCGCCCCGCAGGACGCCGTAGGCGGCCGGGGGCACGCAGAACGAGACGCCCCGCAGGCGGAAGTCGCCGTTGCCGATCGTAAGGTTCTCGACTTCGATCATCGCTAGCTTGTCATCGCCCCGGCGGCTGGGCGCATTCGACGGGGGGCGTCCGCTAGGCGAGAACCGCTCGGACGGGAGTCGCCGGCTCGACGCCGGTCAGGCGTTGCTCGAGGCCCTGGTAGAGGTACGCGAAGCGGCGGTGGTCGATGCCCAAGCAGTTGAGCAGCGTGGCGTTAAAGTCGCGGACATCGACCGCGTCCGAGGCGATGTTGTAGGCGTACTCGTCGGTCGCGCCGTGCTCGACGCCCGGCTTGACGCCGCCGCCCGCCATCCAGACGGTGAAGCAGCGGCCGTGGTGGTCGCGGCCCGAGCCGAGCTTGCCCTGGCTGTAGGCGGTGCGGCCGAATTCGCCGGCCCAGACAACCAGCGTCTCGTCGAGCAGGCCGCGGTGCTTGAGGTCGCTGAGCAGCGCGGCGGTTGCCCGGTCGGTGTCGCGGCACTGGGCGCGGAGGTTGCGGTCGAGGGCCTTGTGCTGGTCCCAGCCGCGGTGGAAGAGCTGGACGCACCGCACGCCGCGTTCGCACAGCCGGCGGGCGAGCAGGCAGTTGGCCGCGTAGGTGCCGGGCCGGCGGGCGTCTTCCCCGTAGCTGCGGTAGACGCTCTCCGATTCGCCGGAGAGGTCGACCAGGTCTGGCACCGACGCCTGCATGCGGAAGGCCATCTCATGCTGGGCGATCCACGTCTCGACCTCGCGGTCGCGCGTTTGCTCTAGCCGCGAGGCGTTGAGGACCTTGAGGTCGTCGAGCATCCGGCGGCGGGTGGGGCGGTCAACGCCCGGCGTGTTGGCCAGGTGCAGCACCGGGTTAGCCCCCGCGCGGAGGCGTACCCCTTGATGCTTGGACGGCAAGAAGCCGCTGCCCCACAGCCGGCTGAAGATCGGCTGCCCCGGGTTTTTTCCGGTGCCCTGCGAGATGAGCACGATGTACGCCGGGAAGTTGGCGTTCTCCGAACCGAGTCCGTAGCTGAGCCACGCGCCCAGGCTCGCGGCGCCGTTGAGCTGCGTGCCGGTCGTCAGGAACGTGATGCCGGGGTCGTGGTTGATCGCCTCGGTGCGGAGCGACTTAATGACGCACAGCTCGTCAACCAACGCGCCGGTGTGCGGGAGCAGGTCGCTGACCCACCGGCCCGATTCGCCCCGCTGGCGGAAGGGCGCCAGCGGGCCGGTGATGCGGAAGCGGGCCTGGGCAGACGTCATGCCCGTAAGCCGCTGAGTGCCCATCACATCGGCGGGCAGGTCCTCGCCGTGCTCCGCGGCGAGGCGCGGCTTGTAGTCCCACAGGTCGATGTGCGAGGGCCCGCCCGACTGGCAGAGGTAGATCACGCGCTTCGCCCGCGCCGCGAAGTGCGGCAGACTCGGCAGGCCCGGCGAGGCCTGCGCTTGCCGAGCCGGGCCGCCCAGCATCGCCAAGGCCGCGGCGCCCATGCCGCCGGGGAGCGCCCGCAGCAGGTCGCGGCGGCTGTGGCCGGGGATCGGTTTGGCGAGCATCGGATTCATCGGTCGTGCGCCTGATGGCGATCAACGGTTAGGGGCGGCTGTTGAACTCGTGAAGGTTCATCACCGTGCTGGTGACCAGGGTCCAAGCCGCCCGCTCAATGACCTGCACGCTCTCCCCCGCCGCCGTGACCTGGGCCGCTGCTCCGGGCGACCCGGTGAAGCGTTGCTTGGAGGCCTCGAGTTGACGCATGAGCACCGCCCGCTCGAGGTCGGAGGGGAGCCGGCTGAGGGCGATCTCAAACAGCCTGTCCAGCCGCGCGTCGTCGTCGCTTCCCGCCTCGATCGCCCGCCCGGCCAGGCCCCGTGCGGCCGCCACAAACTGCGGCTCGTTCCAGAGCACGAGCGCCTGGAGCGGGGTGGTAGTGCGTCCGCGCCTCGTGACGCAGGTCTCGCGCGTGGGGGCGTCAAAAGCCGACAGCATCGGCGGCGGCGACGAACGCTTCCAGTAGGTGTACAGGCTACGCCGGCGCTGCCGATCGCCTCGGCTCGGGTGGTACGCCTGGGCGGTGAAGAAGATGTCCGGGTGGCCGTAGTGGCTGACCTCTCGCCACAGCCCCGCCGGCTGCGGCGGTAGGACCGGCGGCCCGCCAAGCGACGACTCGATCAGTCCGCCGACGGCGAGCGCGTTGTCCCGCACGAACTCGGCCGGCAAGCGGCGGCACTCCGACCGCGATAACAGCCGGTTGGTCGGGTCCGCGGCGATCGCTTCGGAGGTCGCCGCGGCCGATTGGCGGTAGGTCTTGCTCATCACGATCTGCCGTAGCAGCCGCCGCACGTCCCAACCGTTCGCGACGAAGTCGACGGCGAGCCAGTCCAGCAACTCCGGGTGGCTTGGCAGGTCGGCTCGGACGCCGAAGTCTTCACTCGTCTCGACGAGCCCCCGCCCGAAGATGAGTTGCCAGTAACGGTTGACCGCGACGCGGGACGTGAGCGGGTGGTCGGGGTCGGTCAGCCACCGTGCGAGCTGCAGCCGGTTGGTCACGGAATGGTTCGGCCCCAGCCCGCCGGGCACGCCGGGCGCGACCTCTTCGCGCGGCTGGTCGTACTGGCCACGGTCGAGTCGGTGCGTCACCCGCGCCGGGTCGTGATCCATGACCATCGTCCAGACGCGGCCGTCCTTGAGCTGTTTGCGTTCCGCCGCGGTCTCGGCGCCGATGCTGTTCAGCAGGTCGCGCATCGGCTTGTGGTCGTCGGCGAACGCCCCGTTCACGACGCCCCATTGCTCGTCGGTCCGGTCCGCCTTGGCGACGTGGAGCGCCGCGTTCAACTCGGCCGCGTCAACCTTACCGCCTTCTTTGCGTTGGCTCGCCGCGGTTGAAAGGAGGGCTTTTTTCTGACGGGCCTCCCAGGCGTCCCGCGCGGCGGACAACGCGGGGTAGGGCGTCCGCAGCGTCGCCTCGAGGTCGGCGATGCGTTGCCGCAGGCCACGCCGCCAGGCCGACTCCAGCGGCGGGCGGACCATCGCCGTCGGCGCGGTGTTGCCGTTCTTGGCGCCGTGGCCGGGCTCGGTCGTCGTGTTGAAGAGGGCATAAAACGCGTAGTAGTCGGTCTGGCTGATCGGGTCGTACTTGTGGTCGTGGCACTGGGCGCAGCGGACGGTCATCCCTAGGAACGTCGTGGCGACCGCGTCGACCTTGTCGGCGATCGAGATCACGCGGTACTCCTCGGGCAGCGTTCCTCCTTCGTGCGTGTTCATGCCGCAACGCAAGAAACCCGTGGCGAGTAGGTCTTCCTCGGTGGCGTCGGGGAGCAAATCGCCCGCCAATTGCATTGTAAGGAAGCGGTCGTAGGGCAGGTTCTGCGCGAAAGACTTGATGACCCAGTCCCGCCAGGCCCACATGAACCGGCCGTCGTCGATCGAGAAGCCGTTGGTGTCGCCGTAGCGTGCCGAGTCGAGCCAGTCGACCGTCAGGCGCTCCGCCAACTGGGGCGAGAGGAGCAGGCGATCAAGCAGCCGCTCGTAGGCGCCCGGCTGCGTGTCGGCGAGGAACGCCTCGACCTCCTCGACTCCGGGCGGCACACCACGCAGGTCGAGCGAAAGCCGCCGGACCAGAGTCCGGCGGTTGGCCTCAGGGCGAAGACTCAGCCCCGCCTCGCTAAGCCTTCGCGAGACGAAGTGATCGATCGCCGCTGCTCCGCCCCCGGCGGCTCCGCCGTCGAACCCATCCGGCGGGGCGGGTTTGGTGAAGGCCCAGTGCGCTTCGTACTCGGCGCCCGCCCCGACCCATCGCCGCAGCGTGGCGATTTCCTCAGCGGTCAGTGGCTCGCCCGACTCCGGGGGGGGCATCACCACGTCGGGGTCGTGGTCGATGACCCGTTGGATCAGTTCGCTTCGGTCGGCGTCTCCAACGACAATCGCCGCGTAGCCGCCGAGGTCGGCGGTCGCCGCTTCGAACGTGTCGAGCCTCAACCCGGCCCGACGGTCGTGCTCGTCCTGGCCGTGGCAGTGAAAGCACTTGGCCGCGAGGATCGGTTTGACGTCGGCGCTGTAGCTCGGGCTCCGACCCGCCGGTTCAGCAAATCCGTCTCCCGGCGACGCCAGCACCGCCGCGCCGATGGTCGCCAGGCAAACGAACCGTCTTGGGAAGAAGGTCATGAACGTGTCCGGCGACCAAGGCTGAAGGCCGAAGCGGGACGGATTACGCGGCTGCGAAGAGCCGCCGAAGTGGTTACGCCACATTTTACTAGGCTCCAAGCGGCAAGTCGAACCCGGTCGAGCCCGCTGCCGCTCTCGCCGAGCGTTTGCCGCCTTAAGTGCGACCGGCGGGCTGCGTCGCTTCATCCGTTGGCTCGACGGGGCACAACGTTTCGAAGACAATCAGCCCCCGGTGCTTCCGCGAAGGCGCGTTGCGCGGCCTTGAGTGGGTCGGCCTCCAGCGGCGGATCATCGGCGATCGTTCTCGGCCAGATCACCTCCCGTCGGAACAGGCAACAGGACCGGTATGCTTCGCAACCTCTTGACGGTTGGGCTCTGCTGGTGCGCTTTGGTGGCGCCGGCGTTGGCTCAGCTCCCCCCGATTGTTCCCCTCGGTGGGCTGTTCAAGCCCGACAGCGGCGACAACCCGCTGGTCGGCTACAACCTAGCGAGCGACCCCGACGCGCCCTTTGGCGCCGCCAGCCGGGGCTTGGCGCCGCGGACGTTTAACCCCGCGCTGCAAGCCAACCCAAACGCCCGGGGCAATCAGGGGCAGGTGATGATCCTCGCGGCCGTCGGCAACGCCAGCGCCCAACGAGTACAAGGCTCGCAGTCGGAGGCCGAGGCCTACGCGTTCACCCACTGGCAGTACATCGACACCTACGTCCACTGGGGCGGCTCCGCCGGTGAGGGCAACATCCTCGTGCCGCCCAGCCACATCGTCGACGCCGGCCACCGCAACGGCGTGAAGGTCTTCGGCAATATCTTCTTGCCGCCGAATGTCTTCGGCGGGACCCAGCAGGTCATCGACGACTTCCTGCAGCAAGACGCCGGAGGCAACTTCCCGGTCGCCGACCGGTTGATCGAGCTCGCCGAGACGCAGGGCTACGACGGCTACTTCCTGAACCAGGAAACCAACGTCAGCCCGGCCACGGTTGGCGCCTTCTACGACTTCTTAACCTATTTCCAAGAGAACACGGACAAGGAACTTGTCTGGTACGACGCGATGAACGAAGCGGGGGGCGTTGGCTACCAGGGGGGGCTCAACCAGAACAACAACGCCTTCTTAGAGCTCCAGCGACAGCCGGGCGTGACCGAGCGGACCGCGGATTCGTTTTTTGCCGACTTCCGCTGGACCGATTCACGGCTCAACACGTCGGTCGCCACGGCCGAGCAGCGGGGGCGGAGCGGGCTGGAAGTCTTTGCCGGCGTTAATGTGCGGGGCAACAACGCCTACGAGGGGCCCGCCAACTTCAACGGCCGGACCAACGCCAGCGACTTCGACCGCATCTTCCCCCGCGGCCAAGACCACCGGCTCTCGGTCGGCTTGTTCCAACCGGTTTGGACGTTACGCACCGTGCCCGACAGCGGCACGACGCTTGAGCGGCTTGCCGAGTACCACAACCGCGAGCAGAACTTCTGGGTCGGCGGCTCGGGCGACCCGCGCGACGACACCGACACCATCGGCAACGGCTGGGGCGGCGTCGCCGACTACATCGCCGCCCGCAGCCCGGTCGCCGGCGACGAGTTCGTCACCAATTTCAGCGTCGGGCAGGGCGTCGGTTACTACGTTGATGGCGTGCTCTCCCGCCACGGCGAGTGGAACAACGTCGGCGTGCAGGACGTGCTCCCCACTTGGCGGTGGATTATCGACTCGACCTCGTCCAACACGCTGCAACCGGAGTACGACTTCACCGATGCCTACTACGGCGGGAACAGCGTCCGGGTCTCCGGTGTCTTGGACGGCGAGAACACGCTGCGGCTCTACGCCGGGCAGTTGAACCTGCACGCCGATTCACGCTTCGAGATCGCCCTCAAAACGGGCGTGGCAAACGACCCGACCCACGCCAGCGTCCTGCTCGCCTTCGACGACGACCCGACCAACTTCACCGCCGTGCTCCCCTATGGCGACACCGCGACCGCGGACTGGGGGCTCAAGTCGCTCGACCTCAGCGCGTTTGCCGGCCGCACGGTCTCGCAGATCGGGCTGCGGTTCGACGACGCCGACGACCCCGACTTCGACCTGAACGTCGGCCGGTTGGGCGTCGTGCGCGACAGCCTCATGGCCCCCGCAGCGCCGACGAACGCGTCGCTCCAGGAGTCCGCCGCGAACGGCGACGGCTTCGCCCTGCGGCTGCTCTGGGACCACTCGGCCGACCACTCCCGCGACCAAAACAACGGTGTCTATCAGTACAACGCGTTCCGGCGCAACCCGGACGGCAGCCGGACCTTCCTCGGCGCCACCGGCAACAACGCCCTGTACGTTGAGCAGTTCACTCTCCTGCCAGAAGACGCCAACGTGCTGATCGATATCGAGGCCGTCGGCCCCGGGTTCCGGGTTTCGTCGCCGCTGACGCTCGCAATCAACCGCTCGGCCGTGCAGGTGCTCCCGCCTCTGAACCTCTTGGCGAACGGCGACTTCGAGCTAAGCGACGCGGGCACGCCCCCGGCGCCGGTCGGGTGGTTCGGGTCGGCGACCGGCGCGGCGTACGTGCTGGACGACGACTCCGACGGCGTGGGCGAGCGGAGCGTTGCGTTACAAACCGACGGCGAGCCGAGCGCCGATTGGCGCGCTTCTGCGTTCAGCTTTGCCGGTGGTCAGGACTCCCTCTTCGCGTTCGATCACCGGTTCCTGGCGGGCGCCACCGGACAAGTAAAGGCCTTCCTGCGGTACTTCTCGGACGCCAGCGGAACGGCGTTTCTCTCTCAGGAGGTGTTTACGTTTGACGCGAGCAACCCGAACGAGTGGCAATCGCTGGCCGTTTGGCTCACGTCGCCCGCGGGGGCGGCGTCCGCGGACGTCTGGTTCACGACGGCGTTTGCCGACTTTGCCGGCGAGTGGCGCCTCGACAACGCCGCGATCTACGCGTCCACCGACCTCACGCCGGGCGACTACAACCTCGACGGCTTGGTTACTACCGCCGACTACCTCCTCTGGCGAGAGAGTTACGGGAGCGCGGACGCCCGCGCTGACGGCAACCGCGACGGTCTGGTCGACGCCGCGGACTACACGGTGTGGCGCGACGCCTTTGCGGCGTTCACCACCGGCATTGCGCCGGGCCTCGCCGCGCAAGGGGCCCCCGAGCCAACGGCGTTGAGCCTTGGCCTGCTGGCAGTCGTATCCCTGCCGGGGGTGGTCCGGCGATCGCGATCGGGCAAAGCCAATGAGGATCGGCCATCTTTCGGGCAATGGCCGCCCTCGGCGTGAGCCTGTTCGTGTTCGACCGGTTCCCCCAGTGCAGGGCCTTTGGCGGCAAGCCCTATCGGCTTTCGGCGTGTCAGTCGCCTGGCGCCAGGAGCGACTCTCGGGCATGAGATCGGCGAGACGGGCGGCTCGGTGGCAAGGCTCTAAGCAACCGCGGCGGCGCGCGTTACTATGGTGGGATGGAAGCCGACGAATCTGCCGAACAACGCGGCACGCTCCGGTCCATGGACCGCGCCGGCCTCGCCAGCTGGCAACTGGGAAAACTCAACCGGGTCTTGTCCGAGGCGCGCGCTGAGAATCCCTTGTACCGCGAGAAGTTGCGGTCTACGCCTGATCGGCTGGGAGGCATCGAACAGCTCGCCGAGTTGCCGCTGACGACCAAGGACGAGCTCCAGCCAGCCGGGGGCGAACGCTACGCGCGGAACCTGACGCACGACCCGTCGGCGTATGTACGCTACCACCAGACCTCAGGCACGCGCGGCAGGCCGCTGGCGGTGCTCGACACGGCCGGCGACTGGGCCTGGTGGGTCCGCTGCTGGCAGCATGTCCTTGACGCGGCCGGCGTCGAGGCGGGCGACCGCGCCGCGCTCGCTTTCTCGTTCGGCCCGTTCATCGGCTTCTGGTCGGCGTTCGACGCCCTGGCCGCGCGCGACGTGTTGGTGATCCCCGGCGGCGGCATGAACACCCTGGCGAGGATCGACCTGATCGAGAAGACCGGCGCGACTCGGCTGTTCTGCACGCCGAACTACGCGATGCACCTTGCCGAGGCCGCGCACGCCCACGGCGTCCACTTGGCGGAGCTGCCGATCGAGACCATCGTCGTCGCCGGTGAGCCCGGCGGCAGCGTTCCGGCCGTCCGCCAGCGCATCGAGCAGGCATGGGCCGCTACGGTGATCGACCACGCCGGCGCCACCGAGGTCGGCGCGTGGGGGTACGGCGACGCCGAGGGCCGGGGCCTGCGCGTCATCGAGAGCGAGTTTGTCGCGGAGTTCCTCTCGGTCGAGACGGGGCGGCCCGCCGCGGACGGTGAGCTCTCCCACCTGGTGCTCACCACGCTCGGCCGGTTTGGCTGCCCCGTCATCCGCTACCGGACCGGCGACCTGGTCAGGCCACGCCGAACGGACGAGGGGTCGGACCGGTTTGTGTTCCTCGAGGGCGGCGTGCTCGGTCGCGCAGACGACATGTTGGTCATCCGAGGAGTGAACATCTTCCCGACCGCGGTCGAACAGCTCCTCCGCGGCTTCCCCGAGGTGGTCGACTACCGCATGACCGCCCGCAAGCGGGGCGAGATGGACGAGTTGGTGATCGAGGTCGAGGACCACCTCGCTCAACCGGGGCGGATCGCCGAGGAGCTGCGGTTGCGGTTGGGGCTGCGGATCGACGTGCGGCTGGCGCCCGCGATGTCGCTGCCACGCTCGGAGGGCAAGAGCCAGCGGTTCGTCGACCTCCGCGCCGCCGAGGAGTCGTCGGCCGAAGAAGCCACGGCGGGCGGGGCAAGCAACGCACGCGGAGGCGGCGATGGTTGATGCCGCGGGGCCAACGCCGACCGAGCTCTCGCGCCCCGATGACGCGACCCTGCGCATCCGTTGGTCGGACGGCGTCACGCGGGACTACCCGGTCCGCGAGCTACGCGACAGGTGCCCGTGCGCGACGTGCCGCGAGAAACGCAACGCCCCGCCTCCGCCGCCGACTCAGCTGACGGTTTTGTCGATCGAAGAGACCCAGCCGGTGCGGATCGTGGCGATGCGGCCGGTCGGGTCGTACGCCTACGGCATCCAGTTCAGCGACGGCCACAACACGGGGCTGTTTACCCTTGGGCTGCTCCGCGAGTTGGGGCGGCCGGCCGCCGAGGGGTGAGCAGGCAGCAAACAGCCATTGGGGGCAAGCCAACCTACGCGTCGTCCGCGGCGGGCTCGGCCGCGGGGATATCGGCATTTTGGACGGCGGCTTCTTTGTCAGCGGCGTCTGGCGCCGGGCCGTCGATCTCTGCTTCCGGCGTGGCTGGGGACTCCTCTGCCTTTGGTTCGGCGTCCCTCGGCGGTCCGTTGCCGCCGGGTTGCTGCTCCTCGGGCGGCTCGGCCGCCGGTGGTTGGTCCCCGAGGGGCTCTTGCTCGGGCACCTCGGAATCGGACGCTGCTTCCCCGTCGCTCTCCTCGGCCGCTTGCCCCTCGGCTTCCCTCCCCTCAGCTTCCTTCGCTTCAGCCTCCTGGTTGAGGGCGGCCCCAAAGCCTGGCAGGCCAGGGACCGCGCCGCCGGGGGCGCCGAAGGCGCTGGCCGCGCCGCCTCCGCCCGCGGCGTCGCCCGCCGGCTCCTCTTCGCCCGTCGCTTCCTTCTTCTTGATGACGTCCTCGCGTCCGAGCCGGACCTTCGTGAAGACTTCGTTCGCGACGACGTAGTACCAGTCGCCGAACCTTGCGTTGAGCTCGCGGACACGCTCACGGGCCTGCTCAAGCTTGCCTTCGTACTCTTCGAGCATGCGGGCGTTTCGTTGTTCAACTTCCTTCCGCGCAGCGACGGCCTTCTCCAGCTCGGTTGGCTCGTTAGCGTCGTCGGCCGCCGGTTCTTCGTCGGCATTCTCTTCGGCGACGCCTTCGCCTTGGGACGCGTCTTCGCCCTTCGCGGCGCCATCAACGCCGTCGCCTGCATCGGCTTGGTCGGCGTCCACCCCGGCGCCATCGGCCTCGCCTGTCGCGCCCTCGGGCAGCGCCGGGACCTCTTCGAGCTCCGGGCGTTCGATCACGCTTTCGTTCAGCCGCGCCTGCACGAACAAGTAGCGGTTGACGCCTTTCTCCGCGTCGCCCGCCCCTTCGTCGCCCAGCCCGTCGGCGCTGGCCCCGCTGTCGGCGCCTCCGGCTTCTTGGGACTCGTTCAGTTCCAGGTTGCCGAACCGCAAGACGTACTCCACGCCGTCCTTCATGGTGCAGACAACCTCGCCCTCGCTTGACAAGATGTCGATCTCGCCCGTGGCGTTGGCGGTCGGGCCGAAGCCGCGGGTGATCAGGCTCATCGCGGCCGACTGGTCGTTGAAGAAATCGGCGACCCCGCCCCCCGACTTGAGGCTGTCGCTAAGGCTTTCGGGCTTGCTCGTGACGTCGACGATCTTGAGGTCGTCCAACGCGTTCTTCAGCTCCCGCAGGGTGTCTTCGTTCAGCTCTTCGTCTTCGGCGAGCTCGACGTAGTCGTAGTCGTCGGACTCGGGTGACTTGGGGACGGCGAGGCCTTCGAGCGACCACGCTGAGTCACTGTCGTCGTACCGCAGCTTGATCTCGCCGCGGTACTCGTTCTCGGCGCCGAGGCGTCCGTCGCGGGTGATGAAGAGCTCCGACGAGTAGTTTCGGATCAAGACGCGCTGGATGTCCCAGGTGCTGATCTTGAGCAGGTCGTCCTCGATCCAGTCGGCGAAGTTGGTCGAGAAGCTGCCGGGGTCGATCTCGAGGACGTACACCACTTCCTGACCGGCGCGACGGACGTAGTGCTGCCCGTCGGCGTCCTTGACCTCCTTGCCGATGATCAGGTCGACGAGCTTCTCGCCGTCCGCCCCGGCTAACGCCACCCGCTGACCAACGCCGGTCTGGCCCGGCACGAGCTTGGAGGAGAGCGGGTCGACCACGCCGAACTCCGCGTGCTGCGACGGTTCCTGCGAGGCGATCCGCAGGATCTCGCGGTCCGTGACGCCGGTAATCGCCTCGGCGAGTTGGCGTTGGGCGTCGGCCGGGTAGCCCCCTTTGGACGGGAGCGACCACACGCCTTTGCTCTCGGCGACCTCGAAGGTCTCTTTCTCGGCGGTCGCCTCGTCGTAGCGGGTGATGGTGAGGCGCTTCGCCTTGTCCGGCTCGAAGGCGGCCGCGATGTCGCCGCCGATCTGGACCGACGCGTCGTAGTCGCCGGTCGAGGGCCGCGACGCGATGGCGACCAGCACCGAGAGCGCCGCGCACCCGAGGAAAACGCCGGTCTTTGTCAGTTCGCTCATGGCAGTCTTGCTTTGAGTTGCGTTGATCTCCGCGGCCTTGCCGGCCGGCGGCGCGTGGCATCAGGCCGCCTCGCCGGCGCCCTTCGCCTTTGGCTGCTTGCGGCTGTAGCGGAGCCGGTCTTTCGAGACGCCCTCCTTCTCCATCGAGCGGCGGCGGAAGTAGACCCACAGCCCTAGCAGCAGCGGCGGGATCGGCGGCACGATCACGGCGGCCGCCTTGTAGCGGTCCTGCACGTTGCGGACGTAGTTCGCCAGCTCGCGTTGGTTCTGCTCGGTGTTCTTACGACGCTTCTGCTCAAGCGCAGTGATCTTGACGTCGCGGATGCGGGCCTGGCGGATTTCTTCCCGGGCCCGGAGTTGCTCTTTGGTCACGGCGTCCAGATCGGTGCGGCTCATGATCTTGGCGATGGCGTCGCTGTAAGCGGTGCGGGCCGCGGCGATCTCCTCCTCGACCCCCTCTCGGAAGGCGTTGTCCTCGTCCAGGGTGCTCTCGCGGAACTCTTCGGTCGCCTGCTCGATCTGGGTAAGCGTCCGGTAGTCGCGCGTCCGCTTGCGGAGCGCGATGTACCGGTCGTCACCGGCCAGGTCGTCGAGGATGTTGAGGATCAGCGAGACGTTTTGCAGCTTGAAGTCAACGCCAAGCACCTCGTCGTCCCCGATCTCGCGGATGTTGAAGATCTCGCTCGCCAGGCAGTCGATGTCGGCTACCAGCACAACGTTGACTTCGGGCTGCTCGTCGTCGCTGGCTTCCCCGCTGCCGGTCTCCAAGTCCGCCTCTGCGCCGCCCTCGGCCTCGGCGCGTAGCGCCTCGTCGTCGATGTCGTCGTCGAGCTGCGCCTCGACTTCCTCGGGCGGCGCGCCGGTGATCTTGGCGGCGACGATGTAGGTCCGCCCGGTCTTGCGGCGCCGCTGCTCGAAAGCACTCTGGTCCAAACGCCCCGTCCGGAACTGCTGGAAGGTGTCGGTTGAGATCGCGCCGGTCAGGTTGCTCGTGACCGCCAGCGGGAGGAACTCGGTCTCGGCGCCGCTTGTCGCGCTAGCGGCGCCGGCGTAGACGAACAAAGCCTGCTTGAGGCCCTTGGTGATCGGGCTGGCGTTGTTGAACGCGTTTTCCGCGGTCGCGACATCGGTGAAGAGGTACTCGGGCCCGAGCCCGGGCAGGCTCGCCTCATACGGGTTGTGGAACTGCCAAACGATCTGAGAGCCGTCGACACGGGCGCCCAGCAGCGACCAGAGCTGCTGCATATCACCCTTCGGCGCCGGGGGCTGACCGCCGCCAAACATGCCCATCATGCCGCCGCCGGGGCGGTTCGGTTCGTCCGTCCCGACCACCTGCCACCAAACGGGGGCGGGGTCTTCAAAGATGGCGGTCGGCTGCCCTGTCTTGACGGCGGCAACGAAGTTCACGAGGGCGTCCGGCGTGAGTGACGAGGGCTGCACCGCCAGCAGCACGTCAAACGTGTCGGTGATCGGGTTCGCCGGGTCGACCTCAACCACGTCGTACTGTTTCTTGAGTTCCGCGACGAGCCGCGACTCCGGCGTCTGGCTCGGCGAGGGACCCTGCATCGAGAACCCGCTGAACAGCGGCGTGGCCGTCTTGACCACGCCGATCCGCTTGCGCTTCTGCTGGGCGACGGTCGTGATCGAACGGACCACCTCGTATTCGACGGGGATGCCCTTGTCGAAGAACGGGATCACCACCTTGTCGAGCCCGCAGCTGAACGCCGCGCCGAGGAAGATCTGCTCCTCTTCGATCTCGCCGCGTACGCGTGTGCTGACGCTGCGGGCCTCGATGCCGTAGGCCCGCTCGGCGAGGGCCGCCTCGTCGCTGAAGTTCTCCACCTCGTGCTTGACGACGACGACCTTGCCCTTGCTAATCGCGCGGAGCTCGTCGAGCGTGCTCAGCAGCTCGCGTTTCTGCCCCGCGTACTCGCTGGGGACTTCCGGGCTGAAGTAGGCGTCGATCTTGATCGGCGGCGTCTCGTCGTCGTCGCCGAGTTCGGCGACCAGCGTCTTGGTCTGCGGCAGCAGCGAGTTTGTCTTGTCGGCGGTCATGTCGAAGCGCACCGGGTCGTAGTTCCGCAGCACGGCGTTGACGCCGCCGACGATGAGGAATAGCGCCAGCCCGCGGACCAGGTAGTGCCACCAGAGCGACTCGCCGTCGTCGCCGCCGGCCCAGTGCCGCCGGCCGATAAGGACCATGCACAGGTAGAGCATCAACGCGACGATGCACAAGAAGTGCAGGGCGCCGCTCAGGCTCAGCACGCCGCGGGCGAAGTCGCTGAAGCCGTCGAAGGCGCTGAAGCTGCTAAAGACGCCGCGGGCCAGGTTGCGGAACCACTCCGCCTCGGCGAGACCCCGCAGCGGCGGCACGGCGTCGAGCCAGCCGATGGCGTTGTCGACCGTCGAGGCGAGCGCTTGCGGCGCGTTGAACAGCATTCCCAGGATGAAGCCGACCGTCAGGTTGCTGGTCAGGAACGAGGCGACCATCCCCGTGGCGAGCATCGCCAGCCCGACGAACCAGTAGCCGATGTAAGTGCAGACGAAGAGCTGGAGGTCGGGGTCGCCCAGCCCATACTGGAAGATCAGCAAGATCGAGGCCATCGAGAAGAGCAGCGAGACGGTGAAGATCGCGACGCCGGCAAGGTACTTGCCGAGCACGACGTCGGAGTCGGTCGCCGGCAGGGTGAGCAGCAGCTCGTCGGTGCCGCGCCGCTTCTCCTCCGCCCACATGCTCATCGTGATCGCCGGGACAAACACCAGCAGGATGTAGGGCATCCAGCTGCTGAGCTGGTCGAGGTTCGCCAGGTTGTTGCTGAAGAAGCCGGGGGGCACGAACGCCGCGACCGAGCTGAGCATTACGAAGACGCAGATAAAGACGTAACCCGTCGCGCTCGCGAAGTAGTTGACGAAGTCGCGTTTGAAGATCGCCGTCAGAACGGTGAGGTTCATGTTCGCCTGTTCCGGAAGGTGCTCTTGGGCGCGGGCGCCGCCACCGGGTGGCGACGGCGCCCGCGGCGGGGCGTCACTCCGCCGCCGCTGTGGTGAGTTTGTAGAAGTGGTCGTCGTAGGTCTCGGCGCCCGACTTGAAGTCTTCCTTCGTGCCGTCGAACCGGACCCGGCCTTCGTTGATGAAGACGACGCGGTCGCACATGGCCTCGACCTCCTGCAGGATGTGCGTGCTAAGCAGGATGGTCTTGGTCTCGCCGAGCTGGCGGATCATCTGGCGGACGTCGCGGATCTGGTTGGGGTCCAGGCCGGCGGTCGGCTCGTCAAGGATCAGCACGTCGGGCCCGTGCAGCAGCGCCTGGGCCATGCCGACCCGCTGGCGGTAGCCCTTAGAGAGCTTGCCCACCGACTTGCCGAGCACCGCCTGCAGGTTGCACAGGTCGATCACGCGTTCGATGCTGTCGCGCGCCAGGGAAGCCGACATGCCGCGGGCGTCGGCGAAGAACTTCAGCAGCGAGCGGGGGGTCATCTCGGGGTACAGCGGGCCGTTTTCGGGGAGGTAGCCCAGCCGCTGCGAGCCGGCGATGCGGTCGCCCTGCATGTCGTGCCCGGCAATCCGCGCCGCGCCGGTTGAGGGCGCGAGGTAGCCGGTAAGGAGCTTCATCGTGGTGCTCTTCCCGGCGCCGTTGGGGCCGAG
>JBCCZD010000018.1:0-27663 GCA_039188275.1 Planctomycetota bacterium
CACCCGGTCGTGGTGGTCTGCGGCGAAACGGGCTCCGGCAAGTCGACGCAGCTGCCAAAGCTTTGCCTGGCCGCGGGGCGGGGCATCGACGGCTTCATCGGGCACACCCAGCCCCGTCGGATCGCCGCCCGCAGCGTCGCCACGCGCATCGCCGAGGAGCTTGGCTCGCCGCTTGGCAAAGCGGTCGGCTACAAGGTCCGCTTCCGGGATGAAACTTCGGCCGCGACCTACGTCAAGCTGATGACCGACGGCATCCTGCTGGCCGAGGCGCAGAGCGACCCGCTCTTTGAACGCTACGACACGATCATCATTGACGAGGCGCACGAACGGAGCCTGAACATCGATCTGCTGCTCGGCCTGCTGAGGCGGACGGTGGAGCGCCGGCCCGGGTTCCGGCTGGTCATTACTTCGGCGACGATCGACGCCGACCGGTTTTCACGGTTCTACAACATCGGCGGGGCGCCTTCGCCGGTGATTGAGGTCTCCGGTCGCGGCCACCCCGTCGACGTCCGATACCAACCGCCCGACCGTCCCGACGGAGCCCCGCCGGGCGGCGACGACACGCCGCGGCGCGTCGCGATTGCGCTGGACGGCTTGCTCGCCGAGCGGCTGTCGGACGTGCTCGTCTTCTTGCCGACCGAGCGTGACATCCGCGAAACCACCAGGCTGCTGCGGGGCCGGTTCGCTGCGCGTGGCGTCGAGGTAACGCCGCTCTACGCCCGTCTGTCCGCCAAGGAGCAGCAACGCGTCTTCAAACCGAGTGGCAAGCCCCGCGTCGTGCTGGCGACCAACGTCGCGGAGTCTTCGCTGACGGTGCCGGGCATCCGATCGGTCGTCGACACCGGCACGGCACGCATCGCCCGCTACGCCGCGAGGAGCCGCGTGCAACGCCTGCCGATCGAAGCCATCTCGCAGGCGTCTGCCGACCAGCGTGCGGGCCGTTGCGGCAGGCTCGGCCCCGGCGTCTGCGTCCGTCTGTACTCAGAAGACGACTACGAGTCGCGCGCGCCCTACACGGCGCCGGAGGTCCGGCGCACGAACCTCGCCGGCGTCGTGCTGCGTTTGCTGGCGCTCCGGCAGGGCGACCTCGAGGCGTTGCCGCTGCTCGACAGGCCTCGACCCGAAGCGCTGCGCGAAGCGCGTCGCACGCTCCGTGAGTTGCAAGCGATCGACGACGAGGGCAAGCTCACGCCGCTCGGCGAATCGGTCGGGAAGATGCCGGTCGACCCGCGGGTCGGCCGGATGATCGTCGCGGCGGACGCCGAAGGGTGTCTAGCCGAGGTGCTCGTCATCGCCGCGGCGCTCGAGACCCAGGACCCGCGTGAGCGCCCCGCCGAGAAGCAAGAAGCGGCCGAGGCATCGCACCAGCGGTTCGCCGACGCTCGGTCGGACTTCTTGAGCTACCTTAAGTTGTGGGACCACCTCCGCCTGATGCGGGGTGACCTGAGCGGCAACCAGTTCCGCAGGGCGTGCACGCGGCAGTTCTTGTCCGTGCCTAAGGTGTTGGAGTGGGAGGACGTGCACCGCCAGCTCCTAGCGATGGTCGGGCAGCACGGGCTGAAGGTCGGGCCCCGCCGGGACGGCTACGGCGCCATCCACCGGTCCCTGCTTGCCGGTCTGCTCAGCAGCATCGCGCTGCGGCGCGGTGACGACGGCTATCAGTCGCCCAGCGGTGAGGGCTTCCGCATGTGGCCGGGATCCGGGTTGCGGGGGACGCAACCCAAGTGGGTCGTCGCCGCCGAGACCGTTGAGACTTCGCAGCGATTTCTAAGGACCGCCGCCCGGGTGCGGCCCGAGTGGCTGCCGCGGCTCGCATCGCACCTGATCAAGAAGGACTACGCGGGCGCCCACTGGTCTTACAAGCAGCAGACTGTCCTCGCGGACGAGCGGCAGAAACTCTTTGACCTCACCCTGCCGGGCCGCCGGGCCATCCCCTACGGCCCAATCAACCCCGGGGCGGCGCGGGTAGTCTTTCTCCGGGAGGCGCTGGTGGACGAAGGGCTCCGCGGTGGATGGGATTTCTTCGAGCACAACCGCAACGCCGTCGAAGCGCTGCGGAAGATCGACGCCAAGCTGCGGCGAGACGTGCCGCTGGTCGATGACAATACGCTCTTTGAGTTCTACAACGAGCGTGTGCCGGGTGACGTCTACGACGCCCGCGGCTTCCGTCGGTGGTATCGTCGCGAGTCGGGCGGACAAGACGACCCGCTGAGGCTCCACGACGAGGCGCTCGCGGCGCCCCCGCCCGAGCTCGACGCCCAGGCCTTCCCCGACGCGCTCGACCTGGGCACGGGCGAGCTGCCGCTGCGTTACCGGCACGGCCGCGGGACGGGCGTCAGCGGTGGCGAAGCGGAAGGCGTGACGCTGGTCGTCCCGCTCGAACTCGTGCCGACGCTCGACGCGGCGCGTCTCGATTGGGCGGTGCCCGGGCTGCTCCGCGACCGCGTCATCGGGCTCATCCGCCAGCTCCCCAAACCGCTGCGGACTCGGCTTGTCCCGGCGCCCGACGTCGCGGACCGCGTCTGCAGCGAGCTTGACTTCGGCGCGGGCAACTTCCGCGAGACGATCGCCGGCCGGCTTTCGCACCACGCCCAAACCGAGATCGCCACCGCCGACCTCCGCCTCGACGCGTTGCCGGCGCACCTGGGGATCAACGTCCGTGTTGAGAACGCCCATGGCGGCGTCGTTGCCGAGAGCCGAAGTCTTGCCTCGCTACGCGAGGCGTTGGGGCTCGACCCCGCGCCACGATCGCGCTTCATCGACCACCCGGTTTGGCGAACGCCGCCGAGCACCGACTGGTCGTTCGATCCGCTGCCCAAGGCGTTCGAGGTAAGCCACGCAAGCGGCCGCTTCTTGGCGTACCCGGGGCTGATCGATGAGGGCGATGGCGTCGCCCCGCGGCTGTTTGTCGACCAGAGCGAAGCCGAGGCGTCTACCCGGCGGGGCGTGCGGCGGCTGTTCCTGCTCCGCTACGCCGATGAACTCTTGACCCACGTCGATTGGCTGCCGGAGATCGGTCGTGTTCTCGACGACCTGCGACGGTGGGAACGGCTGCGCGACTACCGCTACGAGGTCGCCGAGCTGCTGGCGTTCCGCGTGGTCGACCCGATCCCGGCGACGCCCCGCGACGCGGACGCCTTCGAGGAACTCGCCGCGGCTTGCAAGCCGCGGGTCCCGATCGCGATCCAAGAGATCACCAAGCCGGTGCTTGGCTCCCTCGGGACGCTCGCCGAGGCTCGCGGGTGGCTGGCGTCGACGCCGCTGGGGCCCGAGTCGGACGTGGCGATCGACATCCGCGAGCAGTTGGCGGCGCTTACGGCGCCCGGGTTTTTAATCGATACGCCGCCGGGGCGGCTGCCGCATTTTCCGCGGTACCTCCGCGCCGTAGCGGCGCGCCTCCGCCGCATCGCCGAGGGCGGGCAATCCCAAGACCGTAAGATGCACGCCCGCGTGGCGCCGCACGCTCATCGGCTGGCGGAGCTCGACGCCTCGGAGTCCGGCGACGTCGTCCCCGAGGAGCGGGAGCGGCTGCGGTGGATGATCGAGGAGTACCGCGTGTCGGTATTCGCCCAGCAACTCGGCGCCGCGGAAAGAGTCTCCGACAAGCGGCTCGAAGAACAGTGGCGACGCTGCCGACGTGCCTGACGCGTGCGCGAGCACCGCCGGGCGCCACGCCCCCTGCTTGCTCACCGAGGGGCCATCTTGATCTCCTCGATCAGCCACTTCGTAACGCCGAGCACGGAATGAGGGTCTGACTCCGGGCCGACGGGCCGCCCCCTGCCGTGCGCGTGCGGGAAGGTGTTGAGGTAGTAATGCATGCGGGGGTGGTGTTTGGGCAAGCCGGCCTCCCAGTACCGGTAGAGCCAGTCTCGCTCGATGAACTCTGTGTAGTCTTCTGATTTCCAGATGATCGGACCGTAGTAGAAGATGAACTCTTTTCCCTGGTCGAGTGTCCATTTCGCTCCCCTGACGACCTTCTTTGGCTTCGACCACCCCGTTTCGAGGGGCCAGTGTCGGTTGAACTGGTGCGCCTCGTAGGCGACGCCCTCGACTTGCTTAATCACTTGCTGCGCCGCCGGGTCTTCGGCATAAAACACCGGCTCTTCGACCATCTGAATCAGCTTGTAGTTGTTCTGCCTAACCAATCCCTGCTCGTGCGCGTTACGGAATAAGTGGCGGATGTCGCGTACGTCTTCTGCGGAGAGGACCCTCGTGTCTTCGCTAAAGGGGCCGGGCTTTGCGTCCTTGTGCCCTCTGTGGATCGCGAGCCTGTATTCGCGGCAGATCAGGATGTGCTCAACAACGGCCCCCCGCGACTCCCACCGCCGGATGGCTTTGATCAGATAGTTCTTGTGCGGGTCGAGGTCGTCGCGGGCGTCGCTGAGCCCCCAGTAGTGCTCGAAGAAAACCCGCTTCGTCTTGAAGTCGCCACCCAACCAACCTTTTACGACATCCAAGTGCTCCGCGACGAAGGGGTAGTTCCCCGCCTGCTCCTCAAAGGTTGGCAGCCCGGCCCATGGGCCCCCATCGCTGGCCTTCAAGTCTTCCACGTGACGGGGGAGGGGGCGCAGTCCAACGTAACCGACGGAGCGATCCGGTGCCGTGCCTTGGGCTCGGACAGCCAGCGGGTTGAGCAGGACACACGCCGCGCCAAAAAGTGCCGCCGCGACACACCGAGTCTTCATGAATCCGCTCCTCGTCAAGGCTTCCCGTCAAACGGACTTATTTTAGACAGACCGGCTATCTGAATCATCTGCCAACCGACGACGCCGGCATCCGAGCCTGACAGTTCAAGCGCTGAGTCAGCTAAGTCGGCATCATACGCACCGCCGCAACGCGCTAGCGTGAGCCAACAAAAGGGAACAGCGCAAACTTCACGTTTTTCACCGGCGATTCGGCTCCCCCACACGTTCGCCGTCCGTTGGCGTGCAAGGACAAACGTATCTGACGGGCACGCGTTACGCGGTCTGCTTCTCGATGCAGTTGGCGATTAGGGCCGTCCAGCCGGTTTGGTGGCTGGCCCCGAGTCCCTCGCCGGTATCGCCGTTGAAGTACTCGTGGAAGAGGACCTCGCCCTCCCAGTCGAAGAACCCGGTGGGGCAGCACGTCTGCCCGTGGCAGGGCCGGTGGCCCTCGGCGTCGCCGGGCAAGAACAGCCGCGTCAGGCGGCGGTTGATTTCGCGGCTGACTTGGTGGAGGTTCATCATCCGGCCCGATCCCACCGGGCACTCGACCTGGAAGTCGTCACCGAAAAACTCGTAGTAACGCTCGAGCGCCTCGATCAGCAGGTAGTTAGTCGGCATCCAGATCGGGCCCCGCCAGTTGCTGTTGCCGCCGAACATCAGGCTGTCGGACTCGCCGGGAACGTAGGCGATGCGGTGCGTGTGGCCACGGATCGGCAGTTCGAACGGCTCGGCCTCGTGCCGCTTGGAGAGCGACCGGAGGCCGAACGGCGAGAGGAACTCCGCCTCGTCGAGCATCACCCGCAGGACGCGCTCCAGCTTCTCGCGTGACGGGATCGCCAGCAGCAGCTTCCGCTGCCCCGCGGCGGAGCGCGCGAAGGAGACCTGGCCGGTCAAGTCGTGGCGGTACTTTAGGAACCACCGCAGCCGCTTCTCGAACTGCGGCAACCGGTCGACGAGGGGCTCCTCAAGCACCTCGACGGCGATCAGCGGCAGCAGCCCGACCAGCGAACGGACCTTGAGCGGGACGGACTGGCCGTCGACGTGCAACTGGTCGAAGTAAAATCCCTGCCCGTCGTCCCACAGGCCGGCGCCGCCGCGGTTGTTGATGGCGTCGGAGATGCGCACAAAGTGATCGAGGAACTTCGACGCCATGTCGGCGTACGCGGGCTCTTCGCGGGCGAGTTCCAGGGCGATGGAGAGCATCGTCCCGCAGTAGAAGGCCATCCAAGCGGTGCCGTCGGCCTGCTCGAGCTTGGCGCCATCGGGCAGGCCCTTCGAGCGGTCGAACAGCCCGATGTTGTCGAGCCCCAGGAACCCGCCGGCGAAGACGTTGTCGCCGCCGTCGTCGACGCGGTTCACCCACCACGTGAAGTTCATCAGCAGCCGCTGGAACGCCTTGGCGAGGAAGACGCGGTCCGTCCCGCCGGTCATCTGGAAAACCCGCAGGCACGCCCAGGCGTGGACCGGCGGGTTGACGTCGTAGAACGCGAACTCGTAAGCCGGCAGCTGACCGTTCGGGTGCATGTACCATTCACGCAGCAGCGTCAGGAGCTGTTTCTTGGCGAACGCCGGGTCGGTCCGGCAGTGCGGGATCATGTGGAACGCCAAGTCCCAGGCGGCGAACCAGGGGTACTCCCACTTGTCCGGCATGCTCAACACGTCGCGGGCGTAGAGGTGCGTCCAGCGGCTGTTGCGGCCGTCGCGCCGCTGCGGCGGCGGCTTATTGATCTGGTCGTCGCCGTCGAGCCAGTCGGCCACGATGTAGTGGTAGAACTGCTTGGTCCAATTCAAGCCGGCGTGCGCTTGCCGAGATACTGAACGCTGCTGGTCGTCCGCGTCCGAGCCGATGACGTGATCATAAAACGTGTCCGCCTCAGCGGTGCGGGCCGCAAACGTCGCGTCGAACCCGGCGCCGAAGGCGTCGCCGGCAACCGCCCCACGCTCGGCCAGCCGGGCGTCGACCGAACGGCTCTCGCCCGGTGGGATCGAGAGCCGGTACAGCCCGGCGACCTTCGTTCCCCGCCCGGCCGGATTGACCGCCGTCCGCTCGCCGTCGATGACGTAACGGTGGAACGCGTCCTTCACGTACGGCGTGTACTGGGGCGTGCCGAACAGCTTCTCGGAGTTGGTCTCGTTCTCGGTGAACAGCAGCTCGCGTCCAGCCCCGTCGGGGTGCGCCCCGAAGAACGCCTCGAAGGCGCCGAGCGACTCGTGCGTCGCCTCGATGGCGCCGCGGTCGCCTCGCCGCAACGTCGGCTTGAGCGTGCAACCCTCGTGTCGGCATCCCCACACCCAGGTGTTGCGGTACCAGAAGGTCGGCAGCAGCCAGAGGTCCGCGGCGTCGGGGCCGCGGTTGGTGACGGTCGTCCGGATGAGCAGGTCGTCCGGCCCCGCCTTGGAGTACTCCGCCACGACGTCGAAGTACCGGCGCTCGTCGAAGACGCCGGTGTCGACCAACTCGAACTCGCGTTGCGTCTTGTCGCGTCGTGCGTTCTCCTCGACCAGCCGACGGTAGGGGAATTCCGCTTGCGGGTAGCGGTACAGAGCCTTGGCGTAGGAGTGCGTCGGCGTCGAGTCGAGGTAGTAGTAGCACTCCTTAACGTCCTCGCCGTGATTGCCTTGCGGGCCCGTCAGGCCGAACAGCCGTTCTTTCAGGATCGGGTCCCGCCCGTTCCACAACGCGAGGCCGAAGCAGAGCCGGCACTGCCGATCACAGAAGCCGAGCAACCCGTCCTCGCCCCACCGGTAGGCTCGGCTGCGCGCCTGATCGTGGGAGAAGTCACGCCACGAGTCGCCGTTAGCCGAGTAATCCTCACGCACGGTGCCCCACTGCCGCTCGGAGAGGTACGGCCCCCACCGCTTCCAGTTCTGCTCACGCGCGGCGTCTTCGGCTAGGCGTTGGTGCTCAATCGTCGGGTGCTGGCTCATATCGCTTAGGCGTCTCGTGTGTGCTCGGCGTCTTCAGCGGTCGTTTTGGTGCGCGATCTTCGGTGCATTCAGTCGCCGCTGATGCTCGCCACGTGCTTGATGCCCGGCCCGGGGTCGGTGAGCAGGCGGTCGACCTCGTCGAGCGGCCAGCGGCGGGAGATTACGGCGTTGATCGCGTCGGGCCACTTCTGCTGAAACCGTTGTAGCCGCTCGGCCGCCGAGGCAAACGCCTCTTGACCCGCGTTGACCGTGCCGAACACCACCTGGTTCTTAAGCACTAGGTTGCGCATGATCGCCGCGCCGTCCAGCTCGAACGGGTGCTTGCGGCCGGGCACGCCGGTGAAGATGTAGACGCCGTTTGTCCCCAACACGCGGAGCACGTCGAAGGCGAGTTTGGACGCCCCGGTCGCCTCGTACACGACGTCGACGCCGCCCATCTCGCGCGGCAAGTCGTCGACGGAGAACTCTTCCGACGACAGGTAACGCCCGCCGAACGCCTCGACCATCTGGCTGCGCGGCCCGCCGTGCGCCTCTCGGGAGTAGACGTGTGTGCAGAAGCCGCTCTCGGCCAGTGCCATCGCGCCCAGCAGCCCTACCGGTCCCGCGCCCAGCACGAGTGCGTTGCAACCCTGCGAGGGCCGGGAGGTCGGGTCGATCGCACACGCCCACGGCAGCCGCTGCTGGACTCGCCAGACTTGGGAGAGCGCCTTCTCGGCGATCGTCAGCGGCTCGACCAGCACACCGATGCCGCGTAGCTCCGCCGGCAACGCGGTGAGGTAGCGGGCTTGCTCGACAACGAACTCCGCCATGTAGCCGTGCCGCTGCTTGATCCCCCGCTCGGTGAAGTCACCGGTGTAGCAGAAGTCTTGTTGGCCGTTCTGGCACGCGGTGCACCAGTCGTGCGGGCAGGGCCTGCGGACGCTCGGGACAACCAAATCGCCGGGGGCGAAGCCCTCGACGCCGTCACCGGCTTCGACAACCTCGGCGAGCGACTCGTGGCCGAGGACCAAGTAGTTGTCCCCGTCGGGCGGCGTGCCGTAGTCGCCAGCGGCGATCTCTCGATCGGTGCCGCAGATGCCGACTTCTAGCACTTTGAGCTTAACACTGTCTGATGCGGTCAGCGTTGGCTCATCAAGTTCACACACCGCCGCTGACCGCGTCGCCGAAGCAACGGAAAATGCACGCATAGCGGACGGCTCGCTCGGGATAGCCTCGGGTCGGTCGCCCGAGTTATACGACAAGCCGAGCCGGCCACGCAACGCCCGCCGCTGATGCAGGATTGGTAGAGACCGCAGCCGACCCGCCATTGCCGGCGAATCACGCGGTTCCGATGGATTCACAGCGGGCGCCAACTCCCCGCCGTGACGCTTCGCTCGGCAGCAAGACGCCACGCCGCTTCGCTTGAAATAGGTCGCCGGCGTGCACCGCTGCTACGATTGCGGTGGCGACGCCTAGGGGACCTCGGCGTTGTCGCGGACTCCGCTGCCGCCCGTGCCCCGGGCGTAGCCGTTGCCAGGCGCTTGGCCGCCCGACAGGCCGCGATCACCGGTACAAGAAGGTCGCGAATTACGCGACCTCAAACGGGTCAGGCGCCCAGGCCCAGCTGCTTCGGGTTGCTGCTCGGCGAAGGCGCCGCGCCGCCACACGGACGGAGTGATCCGCCGGCAGCAGCGTGGAGAGCTATCGACGAACATACGGCTACCGGCAATCGCTAGTCACTTTTCATGCGACAAACCTGTTGAGCATCACGAGTCGTGACGAGCGCCGGGTCGACGCCCGAGGAGCAACAGAGAACTCATCCCTGCCAGTAAACACGTCGAGGGTTCGGGAATACGGATCAGCAGAGTGCCGCCGTTGTTATTCGACAGCAGCGCGATGTTGGCGCCGATCTGAGCAGGGGCGCCATCCACTGTGGCGACGTTTAGGAAGCTCAGACCGGCGACGGCAGACGGGGTGAGGGCTAGGAACTCAATGGCGCCGGACCAACCCGCGGCGATCGACAGCGGCGAGTTGTTGAACACCCCGGTTGGCGAGTCGATCTCGACAAATGCGTTGTCGGAGACATTCACCTCCGCCAGCAAGAAGTTCTCGACCCGCAGGAATGCATCGTCTCTGATTGAGACAATCGCTCGGTTCGACGCGCTGGGCCCGCGGATGGCGAACCCCCCCTGACCGGTCGGCGAAGTGTTCATCAAGAAACGTGCTTCGCCGCCGATCGTCAATTCGAACCCGCCGCCAATGAAGAAGATCCCATTGACGGGGCCAACCTGCGCCGGGACGGACTCGTAGCCGTTTTGGTTGCTGAAGCCCGTTTCGACCAACATGTCGAACATAATCGGCGAGTTGGGGTCGATCATGCCGTTGCTGGGCGGATTCGTGGACGGGCCCGGCGATTCGCCCGGCCCGGTCCAGTTTGCTTCGCCGAATGCGGCTACCCCGGGCGGGACGTCGCCCTCCCAGGTAATCAACGCGGCGTCGGACGAGTTGGCCCGCCAGCCAGGCGTGAGACATGCGAATAAGCAGAGTGCCAACGGGGCCTTTGCACTGTAGTAGTCGTTCATTAGCTGATGACCTGGGCTTGGTGACCTTGGAGGAGCTTCCGTCGCTAGGCGCCGCTTCAGCGCCCGAACCAGGAATAGAAACGAGGAGATTTGCGAACCGCAATTCGAAAAGCTGATCGACCGAGCAGCGGCGATAAACCCCGCTGGGCCTATACGCAAAAAAAGATAGCCGTTTGTAGACGCCCTCCTGGCTCAATAAACGGACAATATTTCTCTAAAAAGCGGTCTTTTTTTCGATGTCGCCTGGGCCAGGGCAGCGATTGCCGTCGTTGCGGTATCCTTGGATACCTCGCCCGCTGTGTTGACCGCCGGTGTTTGTCTCGCGCCGGTGCTACCGCCTGCCACGGGGCGGGGATCCTCGATGGCAGGTCGGCAAGGCAAACGTGGTTGCGAATCGGGACCGTCTGCAACGAGAAGCCTACGATTCATCGCGAGGCGCTGTCACAAAACGATCATTGATCCCCGCGCCGCTACTGAACCAGCGGCGATCAACGGGCACGCGGGCCGCGTCGTAAGAAGAAGAGCGCCGGCGTGCAATACTGCTCCGACGAAGATGCCGCGGCGGGTCAGCGGATTTCGGAATCGTCGATGACTTCTCCGCCGCCGATGGAGCCGAGTGCGGAAAAGACCTGCGGGTCGACCTCGTACGAAATCGTCCGCACTGACCCGTCGCAGAAGACAATCTGGCAACCGCCGGGGTGATTGCTGCCGAAGACCGACCACTGGTCGGCGCCGTCGATCGATTGCGCGTCCGGCACAGGCGGCAGCATCGTCCACCGGTTGATGTCGGTGTCGAATCCCATGTCCCAGCCCTGGTCGTTGCCCGCGGCGGTCGCGGTCTCGTACTCGTCGATCGGGATGTGTTTCTCGCCGAACAAGATCGTCGACGACGTGCCGTCGATGATCTGGCTGAGCCTGGTTTTGCTCACCGCAAGCACGACGCCATTGCCAGGTTCTTGGCCGCCCGCCAGCCCGCGGTCGGCCGTGGAGAAGGTCGTGAATTGCGCGTCCTCAAACGGGTTGGGCATGGTGGGCGTCCGCGCCGTGGGGCCGCCGGGGCCTTCCCAGATGGCTGCCGGGTAGCGGTTGCCGCTGTTCGCGGCGTAGTCGTTCCGGCCCATGCGGTTAGGGCGGTCGACGTTGTAGTACGAGTCGGCGTGAACGAAGGGGTAGTACCCACTGCCCGTACGTGACGGGCAGACAAACAGCGAGACCGCACTCTCGGCGCGTCGCCGACCTTCCTCCTTCTGCTTCGCAGAGACCGTTGCGTAGTCGCCGTCGCTCCCCAGGTCCCGCAGCGCCTGCTCTTCACAGAAGGCCAAGATGTTGAAGTACCAGCCGGCCGGCTGCTTGGTCCCATAGCCGCCGTCCGGGTCCCCCGCCCAGCGCCACCCCCACCCGCCGGTTGGGAGGTGCTTGATCGTGTCGTGGTGATTCAGAGCGCCCAGGCCGAGCTGCTTCAGGTTGCTCTTGCAGTTTAGTCGCCGGGCCGCCTCGCGGGCCGACTGGACCGCGGGCAGCAGCAGCGCGATCAGGATGCCAATGATCGCGATCACCACCAAGAGCTCAACCAAGGTGAACGCCGCCCGGTTGTTCCGCTTCGCGCCTTGCGCCGAGAGGCAGCGTTTCGTCAACTGGTCTTCCATTGCCAAGCGCCTCCCCGTGGACGGACATAAGACACAACCTGTTAGCGAGGCCGGCACGCCGCAGGTGACCAGCCGCCTGCCCCCGCGCCTGGTCACCTGCGTGTGTCAACCCGCCCGCTACACGCGGCGCCGGCTACCAAAGGTGGCCAGGGCGGACGCCAACGCGATCATGGTCAACGCCGCCGGTTCTGGTGCGGCGGTGAGCGCGGTTCCTGCCCCCGTGGTGTAAAAAACCCCGCCGGGGAGGACTTCACCGCCGGAGCGGTAGCTGAACGTCAGGTCCTCGGCTCCGCCGGCTCCGCCGCCGTAGGCCATCCCGAGCGAGACCCCAGCCGCGGTTACCGTGGATTCGCCGGTCAGGTAATACTCAACCAACTCGGTGCTGCTGGGGTTGGCGCCCGTCTCCCAGCCATTGCCGTCGCCGGCGCCCTGAGGGAAACCGGCCTCGGGCGTCAATCGGTCGGCCAGGCTTGACCACCCGCCTACGCCCCCGGCCGCGCCAAAATTGGTCCGCCACAGCTCGTAGTCGGCGGCGGTAACCAGAGGATCGCCGGAGCCGTTCCCGTTGAGGGCGGCCGCGTCCTGCCCCAAGTTGTCCCGCCAAACGGTGTAGTCGGCGGCGTCAACCGAGCCGTCGTCGTTGAAGTCCCCGGGTGAAGCCCCAGCGTTCAGCGCCCCCGATGCGCTCCCGATCGAGTAGGCGCTCAGGTCGACTTCACCGCCATTTGTGCCCTGAAGAGTGATCTCCCCGGTCGCCTTGTTAACCACGATGCTGAGGAAGGTTTCCGTCGGCTTGGCAAGCACTTGCACGTCGAAGGCGCTGATTGCCTCGTTATAGATGCGTACGTCGTCTAACCAGACACGGGTGGTTGACCAGCTGCCGCCGTTGTCGCGACCGCCGAAGACGAGGTACTCCCAGTTAGCGTTGCCGTGACTCATGCCGTCGGGTCCACTCTGGCCAACGTCGCCGGTCTGAGTAAAAGCGGTGTCTTCGACGCCGTCGATGTACAGCTTGCGTACGCCGGTTGCTTTATCCCATGTCCCGGCGATGTGGTACCACTCGCCGTCCGCGTTGGAGATCGACCCCGACGGGTCGTCCACGTTGTTCGTGCTCCGCAGCGTGAACGTGCTGAAGTCGCTGCCGGCGAACCGGCGGAGCTGGTAACCGCTGACCCCTTCGCCGAACTTCGAGATGTACGCCTCCCAGTCGTTACGCTGGCTGGGGTCGATCTTCACCCACGAGGCGATCGTGATGCCGGACCCGCCGTTGTTGTCCAGGCTACCAGAGAAGGTGTCGAGGTAGTCAGGGTTTTGACCGAGCGAAGCGGGCCCGCCGGTGCCGTTGGGGTTGTCGAGGTTCTCGGCAGAGTTCTTTACCTTCAGCGTCGAGCTGCCGTCGAAGAACATCGACATGCCGCCCAAACCGGCGGGGACGTCGGCGCTGAAGGCCGGCGCGCCGGTGCCGACAATCGCGTCGTGCGTGCCCGCGGGCGTGAAGCCCGACGTTTCGGCGAGCGTGTCGTCGAACGACCAGTAGCCCACCAAGTCGGCCCTGGCAGCGGACCCACTCGACAGGAGCATCAGCGACGCGCCGACCAGGGATGCGAATCGGTGCATGAGAGTCTCCGGGTTAATAGACGAGTATCCCTCTTCGATGTGTGCGAGCAGCGTCTGCACTTGGCGCCTTTCAATCCGATCCGTGTGATTCGTTTCGCGTCTCACTCCGCCTCTGCTCAAGCGGCCCGCCGGCGAGCGGCGTTAGCGGACAAGCCGACCGCCGCCAGCAGCATTGCCACCGAGGCGGGCTCCGGGATCGTAGCGAGCGCCAGCACTTCACTCGCCCCGATCGCTTCGTTGTAGATGTAGATCTCATCCAGCCAGACCCGGGTCGTCGACCAGGTGGCGCCGGCGCCACCGCCGTTGTCGCGACCGCCGAAAACGAGGTACTCCCAGTTGGCGTCGCCGTGGCTCATACCGTCGGGGCCGCTCTGGCCGACGTCGCCGGTCTGGGTGAACGCGGTGTCCTCGACGCCGTCGATGTACAGCTTGCGTACGCCCGTTGCCTTGTCCCACGTCCCGGCGACGTGGCGCCACTCGCCGTCCCCGTTGGAGATCGAACCGGACGGGTCGTCCACGTTGGCGGTGCTCCGCAGCGTGAAGGTGTTGAAATCGCCGTTGTCGAACCGGCGGAGCTGGTAGCCGCTAACCCCTTCGCCGAGCTTCGAGATGTACGCCTCCCACGGGTTGCGTTGGTTGGGGTCGATCTTCACCCACGAGGCGATCGTGATGCCGGTCCCGCCGTTGTTGTCCAGGTCGCTGGAGAAGGTCCGGAGGAAGTCGGGGTTCTGGCCGAGCGAGGCGGGTCCGCCGGTGCCGTTGGGGTTGTCGAGGTTCTCGGCAGAGTTCTTTACCTTCAGCGTCGAGCTGCCGTCGAAGAACATCGACTTGCCGCCCAAGCCGGCGGGCACGTCGGTGCTGAAGGCCGGCGCGCCGGTGCCGACAATCGCGTCGTGCGTGCCCGCGGGCGTGAAGCCCGACGTTTCGGCGAGCGTGTCGTCGAACGACCAGTAGCCGACGAGCGCGGCTTGGGTGGCCTGGCCGCTAACAAGAAAAACCATCGAGGCGGTGACGAGGGGTGTCAATCGAGGCACGAGGCTCTCCGTTGTTGAAGAAAAGAGGGTTCAGCGAGAGAAGGTTCTGAGACTGCAAGCGTACGACTCTGCGGGGATGAGCCGCCCTAGTACCGTCGGCGGGCGGCTCCCGACAGAAGGCCCATCGCCGCGATCGCTAGGCCTGCTGACGTCGGCTCGGGGGCGCCCGCGATAAGCGCCGCGAGGCTCCCCATCCCGTTCGCCGCATCGAACGCTTCGGCGAACAAGTCGAAGTCGTCGAGGTCGTGTTGGAAGTCACCGTCGAGGTCGCCTAGCTGGTAAGCTTCGACGGCCGACAACGTGTTGTTGACGGCGCCCTGCCCCTGCTTGAATAGCGCCCAGTCCTGGGGGTCGATGTCGCCGTCGCCGTCGAGGTCGCCGCTCACGATGGCGTCCCCCGTGTAGACGACGTCGATCAGTAGGGGACGCAACACGCCACCGTCGTTGATGACGACGCTGGCGACGACGTCCTCAATCGGCGACCGGTTCCAAGCGGCGCCCAGATTGACGCCGGTCGTGGTGACCGTAGCGCCGTCGCCCGGCGTTTCGCTGACAACCTGCTCGCCCAACGCGTTGGCGGCCCCCGCCTGAGCGAGCCAGTCATCGTCGTCAAGCGTGCCGTCGCCGTCGGGGCTGTCGAGTCGGCCATCGATAGGCGTCCAGCCCGCCGGATCGAGGCCCCCGCCGAACGAGCCGAGGCTGTACTCCACGACATTCGCCAGCGAGCCGCTGGATGTGCTGAGCGTAATCTCGCCGGTTGAGCGGTCGACCGACACGACCGTCTCGGCGACGGTAACGAGCCCGACATCGGCGGCGGTGGTTGCAATGACGAGGTTGTCGACCTCAATGGTGGTTCCGCCGCCGGTGTCCGACGCGATCCGGACCGCCTGCCACTCGCTCTCAATTAGGAACCCATCGATCATGAGTTCGCCGCTCGGCGCCGCCGCGTTGAAGTTGTCAACCCAGAACCGGTAGGTGTCGTCCTCGGCGCCGAACTCAACCTCGGCGATTAAGGTTCTTACCTGGCTGTCGGCGACGATGTTCGTGCCGATGGTCCCGGCGCCCAGGGTGTTGATGCCGTAGTCGAACCCGCCTGGCACCCCGATGAAAAACGTTTCGGTGCTGCCGTCGTTCTCGTCCGCGAAGAAAGATACCCCGGCGAACCCGTCGGGCGAGTTCGCGTTGATGTCGAACGTGACGAAGATGCTGCCGGTTGGTGAGTCGAACGGGGAGAGCGGGGAAGCGAACGTGCGGAATGCGGGGCTGGCCACGGACGTGTCGCTGACGCCGTTGCTCAGGTTGCCCCACGTGTCGTTGGTGTCGAAGCCTATCCCGCCGCCGTCGGCCGCGAAGTCATCGCTCGCTAGCACGACCGCCTCAGCGCGGTCGGCCGCCGCCAAAGACGCAACGGCCGCCATCAAGGCAGCGACGATCGTCGAACGAATTTCCCGCATCGGAGGGTTCTCCCGTCTGAGTACCTGAATCGGCAAACCGCCCAGAAAAGAGGGGGGCGTTGAGCGGAACCGCTGTGATGAGATGACCGCCTGCGAGGGATAACACCATCCTGCCAAGTGGAAGTTACAAGAATTGCAAAAACTCTCGGCAAGTCGACGCGGGACGCGATCAATCGACCTGCCCCGCGTCGGCTTCCACCGGCCGATCCCCTGCCGGCGGTTGGCGATCGGTTGGCCGGGGCGTTTCTCGGTCCGAGGCGATCGCGAGTACGAAGAAAGCCCGCGCTGCGCTCGCTTGATCGATCAGCGCCGCCGACGGCTCCCACGGCGGGATCGGTGACCAACGGGCCGGGTAGCGGCCGGTGCTCGGGTCGCGGGCGTCGCGCACACTGGCGGTGGTCGCCTGCGCGACGCGGGACCACCGACCCGACGGAGCGATGCGTTCGAGCTCGAGCAGCCCCTCCATCAACAAGTGAGCGAACTTGGCTCCGCCGCGGAGCGTCCGCGTGTCGCCGTCGATCCACCGGCGGGCCGCAGCCTCCGCGAGACGCCGAGCCTCCCGGCGGTAGTCGTCGCGGCCCGTCGCCTCGTGCAGCAAGCAGTTCGCCCGGATCATCAGCCCGGTATTGTACGTGTACAGCCGCCCGTCAACCTTGCCGTCCAGTCGGATGTGGTCGTTGTACAGCCCGGATCGGTCGTCCTTTAGATGACGGCGCACCCAGGCGTAGAGCCTCTCGGCCGCGACGCGGTGGCGCGCATCACCGGTGTAGCGGTGCAGCCGCAGGCCGCAAACAATCGCGGGGGCGTTTGCGCACGTGTTCTTTGTCGCCCGTCGGTTCTCGCGCCAGTAGAGGCCGCCGCCGAGTTGCTCGTCCTCGCCGCTCATGACGAAGTTGAAAGCCTGTTGCGCCCGGTCGAGCAGACGCCGATCGCCGGTAGCTTCGTACGCTTCGATCAGCCCCAGCACGAGCCAAGCGTTGTCGTCGTAGTAGCGGTCGGCGGAGGCGGAGGCGGAGGCGGAGGCGGAGGCGGAGGCGACGGAGTTGTATCCACCGATCTTGTGGTGAACGATCCAGTGGGCGTCGAGCGCCTCGAGGTAGCGGACGAGCGAGGCCCTGCTGTTTGCGGAGAAACGCGCGCCCGCCGCCAGCGCGGAGAGTTGCACCCCAGCCGGCCAGGCAAAAGCGGGGCGTGCCGACGCCGGCTCCCTCGATACCTCTTCAGCCAGGAGCCGCGATCCGGGGATCGCGAAGTCGCGTTGGATTGTCGCCAACGCCTCTTGCCCCCAAAGCCTGTAGTCGTCCGGCGTCACGCCCTCGGCATCGGCAACGGCGGCAACGAGCAGAACGATGCAGCAACAAGCCTGTAGCGGCCTGGCAACGAAGAGCCGGCGCGCGTCTGGCATCATCGCGCCCCCCTCAGAGCCGCCTGGCTGGCGTCGACGGCGGGCGCCGCGCCGCGGAAAGGCCGGTCGGCGGGCGCGGAGCCCCACTCCTCGTTCGGCGCCGTGGCCATGTGGAAGGTCAGGTTGCCACCGGCGGTGATCTCGTCATGGCGGAGCCACGACCGCGTCACCGACCGGCCGTTGACCCGCAGCGCCGCGACGTGGATCGCCGCGTCCGACGCGCCGCGTGCTTCGATGACAAGCCGCTTGCCGCTCGGCAGGTTGATAGTCACCTTTGGGAATCGCGGGCTGCCAATCACGTAGCCGGCTTTGCCGGGGCACACCGGGTAGAAGCCAAGCGTGCTGAACAGGTACCAGGCTGACATCTGCCCGTTGTCCTCATCGCCGCAATACCCGTCTGGCCCCGGGCCGTAAAGCGTATCGACGACCCGCCTGACGGGCGCGGCCGTCTTCCAGGGCTTGCCGGCGAAGGCGTACAGGTACAGCACGTGGTGCACCGGCTGGTTGCCGTGGGCGTACTGCCCCATGTTGCAGGCTACCATCTCGGTCATCTCGTGGATGACGCCGCCGTACGGCCCGACGTCGTAGGTCGGTGGCGCGTCGAGCATCGCGTCCAGCTTGCGCGCGAAGGCGTGGTCGCCGCCAATCAGTTCGATCAGCCCCGGGACATCGTGCAGCACGCTCCACGTGTAGTGCCAAGAACTCCCCTCAGTGAACGGGCCGCCCCATTCGTCTGGCTTGAAGTGGAGCCGCCAGTCGCCGTTTGCCCTGCGGCCGCGCATCATGCCCACCGCAGGGTCAAAGACGTTCCGGTAGTTGCCCGACCGCTTCAGCATCGCCGCGGCATCACGCGTACGCCCCGCGTGTCGGCAGACTTGCGCGACGCACCAATCGTCGTACGCGAACTCCAGCGTCCGTGCGGTCGCCTCGCCGGTCTCGTCGCACGCGACGTACCCGCGTTGGACGTAGCTGCGAAGGCCTTTGCGGCCGTACGCCCCGTTGTCCGATACCCGCATCGCGTCCTTCAAAGAAGCCTCAGCGGCCAGCTGCACGTCGAAGTCGTCGATCCCCTTGCCCAAGGCGTCGGCGACGATGCTCTCGACGTGCGTGCCGATCATGCAATCGCGGTAGCCGGGGCTCGCCCACTTGGGGAACCAGCCTCCTTCACGGTAGGCGTTGAGCCAGCCCCGGATGATCGAGGCGTTCCTGCCGGGGTCGAGGATCGATAGCAGCGGGTACACCGCGCGGAAGGTATCCCAGAACCCGTTGTCCGCGTACATCTCCCCGGGCTCGACGCCACCTGAGTAAGGGCTGTAGTGGACGACCTCGCCCCGCTCGTCAACCTCGTGCAGGATGCGCGGAAACAGCATCGCCCGGTAGAGGTTGGAATAGAAGGTGATCGACTGCGCTTCGGTTGCGCCCTCAACCTCGATCACCCTCAGCCGCTCCGTCCACACGCTCTTGTTCTTGACGACCAGCCCGTCGAAACTCGCGTCTCCGATCTCCCGCTCCAAGTTGAGTTCTGCCTGCGTATGGCTGATGAACGACGTCCCGATTTTCGCGACCGTGGTCCGCGAAGCGGCGAGGTCGAGCTCGACGGCAACCCAGTGGCGGTCTGGTGAGAGGTGAACCGACTTGATCACCGTGTCGAAGCGGGCAACGAACCGGCAGCCGAAGTCGCCTGTCACGCCCCCGTGGTTCTTGCGCGCGACGCCCCGCACGACGCCCGCCAGCTTGTCGACGCGGAACCCGCCAGGCTCGTAGCAATCGAAATGAACCCACGCCCGTACGCCTGCGGGATAGGTAAACCGCATCGCCGCCGACCGCATCGTGGCGGACATCTCGGCGCGCACATCGGAATCGTGCAGCGCCACCGCGTAGTAGTACGGCTTGGAGGTTTCGTCGTCGTGTGAGAACCTGGACGAGGGGAGGCCTGTGGTCGATTCCCCAACGAAGGGCATCACCCCAAAGTTGCCGTAGTCGCCCATCCACGGGCTCGGCTGGTGGGTCGCCTGGAAGCCGCGCAGGCTCTCTGATCGGTACTCGTAGATCCAACCCGTCTCGGCCCCGGTACGGGGCGTCCAGAAGGTCATGCCATAAGGCGCCGCCACAGCCGGGTAGGTGTTGCCGTGGCTGAACTCGAAGCAAGAGTCGGTCCCGATCAGCGGGTTCACCAAGTCGGCGTAGTCGACGCTTGGGTGGCCGGGGCCCTGCACGCTGCGCGGCGAATCCGCGGCGGCCCAACCCACCGCCAGCAGAAGCACCGCAACGAGTAGTGTTACGACTCGAACGACCCGGCCCATAGAGGAGTAGCCTTCCTACGGGAGTGGAGCTTGAGGGGGCGCGTTCAGATACTCGCATCGACGCGAGGAACCACGTGTGAACACCGGCGGCTCCCGCCTCCGTTACAAGAAAGCTCGCGAGCCTGCCTTGATTTGGGCGAAAACCGCGGCCGCATGCGGCGATACCAATCCAAGTGCCGGAGCCCCGGCTGCCTGTCGAGGCCAGAAGATGCCGCCGTTCTCGCTATCTTCTTCGAACGGTTGTAACCGCATCGCACTCGCGCGGTGTTGAATTGCAATGCGGTGCGAAGCGCCGCTTTCAGGCGGATCTTACTCAACGAAAGGTCTCGGCAGCGAACGCCCTTGTGAATCGAGTCCTCCAGCATCGAACAAGACGCATCGAACAAGACATGGTTCAACGCTCAATCTAGGTTTCGCCGCAGTGTGATTCCTAACCGCCACGCATGAGCCGCTAACGGTTCGAGCCGCGGAACAGATGACCGGCCTGGCAAGTAGGCCCCCCACCGAGAGCCATTCGCCAAGGGCCTGGTCAAGGCAGTTTAGAGAACGATTTTTCTATCGATGCGTTTGAACGGAAGAAAACTGCGCCACGAAACGCTCGAGCCACGCAACCTGCTAGCCGGCGACACTTACCTCATCAACTTCCAGGGGGACGAGGCGACGACGCCAACGCGGTACCTGGAGGACTTGGGCGATCTCTTCGCGGACCGCGGTGGCGGCCTGGCGTACGGCTGGTCCAGCGACCACATCGACCAAGCCCGAGAACGGAGCCTCCTCGACGACCAACGGCACGACACCCTCATCCATTTCGAGCTCGGGCAGTCCTGGGAGTTCGCGCTCCCAGCAGGGCGGTACGAGGTGACGGTCGCGGTTGGCGACCCCGCGAACAACGACGGATTGCACACGATCAACATCGAGGGGATGAGTCTCTTTGACGCCGTTCCGGATACCGAGGGCGTCTTGATGGCGACCATGGAAGTCGACGTCACCGACGGCCGGCTGACGATCGATCAGGGGACCGCGGCGAACAAAGCGACCCGCATCAACTACACGCATATCGTCGGCGTCTCCGGCGGCGCCAACGCGGCGCCCAGCACTCCGATCATCACCGAGCCGGCAGTCGACGGTCAGGTCGTGAACCCGTCGGACGTTCACATGGAAGCCGTCGGCTACTTCGACGCCGAGGGGGATGCGCACAAGTCGACTGATTGGGAGGTCTGGACCGCCGGCGGCGGCGGCGAGCTTGTTTGGCAGACGCTGGGTATCCAGGGCGTCGAAAGGCTGCACACGCATCTCGGCGACGGCATCTTCGCCGGCGCACTCGCCGGCCGGAGCGAGTTGGACGGCAACACCGACTACGAGTTGCGGACGCGCTACCGCGACGACACCGGCAGCGTGAGCGGCTACGCGACGCGGCTCTTCACCACCGGCGCCGCGTCAACGATTTTCCCCATGGAGCTGCAGGACATCGCCGCGACGCCGGCGCCGGCGTGGACGACCACCGCCGGCTTCGCGATCGACTTGCCGGCGTCGGCTGCGATCCTCGCGCCGGGCGACCAGGTCCTTGCCGTCGACCTGGACGGCGGCGGTCAGAGCAGCTACCCGCCGAACGAGTCGCCCGCCTTCGCCGTCGACGGCACGCTGGCCAAGTACCTCAACTTTGGGGAGTCAAATGCCGGGTTCATCGTCACGCCGGCGGGCGGCCCGTCGCTTGTAAGTGGCTTTCAGATCACAACGGCGAACGATGCAGAAGAGCGGGACCCGCGCTCCTGGGCCCTCTACGGCACGGGTGACGAAGTCCTGAGCGCCGACAACAGCGACGGGTCTGCCGAGGACTGGGTGCTGATCGGCGCCGGCTCAATCGACCTGCCGTTGGAACGTGGCGCCGACGGGCCGGTCGTCGCGGTCGACAACGCGTCCTTCCACCGTTCGTACCGGCTGGTCTTTACCGGCGTACGGAACGCCCGGGCGGCCAACGCCGTGCAGGTCGCGGAGGTGCAGTTCTTCGGGGAGTCGTCCGGCAACGCCGCGACCGGGGCGACCCTGAAGGTCGATTCACCGAGTGGCGGGGCAACGCTGCTCGAGATCGCGGCCTCCGCCGCGGCGGGCAACACGGTCATCGACGGCGCCGCGCTCGGCGACCACGAGAGCATCCGCGTCGTGATCGAGGCCGGGCCGCAAAGCTTGTCTCTGCCGGCGAGTAACCTAGCCCTGACAGGCGACGGACAAGCGCGCACCATCTTCCTCCCCGCTGTTGAACTCATCGCGGGGCAACGATTGATCTTGTGGGTCGACTCGGCCGGCTCGAGCTACGTCGGAGACGCCACCCAGACGGAACCCGACTTCACAACCCTCGCCCGCGAGGCAACGCTAACGGCGCCGTTCATCGCCGCGGCGCCCGGCTTCGTGATTGAGGAAGTCGGGTCCGACTATCGTTTACCGGTGAACATCGCCTTCGTCCCGGACGCGGGCCCCAATCCAGACGACCCGCTCTACTTCGTCAATGAGCTCTACGGTTCGATTCAGGTGGTGACCCGGGACGGCACGAAACACGAGTTCGCGACCGGCCTGCTCGACTACAATCCGGAAGGCCCGATCTCCGGTTCGGGCGAGCAGGGCCTCACGGGCCTGGCCGTTGCCCGCGACGCCGCCGACCCGGAAGTCTACCACCTTTACGTCGGCATGCTGTGGGACAACGGCGCCCCCCCGGGTGGCGGGGCGCACTACCCGAAGGTGGAGCGGTTGACCAGCACCGCTGGCGGGCTCTCGATCGACACCCGTTCGGTCTTGCTCAACATGCAGCCCGAGACGCAGGGGCAGTCGCACCAGGTCTCGAACATCTCGATCGGCCCGGATGGCATGCTGTACGTCCAGAACGGTGACGGTTTCGACGCCTCGACCGCTCTCGACCTCGACCAGTACCGCGGCAAGGTCTTGCGCATGACCCTGGACGGCGCCCCGGCGACGGGTAACCCGTACTACGACGCGAGCGACGGCCTTTCCGCACGCGACTACGTCTACGCCGACGGGTTCCGCAACGCCTTTGGCGGCGACTGGCGCGGCGCCGACGATAAGCTGTACGTGGTCGAGAACGGTCCGAGCGTTGACCGATTCGCCCAGGTCAATCCGGGCGTCAGCTACGGATGGGACGGCAGCAACGCCTCGATGCGCACCAACGCGATCTACAACTGGGAGCCGTCACACGCGCCCGTTAACATCGCCTTCGTGCAGCCCGAGGCGTTCCGTGGCAGCGGCTTCCCGGCGCACCTGCAAGACGTGGCGTTGGTGTCCGAGTCGGGCCCGACGTACGCCGCGGGCCCCCAAGAGCTGGGCAAGCGGATCACCTACTTCGACCTGGATGCCGGCGGCCAGTTCGGGGGCGACGGCCCCGAGTCGCTGGTCGACTACGTCGGCTCGGGCAGGGGATCGGTCGTCGCCCTCGCTGCCGGGCCCGACGGCGTCTACTTCTCCGAGTTCTACGAAGACACCGGGGACAACGGCCCGACCGCTTCCGGCTCGCGCATCTTCCGATTGCGGTACGAGAACCCGACCGAGGGCGACTACGACATCGACGGAGACGTCGACGCCGACGACTACCTGGTGTGGAGGCAGACCTTCGGCTCCAACCTGTTGCTCTCCGCCGACGGCAACGGCAACGGGGTGGTTGACGCGGCAGACTACACGGTGTGGCGAGGCGCCTTCGCCGCCGCCTCGTCGGGCGAGGCCCCCGCGGCGGTTGTTGGTCGAGCGACCGCGGACCAGTCGGTTGCCAAGCCCGCAGCAGGTTCGGAACCGGCTCGGCAAGCGTTGCCGTCGTTGACCAATCACGTGATCGGCAGCGACGGCATTAGCGGCGGCTTCGTCACGACCGCCGTGCCCAGCGGGTGGCTCACGCCCGCGGGTCAAACGATCCCCCGAGCAGACGCGGGCGCCTCGGAGCCCGCCGGCGCACCCGCCAGGCGTCTCGACGCCGACGCAACCCGGCATCGCGAGGTGAGCCTGCTCCAACCGGCCGATCAAGGCGCCAAGGACCGCCGCCTCGACGCGTTTGACGAGGCACTCGCGGAACTGGCAGGCGAACTGATGCATGAAACCACAAACAGAGTAACGGGTGAGAAGCTTGGCGAAGTTTTCTCGGCAGCCTTGACGATCGGGTGGGAGTCGTGAGCACTCAAGCCTTGCTAGCCGCGACGGTTGCCGTTGCGGTCGTGACGGAAGCTCATGGCCACGCGGGGCGTCGGCTGCAAGTCGAAGTCGTCGACGGCAAGCTTCAGGCGCAGGGGATCGACACAGGCCAGGCGTCGGGCGCCCCCGCCGTTCGTCCTTACGTCAACGCGATCCACGAACATTGGCAGAACGTGCCCGGCTCGGGCTTCGCTTTTGCCCGTCTGCCGGGATTTGATGTGCCGCCAACCCAAGCCCTCGCTGGGCACGATCTCGAGCTCGACTGGATCAGCACGCAGCGGTGGGTCAGCCCGCCGCCGATGCCAACCGAAACAACCGTTCCTAGGCTAGAACCGTTAGCGCCGGGCACACGCATATCGATCTCGGCCGTGAGCGACGCCAACTCGGACAGCCGCGGTGCGCTGGTCCTAGTCGAGTCGGTCCAGGCGGTCGGCGCCGCGGACGTCGACCTCTACTACCAAATCAACGGCCTGCCGACCGATGAGATCTACGTGCTAACGTTTATCCTTAGCGCGCACCCCGAGAGCGGCGTGGCGGGCGCCATCGCCGCGAGCGATCCGATCTCGATCCTGCTCGCCCCCGACGGCACGACTCCCGCTGAGCGCCTGCACCACTCCGCTCAGTTCTTGGAGGCCTACGTGGCCACTGTACCGGAACCAGGCGTGCCCGCCGCGGCTGCCCTCTTCTTGTTGGCGGGGGGCGTGCGGAGCCGGGGGCCCTAGCGAGTTGGCATTCACGCGGCGTCATCCCGCTGCGGGGCAGCAGCGGAAAGCACGCGTTTCCGACGACTTCGGACCGACTTGGTGTAACGCAAACGAGACCTCGTGGTGTAGATTCACGGCTGCGCAGTACGCATCAGTCGCTGCCGCATCGCTGGGCTACGCTGCACGCCGATGTAGCAGCGGCCTGCTAACGGCCTCGCCCGGGCGGGTCGGCAACGCTAGGCAAAACGGGGGTGCGGCCGTCGCGTGTGCGTGTGCAGCCGGCGGAGTGGAGCGTGCGGAGGAGTCGGGTGAGCGATACCAGTCCACAAACAGACGACTACGGCAACCTAAGCCAGGAGTTTGTCCAGCTGCTGACCGGTGAGCAGTTCAGGCTCCACCGTTATATCTACGTCCTGCTGGGCGACTTGGATGCAGCAAGCAACGTCTTGCAAGACACCAACGTCGCTCTGTGGCGTAAGTCTCACCAGTTTCAGCTCGGCACTAACTTCTCGGCCTGGTCGCGGAAGGTGGCCTTTTGGGAGGTACGCGCCTACTTGCGGGACCGCAAGCGAGACCGACACGTCTTTACCGCGGAGCTCGTTGAGCAGCTCATGCAGCGCGAAGAGGAGGAAGACCCGGCGGAAGTCGAGGTCCGGGTCGCACTGCGGCACTGCCTGCAAAGCGTTAGCGCCTCCAACCGAGAGATGCTCCGCTTGCGCTACGAAGAAGGGTTGGCCATCACCGCGCTGGCGGAACAAGTGCAAAAGACGCCTTCGGCCGTGAAGGTCGGGCTTATGCGCATCCGCCGTGCGCTGATGGAGTGCATCCAGCGTCAGATCAACAGCGCTTCGGTGTCGTAGCTGTCGGCGTCGTAGCTGTCAACCTAGTTGCTTTTGGCGTAGGACTCTTGCGGCAACCGACAAACCAACACCGCGTCTCGCTGTAGCGCACCACGCCGTGCGTCAGGAAAAAACAGGGCGTCAATTATGACCGAAGCCGAGAAGCTTGCCGTCGACGAGCTGCTGTCGGACATTGCCGACGGCAACCAGGACGGAGCGGTCGCGCGCCTCGAGGCGCTGCTCCTGAACCGCCCCGACCTGCAGCGCTACTACTGCAAGTCATCAACCGTCCTGGCCCTCTTGCGGATGGAGTACCTGCAAACGGTCGGCGAGGCGTCAGCGGTTTCCGTGATGGGGCCGATCGCTCACGCGCCGACTTCGGCCCGCGACTCCGAGGGCCGCTCCACGCGGCGTGTTTGGCGGGGCCGGGCAGCCCTCGCTGCGGGCTGTCTGAGCGCATGCGTCGCGCTGACGGTGTACTCGCTGGTCGGCGCCGGGTACTTCTCCGAACAACGGCGGGCCGATCCGGCCAACGTTGCCGCGTGGTTGTCGACGCCAGCGGCCGGCGATGCGGAATCTGGTGTGGAGGTGCGCGACCGGGCTTCGCTGCAACTCGTCGGGGAGATGACGCGGCAGCCTCTGGTCACGAATCTCGTGCTGCCGGTGTCCGAGCTGACGCACCAGCAGCAGGCAACCCTGTGCAGCGGGAGCGTCTGGATCCACCGGACCCGTCAGGGGCTCGAACGCGGTTATTTGTTGACGCTGCCCGCGGGCTGCCTGGTCAAGGCGGATGTCGATACCGACGCCATCGGCATGAACTCCTTGGCGGTCGTGGAGATCGACGCGCGCGGCATCGCAACCGGCGAGACGCTCGTTTTTGACAACTCACTAGCGCAGTCGAGCGGCGCAGCCCACAACGGCGACCTGTGTGCTGGCCGGATTGGGAGCTTCTCGAAACGCAACACCTCGGGGGCGACAGAGCACTACCTGCTAACCGGCTCGCACCTGCTGACCGACGCCGAAGGCGGGCCGAAGTGGTTTCAGAGTGACTACAAGATCCAGTTCGACGCCGAAGGGACGCTCGTCATCGGGTGGGACGACAGCGGCTACGCCGGCAGCGAGGAGGACGCCCATAAGTTTTCACCCGACCGTGACTTCAACGACATGCGGGTCGTCTTAAGGTTCTCCTTGCCGAGTGGCGCGGAGGCTGACGGGGGAGTTGCCCCGGCTGTGTCGCGTTACCTGCCGGCGAGCAACGCGGCCGGCCCCGAGGCGGAGGGCGAAATCGGCGTCGGCTACCAGCTCGATTTGTTGCCCGGTCAAGAGGCCCTCGTCTCCGCGTCGACCGACGCCGTGAAGCAAAACGGCTTCCGACTTGTCAACGCCGAGTCGTCACGCGTAGTCTGGCGCCACGACGGCTTCCCTCCCTCGCCGGGGCAGTCCAGCGGCCGGCCCAACGATCTGGGGGTCTACTTGGTCCGCAACACAGGCAAGACCACGCAACGCTACGAGGTTCAGGGCTGGCACAAGCCATTCGACGGCGACGAGGCCAGCCCATGGAACAGCAGCCCCCACCGCACCATCCACGCGGATGAGCGGTCGCGGATCATAGGCTTCGAGGACTCTCTCGGCGTTCAGGATAGCGTCGACTGGCGTGACTTGCGGGTCTACGTCCGATTCTTCTCTCCCTAGCAGTTGGTTGGCTTACTCAACGGGCTGCGGTTCGCAGGAGGCGGATCGAAGAACACGGCGTTTGTTCACCCGCGCGTCCTGTGCGACGGGAAGGACTCGCCACACGCTTGAGTGGGCTTAGAGAACGACCTCGCAGCGTCTATGACAAAGGCCGCTAGCCCACCTCCTTTCGTCGATGCTACCCCCTACTGCACCGATCCTTCTAGCCACGCCAAGTCGAACGTCGCCAGCGTGATCGACTTGTACCCGTCCTTCTCGTAGAGCACTCCCACCTTGGCATCGGGGAGGGCGATGAGGTTTGAATAGGCGGCGCCGCCGGCGTGCACGAGCTTTGCGATCGGCCAGGTTTGGCCCTCGTCGTAGCTGACCCAAACACTTAGGCGCGCTCGCTTCTTGCCCCGCGGACTGGAGAAAACGATGCGGCTGCGGCCGCCAAGCGAGGCGTCTTCCGGCCAAGAGAGGCGGAGCACGCTGCCCTGGCAGACCGGGGTCTTGAGCGCCTTGTCGAGTCTCAGGGGCCCGAAGGTCTCGCCGCCGTCCTCACTCACGGCGACGGCCCGTTCGCCGGTCTCGTGATAAGAACGCATGTTCTGCATCAACCGGCCGTCCA
>JBCCZD010000019.1:0-26902 GCA_039188275.1 Planctomycetota bacterium
CCTCAACGCGACGCCCGCCCTCGTGCTGCGCCGACAAAACCCACCAACGCGGGAACCCAAGCAAACCCTCTCAATCAACCAAAAAAAGCCAACAAGCCGCCCAAAACAAGAAACAGACCGCGGCGTGCCGAACAGGCGTGGGCGCGTTCAAGAGTCTTGCTGGAATTTGGAGATTGGCGTGTTAGGGTAATAATTCAACGCGTCTAGCCGTGAGACGCTTGTTCGACCCGCGTGACGCAAGTCGTTGCTTGTCGGCCACGCCGGGGGCGAATCGCGGCTGGGGTCGCTTCAAAAAAAAAGAAAGCGGGGCGGCTTTTCCTGAGGCTGCCCCGATTTCTTTTGCCACTCCGCAAGTTTTCCGCTCGTCTCGGGATTAGCGGATCTGCTCTTCCATCAACTGGCGGGCGGCGCGGGAGGCCGCTTGCCAGTCGCCGCGGCGGGCGTCGTCGGCGATGGCGTGCAGCCAGGCCGCTTCGGTCGCGGAGACCTCGCCCCGCGCTTGGGCGGCGTCGAGCTTCTCGCAGAACGGGTCGATCCGGTCGGCGGCCTTGCGGCCGGCGATGTTGTAGATCGCCTTGGCGTGCTGGTACGCCTCGGGGCTGACCTCGCCATAGCCGCCGCAGCCGGCCGCGGCGACGCCGACCGCGGCGGCCAGCACGGCCGCCCAGCACCGCGGCGTCGGGTTGTCGGCGTGCTTCATCGCTAGAGTTCCTCCCGGCTGACTTCTTCCTCGGCCTGGCTGGAGTACTCGGCCCACAGGAAGAGGTCGACCTCGTCCGCAACGAACCGGACGGAGCCGTCGCCCAGCCCGACGTTGCCGCCGCCGGGGTGCTCGGAGTACATCTGCCCGACGTGGTAGGTGGGGAAGTTGATCGGGTGGATGATCGGCAGCCCGTTGTTGTCTTTCTCGCCGCCCGAGGGGCCGGCGTGGACCAGCACCAGCGTCGCGGCGGTGTCGGGTCCGTTCTCGGGCGTCGCGAACCGCGGGTTGGTGAAGGCGCCGGGGACGACGCCGGCCCACGCCTTGTCGCTCATGGCGGACGTGTGCTCGCCGAGGAAGATCGTCTTCGACAAGCCGTCGGTGACCTCGCGGAAGCGGGTGGCGGAATTCCGGTAGAAGGGGCCGTCGGCGATGCGCGACGCGTTGGCGTTGTGCTGGACCTCGACGATGGCGTCGTTGTAGATGTCGGCGAAGACCTCCTGCGAGGCGGCGCCGCCGCAGTCGCCCCAGCACGACTCTTGCCCGTGGCTGGCGACGTAGTGCGACCGACCCATCAGGACGTTTCGCCCGCCGATCGAGAGCGGGTCGCCCGGCTCGCCGACGACCGAAGCCTCTTGCTCGGCGAGGAAGGGCTCGACGGGGCCGGCGCTCGACGGGCAGAGGAAGGCGGGCAGCGTGAGCTCGACCACCCGCTGCTGCGTCACGTCCCAGAGCGGCGTATCGAGGTCGATCTGGTCGCTGGCGGCCGCTTCCTCAATGTACGGCAGCAGGTGGGCGCCCCAGCCCCAGCCGGGGCTCGCGTCGCCGGTCGACGGGTCTTGGAACGGCCCGGGCGACGACAGGCTGGTTTGCGAGAGGTAGCCCGGCGGCAGCTCGCGACGGGCCGACTCGTAGTTGTGCATCGCCAGCCCGAGTTGCCGCAACCGGTTGGTGCACTGCGACCGCCGAGCCGCCTCGCGGGCCGCTTGTACCGCCGGCAGCAGCAGCGCGATCAGGATGCCGATGATCGCGATCACGACCAGCAGCTCAACAAGGGTGAATCCGGCGGACGGGCGTTTGGCGGGCATGGTCGGGGGCTTTCGGGAGGTGTAGCCTGGACTACGAATCGCCCAAATCGTATCCAAGGCTACAACTCTCGTCAAACGTCCAGCGAAACTTTTTTGGGCGGTCGGCAAGAACGCCCGGCGGAGCTTGTTCGTAGGCACTTCGGCGCCAACCTGTAGCGACCTGGTAGCAACAACTGGCAGACTTTCTACGGGGGGCCGGTTACGATAGAAGGCTTCAAGTACGCAACGCCGCGCGGAACAGGCTTCGATGACCTCTTCTCCTCAGCAACCTAGTCCCAAGCAACCCAAGCACCCATTTGTACGCACGCGGACGGACCACTCACGCGAAACGGCGGAGGACTACGTCGAGGCGATCGCCGAGATCGAGGTGTCCAAGGGCCAGTGCCGCGCGGCGGACCTGGCCAGGCTGTTCGACGTTAGCCACGTGACGGTTGGCAAGACGCTGGGGCGGCTGGCGACCGAGGGTTTCGTCGAAACGTCGCCCTACGCGCCCGTGACGCTGACCGCCAAGGGCCGGCGTCTGGCGACGCAGTCGCGTCGTCGGCACGAGGTCGTGCTCGCATTCCTGCGGGTAATCGGCGTCAGCGAGGCGACCGCGGCGGCCGACGCCGAGGGGATCGAGCACCACGTAAGTGCCGAGACGCTGGGCTGTTTCCAAGCGGTCATCGACGAGCGAGCCGGCGTCGGCAAACCATCGGGCGGCTGAGGCGGCCCCCGCCAGCCTCCGCGCGATTCGCATGAAGTTCTTTCGCAGAAGCTGGTTAGGCGGTATCGACTAGGCGCGGTGTGGCGCGCGATCCGCTGTCGCGTTCCGCCGGCGCCAGCTACGATGGGGGGGATGACGCGGCCTCATTCCCCTCCCCGCCCGGCATCCTCCGGCCGCGGCGCCCCCGAGCATTGGTTTTTGCCCACGATCGTTGACGTGGTGCAGTGGCGTGCTGCGCGGCAGCCGGACGAGGTCGCCTTCACCTTCTTGGGTGAGGGGCGCCGCGACCGCGATCCGACCCGTGGCGAGGAGCTGACCTACAGCGGGCTGGACCGCCGGGCGCGAGCGGTCGCCGGCGAGTTGCTCGGGCGGGGTGGCGCCGGCAGCCGGGCGCTCGTGGTCCTCGAGCCGGGGCTCGACTACATCGCGGCGTTGTTGGGTTGCCTCTACGCCGGCGTGGCGCCGGCGCCCGTCTACCCGCCCGACCCGTTCCGCATCGCGAGGACGCTGCCCAGGCTGCAAGCCATCTTCCGCAGCGCGGAGTGCGAGTTCTTGCTAAGCAGCGCTGACGTCCTCGGCGGCCCGAACGGCGCCCTCCGCAAGACCTGCCCCGGCGGCGCCATTGAGGTCGAGTCCTTGTTCGAGGGCGGGCTGTCCAAGGATACGCCGGCCGTCGCGTGGGCCGTCGAGCCGGCCGCCGCGGCGCCCGACCAACTCACGCTCTTGCAGTACACCTCCGGCACGACCGGCGAGCCCCGCGGCGTGCCGATCACGCACGCCAACTTGATCGAGAACCTCCGCGGCATGGAGCGGCTGCTCGACGTCGACGACGCGGTCGCCGTGCAGTGGCTGCCGCCGTACCACGACCTGGGGCTGATCGGCGGCGTCTTCCTGCCCCTCTTCGCCGGTCGGCACATGGTGCTGATGTCGCCGCTCAGCTTCATGCAGAACCCGGCCGGTTGGCTGCAAGCGATCTCCCGCTACGGGGCGACGTCGAGCGCCGCGCCGAACTTCGGTTACGAGCTGTGCCTGCGGAAGGTGAAGGAGGCCGACTGTGAAGGCCTTGACCTTAGCCGGTGGCAGATCGCCGTGTCGGGCGCCGAGCCGGTGCGGGCCGATACGCTCGACCGCTTCGCCGAGCGGTTCGCGCCCTACGGCTTCCGCCGCGAGGCGTTCGTCCCCGCGTACGGCATGGCCGAGACGACGCTGATGGTAAGCATCGCGGCGATCGGCGAACCCCCGCGCGTGGTGGAAGTCGACGCGGACGCCCTCGCTAGAAAAGAGGTCCGCGAAGTCGAGGGAGGCCGCCGCGTCGTCGGATGCGGCCGGCCGGGCCCGGGCGTGGAGTTGCAGGTCGTTGACCCGGAAACCCGCCTGCCGACAACCGGCGTTGGCGAGGTGTGGGTCCGCGGCGCGAGCGTCGCCTCGGGCTACTGGCGCTCGCCCGAGGCAACCGCCCAGCACTTTGGTCAGGCAATCAACGGCGCCGGCGGGGCCGGTTTCCTGCGGACCGGGGACCTCGCCTTCCAGCGCGGGGGCGAGCTGTTTTTCGTCGGGCGACGCAAGGAGATGCTGATCCTCGCCGGCCGCAACTTCTACCCGCAGGACCTCGAGCTCGCGGTGCAGGCCGCCGACCCGGCGTTCAAGACCGACGGCGGGGCGGCCGTGGCCATTGATGCCGCTCTCGATGTTGATGACGCTGCCGCCGTCGGCGGCGAAGGGCTCGCCCTCTTTCAAGAGGTTCAGCGGCCGAAGAAGCAAGACCTCGCGGCGCTACTCACGACGGCCCGCCGCGTTGCCGCGGAAGAGACCGGCATCGAGCCGGCGCGTGTTGTGCTGCTCCCCGTCGGCGAGTTGCCCAAGACGTCCAGCGGCAAGACGCGCCGGGCCGAGTGCTGGCGGCATTACACCGCGGGGACGCTTTCGCCCGTCGCGGAGTGGCCCGCGCCGGCGTCGACCAGCGAGCCGGCGCCGGTGTTCAAGGCGCCGGTGACCCCGACCGAGGCCTGGCTCGCCGAGTGTTGGCGCCGCGTGCTGGGCGTCGACGAAGTAGGCCGGGACGACAACTTTTTCGCGCTCGGCGGTCGTTCGTTGCAAGTGACGCAGATGCTGACCATCGTTAGCGAGGAAACCTCCGCCGAGGGCGCCGCTGGTGAGCCCCCCAGCACTGCGCAGGCCGGCCTGGTGCTGCCGCTCAAGACGCTCTTCGACCACCCGACGCTCGCCGCGCTGGCGGCCGAGGTCGATCGGCAATCGGGCGCCGCGGCGGAGCAACCGGCGGAAGGGAATCGGCGTCCGGGCGTCGAGCGGACTCGGGTCGACCTCGCGTCGCCACAGCCGCTCACGGCTTCGCAGAAGCGGTTCTGGATGGTCGACCAACTCGGCGTCGACGGCGGCGCCAACATCCCCGTGGCGTTGCGGCTGGAGGGCGACGTTGACGCGGACCGGCTGAACCACGCCCTCACGCAACTCGTGCAGCGGCACGCAGCGTTGCGGCTTGGCTTTACCGGCGACGGCGTCGGCGTCACGCAACAGCTTGCCGCTTGCGATGGCCCGGGCATCGACCGGTGGTCGGCGGCAGCGGGCGGCAGCGGAGCGGGAGACAAGCAGCCGGGCGCAAGCAGCCTCGATCGACTGTTCGCCAACAAATGGTTCTGGCGCCCGTTCGATCTCAGCCGACCCCCGCTCCTGCGGGCGGCGTTGGTCGACTTGGGCGACGGAGCGAAAGCCTTGGCGTTGGCGGTTCACCACCTGGTTTGCGACGGCGGGTCGATCGGGCTGCTGCTCGACGACCTGAGCCGACTGTACGCGGGGGATGAGCTGCCAGCGGCGGTCGGCTTCGGCGACGCCACGCGGGCGCTCCAACACGATGGGCAAAATGACGCCGCCTACTGGCGAGAGCGGCTGCGTGACGCCCCGGCGGGCCTCGCGCTGCCGCTCGCCCCGGCGGAGGGGCCGCCGGCGAAGGCGGACCTGCTCACAACGCCCCGCCCGATTGCCAGCGGCGACCTGGCCTCTGTCGAGCGCCTGGCCCGGCGGCTCAACGCGACGCCTTTCCTGGTTTATGCCGCGGTCTTGCAACAAGTCTTGAGCCGTTACACCGGGCAGCGGCGGATTGGCCTAGGGACCGCGGTTGCCGGCCGGCGCAGCGGCATGAGCCAGCACGCCGTGGGCTGCTTCATCAATACCGTGCCCCTGCTGGGTGACTCCGCGTGGGGCGACCGCGCTGCCGGCGACGGGGCCGCCGGCGACGGGGCTGCTGGTGGTGCGAACGCCGACGCTTTGGCGACCTTCGAGCAGGTGCTCACGAAGCTGCGCGACGACGCGCTCGCCGACCTCGACCACGCCGCGACCCCGTGGGAACAGATCGTCGACGCCGCGGGCAAGCCCCGCGAGCCGGGCAGGATGCCGCTGGTGCAGGCGTTCCTGATCCACGACGACCGCCCGCCCGCGCCGCCACTCGGCGAGGCCAAGGTGGTCGACGCGGCGACCGACTACCGCGGCCTGGGCGTGTTCGACCTGACGCTTGTCGTCGAGTCGAGCCGCCCCGAGCCTCGGCTCAAGCTGGTGCACGACGGCCGCCGTTTTCCGGCCCCCCTGGCCGAGCGGATGCTGGCCTCCTTCCACGAAGTCCTGCAACGCGTCTGCCGGGCGCCCGCCACGCCGATCGACGCGCTGCCGATCCCCGCCCGCGATGAGGCTTCGCTGCTGCGGGCAGGCGGTGAACCGGCCGCTCGCGCCGGGAACGAACCGCCGACGCACGTGGCGGCGATGTTCGCGCGTCAGGCCCAACGGTCGCCGCGTGCCGTTGCGGTCGAGTGCGGCGGCTCGCGACGAACTTTCGCCGAGCTTGACAAAGCGGCCGCTCAAATCGCCGGCGCGCTGGCCGAACGCGGCATCGGGATCGGCGACCGCGTCGGCTTGTTGGTAGGGCGTTCGGTGCACCTTCCGGCATTGATCCTCGGCGTCTGGCGAGCGGGGGCGGCCTACGTGCCGCTCGACCCCGAGTACCCCACCAAGCGGCTCGAGTTCATGGCCGGCGACGCTCGACTCGCCTGCGTCGTGACCGACGAAGCCGCGCCTGACGTGCCGACGGCGCTAAGCCGCCGTCGGGCGCCGCTCAACGAACTGCTCGCCGGCCCGGCAGCCGAACCGCTCGGCGCCAGCTCGCTCGGCCGGCAGCCGGGCGGAGACCGGCTGGCCTACCTGATGTACACCTCCGGCTCGACCGGCAAGCCGAAAGGGGTGGGCGTGCCGCACCGGGCGGTGGCCAACCTGTTGTCGTCCTTCGCTGGCGAAACGCCCCTGGCGGCGGGCGACGCGATGCTCGGCTCGACGACCATCTCGTTCGACATCTCGGTGCTCGAACTCTTCCTGCCGCTGGTAACCGGGGCGACGCTGGTCCTCGCCGACAGCGAAACGTCGAGCGACGCAAGCCGGCTATCCCGCCTGCTCGCCGAGCGGCGTGTCTCGCACGTGCAGGGGGCGCCGTCGAAGCTGCGGATGCTGCTCGCCGCTGGATGGCGACCCGAGGCGGGGCAGACCGTCTTGTGCGGCGGCGAGGAGGTTACGCCCGACCTTGCGGCGCAGCTTACCGCCACGGGCGCCCAGGTCTGGAACGTCTACGGCCCGACCGAAACCACGATCTGGTCGACCTGCTGCCGGCTGCCGCGCGAACCGGGCGCCGCGGCGGTTCCGATCGGTCGCCCGATCGCCGGCACCCGGTGCTACGTGCTCGACAAGCGGGGCGGGCTGGCGCCGATTGGGGCGTGGGGCGAGTTGGCCATCGCCGGCGCAGGCCTCGCCGACGGCTACTGGAACCGGCCCGAGCTCACGGCTAAGAAGTTCCCCGCCGACCCTTTCGCCGATTCGTTTGATAGGCTTGGCGGGCGGATGTACCTGACAGGCGACACCGCCCGCTGGGCGCCCGCGGCCAACGGCGGGGCGTTGGTGCTCGAGTTCGGCGGCCGCCGCGACGGGCAGGTCAAAGTACGTGGCCGCCGGGTCGAGCTGCGCGAGATTGAGATCGCCCTCAATGCCCACGGGTCGGTGCAGGAATCGGCGGTGATCGCGACCGAAGCGAATGGCCACGGCTCTGCACTCGTGGCGTTTGTCGCCGCGGCGCATGGCGCCCCGTGGACCCCCGCCGGCCTCCGCGAGCACCTCGCCGGTCGGCTGCCGAGCTACATGGCGCCGTCGGCGTTTGTCGAGATCGACCGGCTGCCGCGGACCGACAACGGTAAGATTGACCGCGGCCGCCTGCCCCGCGACGCGGCCGCGGCCCGCTCGGCCCCGGTCATCGAGCCACGCACTCCTCTCGAAGCCAAGTTAGCCACGTGGGTTCGCGACCTGCTCCGGGTCGACCGAGTAGGCGTCTACGACAACTTCTTCGAACTCGGTGGCCAGTCCCTGCTGGCCACCCAGCTGTTGGTGCGGATGCGGGACGAGTTGGGCCTCGAGCCCCCACTCCGCGAGGTCTACGAGCAGCCGACGGTCGCGGCCTGGGCCGAGCTGCTGCTGCGTTGCGAGCTCGAAGCGGGCGACTGCGTCGACGCGGCGCTGCTCGACCGGCTCGAAGAGATGACCGACGCCGAGGCCGAGGCCTACCTCCGGCGTCTTGACGAAACGCAGCCGGAAGCCGAATCGCCGATCAGCGTGGATCGGCCCGGCTCGGAGAGTTAGCGCGCCGCCTATGGCAAACGCACAGCCGCTGGCGCGGCGATCGCCCTGGGTAGTGACCGGCTCGATTGCCGGGACGATCGGCCTTGTCTGGCTGGCGGCGCTTGGCCCGACCAAGGCGGCCCAGGTTCTCGCGGAGGGGTGGCCGGTCACGCTGACGATGACGGCCGGCTCGTTCATCGCGGGGGCGAGTTCCGAAGGGGGCGGCGCCGTCGCCTTCCCAGTCTTCACCAAGCTGCTGCAAGTCGCCCCGGTCGACGCCAAGCTGTTCGCGTTGCTTATTCAGTCGATTGGGATGACGGCCGCGTCACTCACTATCGTGCTGCTGCGGGTCCGTGTCGACTGGAAGGCGATCGCCTTGACGAGCGTCGGCGGAGCGGCGGGCGTGGCCGTCGGCCTGTTGTTCGTCGCGCCAATCGCCCCGGCAGGCGAAACGCGCGTCGCGTTTACGGCAGTCCAGGCGGGCTTTGCGTGCGTGTTGTTCTGGTCGTTGCGGGCCAAGGGCGGCCGAGCGAGACGGGCGCGGCTCGACTCAAGCGTCGACGCCGCGTGGATCGCGGCGGCCGGTCTGCTCGGCGGCGTTGCAAGCGGGTTGGTGGGCTCCGGCATTGACCTGGCCCTTTTCGCGGTGCTTACGCTGCGGTTCGGCGTGAGTGAAAAAGTCGCCACGCCGACGTCAGTTATCGTCATGGCGATCAACTCGCTGATGGGCGTTGCGGTTTACTTTACTTCTGTCGGCGCCCCGCCACCTGCGGTCGTTGGCATGTGGCTGGCCGCCGTTCCGGTCGTTGCGCTAGGGGCGCCCGTCGGCGCCTGGGTTTGCTCCCGGTTGCGGCGGACCACTATTGCCCGCTGCCTGTTAGTGCTGATCGCCATCGAAGTCGCGACGACGGCCTGGCTCCTGCCCCACTCTGCGTCGACCGTAGTTATTGGGACGGGTGTCTCGTTCGGGTGCGCCGCTGTCTGCTTTATGATGGCGCGCCGCGGCCGCCGCCGGCTCAACGCGTCGGTGGCGCCAACAGCCGCAGCCAAAGCGTCCCCGGTTCGGTAGTCGTCGGCTCGAAATACCAATTTCGGCGTCGAGCGCGGAATTTCTGGCTGCCGGAGGCGTTTCCTAAGTCGACTCGCTGAATCGTCGTAACAGCCGCCGTCTCGGCCGTATGAGCACCAGGGGCACTGGCTTGCCTCACGCGGCGTTTCAGCAATACCCGACCGGCAGCGATCGGTTTGGACCGCTATTTGCATCGCCGTGGTGGTGCAACCCGTCCCGGCCAACCAGAATGAAAAGCATGACCGAAGAGCCCAGCAACCGCCCCCGTCAGGTGGGGTACCTCATCATCGGCGCCGGCCCTGCCGGATTGCAGCTCGCCTACTTTCTGGAGCGGGCGGGCCACGACTACCTGGTGCTCGACGCCGCGGACCGGGCCGGTTCGTACTTCGATCAGTTCCCTCGCCACGACAAGCTGCTGTCGATCAACAAGGTTCACACCGGTTACACGGACCGCGAGCCCCAACTGCGGTACGACTGGAATTCGCTGCTGTGCGACGACCCTGAGCTCGCCTTCACGCGGTACACCAGCGAGTACTTCCCTAGCGCCCGCCTGCTGGCGAAGTACTTCCGGGACTTCGCCCAGCGGTACGCGTTGCGGGTTCAGTACAACACCCGCGTCGCGGCGATCGACGCCGGGGGGCCCCAGGCCTCCGGCGCGGAACCGCCTGAGACGCAGCGGCCAAACTTCCTCGTCACCGCCGCCGATGGCGCCCGTTTCGCGTGCCGGGTGCTGGTGGCCGCGACGGGCCTTGCCAAGCCGTTCGTGCCCAATATCCCGGGCATCGAGCACGCCGAGAACTACTGGGACTGCTCGATCGACCCCGAGGACTTCAAGGGGCAGCGGGTCCTCATCCTCGGCAAGGGCAACTCCGCCTTCGAGACGGCGAACCACCTCACGGCGGTCACCCGAGTGACGCACCTTTGCAGCCCGAACCCGATCCGCATGGCTTGGAAGACCCACTTCTTTGGCCACTTGCGCGCGGTGAATAATGACTTCCTAGACACGTACATCCTAAAGGGGCAGAACTCGGTGCTCGACGCCGACATTCAGCGCATCGAGCAGGTCGACGGCGAGTTCCGGGTAGACCTGACCTTCGCCCACGCCAAGGGGCAGCGGGCGCAGCTCGCCTACGACCGCGTGATCGCCTGCACCGGGTTCCGGTGGGACCCGGCGTACTTCGGCGGCGGCGTTTCCCCGGAGACGACGCCTTGCGGCCGGCTGCCGCAGATGACCAGCGCGTGGGAGTCGACCAACACGCCCCACCTGTATTACGCGGGGACGATCACGCAGACGCGTGACCTGCACAAGACGATGTCGAGTGTGCTGCACGGTTTCCGCTTCAATGTGAAGTCGCTGGCGTCGATCTTGGCAGAGCGATACGAGTCGGCGCCCTGGCCAACGCAGCGGCTGCCGCTTACCGCCGAGGCGTTGGCCGACAAAGTCATCGAACGGGTCAGCACCAGCGCGGCGCTGATGCACCAGCCCGGGTTCTTGTGTGACGTGCTGACCGTCAATGCGGCTAGCGTTGGCGAAGCCGCTCAGCCCTCCGCCGAGTACGCCGAGACCCTCGCCGTTGACTACGCGCACGACAGCCGCTTCGGCGAGCAAGAGCACTACTACACCGTCACCATGGAGTACGGCGACACGCTCGACGACATCCTTGCGGTCCGCCGGGAGCCGGACCCGGACAAGGCGTACAACGACTTCTACCTGCACCCGCGGATCCAGCGCTTCCGCGGCAACGAGAAGATCGCCGAGCACCACATGAGCGAGTCGCTCGAAAACGAGTGGCGGCTCGACCGGCACCCGGGCGAGCGGCCGCTGATCCGCAAGATCGACTTCCACGGCCAAGACAACGCCGCGGAGTTCCAGCAGACGCACCGCGACCGCCTGATCGCTTTCTTCGCCGCGCAGCTCGCCGCCAGTGGAAGCCAGCGGGCGCTCGAAGACGCGCCGGCTTAACCGCACGCGTGGCGCCGCCCGTCCGCTCCTCCCGACGCCTAGGGACCCGTTTTGAGCCAAGCCCCGCCCGAGTCTGAAGCCGCCGCGCGGCTGGAAGCGCTCTCGCCTGCAAAGCGCGCGGCGCTCGAGGCGTTGCTGCTCCGCCGCAAGCAGGCCGGCGGCGGGGGCGAGCGCGTCCCGCCGGCCAGCGACGCGGAAAAGAGGCTGCTCTCGTACGCCGAGCAGCGGCTGTGGCTGCTCGACCGGCTTGAGCCGAGTCACCCGTTCTACAACATGCCGCTCGCGGCGCGGGTCACCGGCCGGTTCGACAACGACGCCTTCGCGGCCGCGCTGCGGCGCCTGGCCGACCGGCACGAGACCCTCCGCTACGCCTACGATACCCGCAACGGCTCGCCCGCGCGGCGGGTGCTCGACGCGGTTGAGGTCCGCCCGGCGGTCGTCGACCTCCGCGGCTCGGCTACGAACGGGGGGAGCCTCGAGGCGCTGCTGCGCCGGGCCGCCCGCCAGCCGTTCGACCTGGCCGAGCCACCGCTGCTGCGTTGCCACGTCTTTGAGTTGTCGGACGACGAGCGGGTCGTTCTGCTGGTGATGCACCACATCGTCTCCGATGGCTGGTCGATGTGGGTCATGCTCAACGAGCTCACCGCGCTGTACGACGCGGCTCGGCGTGGGTGCGCGTCGCCGCTGGCGCCGCTGCCGGTCCAGTACTCGGACTACGGCGCCTGGCAACGCGAGCGGCTCGCGGGCGGCTTGCTCGATCGGCAACTCGACGACTGGCGTACCGAACTCGCCGATGCCCCGCCGAGCGCTGAATTACCGGCCGACCGGCCGCGGCCGGCGGAGGCCGACTTCGACGGCGCGGTGGCGCCGATCGCCTTCGACGCGGCGCTGAGCGACGCGATCGACTGCTCGGCCCAAGCGGCTGGCGCCACGCCCTTCATGGTGCTCATGGCGGCGTTCCAGGCGTGGCTTTCCCGGCACACGGGGCAGAACGATCTGTGCGTCGGAACCGTCGTCGCCGGGCGGGCGAAGCCGGAACTCGAGCGGCTGATCGGCTTCTTTGTCAACACGCTTGCGTTGCGGGCTGACCTGTCGAACGACCCCGCGTTCGCCGGGCTGGTGGAGTCGGTCCGCGACCGCACGCTGCGGGCTTTCGACAGCCAAGACGCTCCGTTTGAGAAGGTGGTCGAGGCGGTATCGCCCGGCCGGGACCGCAGCCACGACGCGCTGTTTCAGGCCGCGTTAGTTGTCCAAAACCCACCGCGCGACTTCGCCGGCGGCGACGGCCTCTCCGTTTCGCCTATGCTGGTCGATAATGGGACCGCCAAGTACGACCTGACGTTTTTCTTCTGGCAAGACGCCGGGCGGTGGGTCGGCCAGGTCGAGTACCGGACGTCGCTCTTCGACCGCACGACGATCGACCGCTGGGTCCGCTCGTTTCAAACCCTGTTGCGGGACGCGCTTGGCGATCCCAGCAAGCGGGTTTCGTCACTCGAGGTCCTCGACGCGGATCAGCGGGCGTGCCTCGAGCGTTGGAACGACACGCAAGCGGCGTTCGCCGGGCCGGAGCTTGTCCACGGGCCGGATCTTGTTCATGGGCCGGATCTTGTTCATGGGCCGGATCTTGTTCATGGGTTCGTCGAGCGGTGGGCCCGGGAGACGCCAGACGCGTGCGCGGTCCGCCACGCCGGCGCCCGTTTGAGCTACGCCGAACTCGAGTCCCGCAGCCGGCGGGTCGCGGCGGCGTTGCAGGCCGCGGGGGTGGCGCCCGACGACGCGGTGGTCGTCGGCTTGCCGAGGTCCGCCGAGTCGGTTGTCGCGATGCTGGGCGTCTGGCGAGCGGGCGGCGTCTACGTGCCGCTCGACGCCGCGACGACCGACCAGCGGCTCGCCGACTTGGCGGGAGATTGTGGCGCCCGCATTGTGATCGGCGAGCCGGGCCGCGCGGCGCCCGCCGGCGCCCGGCGGCTGACGTCGGACGAGTTGCTCGCCACCCGGCACCCGTACGCGGCGCCCACGCTGTCGCCCCGATCGCGGGCGTACGTCATCTACACGTCGGGATCGACGGGCAAGCCAAAGGGGGTCGAGGCGGAGCACGCCGGCATCGTCAACTTCGTCCACGCCCAGGCTCGGGTCATGGGCGTCCGGCCCGGCAACCGTGTGCTGCACTCGCTCTCGCCCGCCTTCGACGGCGGCCTGTCCGAGGCGTTGCTGGGCATCGCCAACGGGGCGACGCTCGTCATCGTCGATCGGGAAACGACCCTCGACCCGCCGGCGTTCACGCGGGTGCTCCGCGAAGAGAAGGTCGACATGGGGAAGTTCACGCCGGCGCTGCTGGCGACGCTCGACCCCGCGGCGCTGCCCGGCCTGGGCACGGTGCTGTCGGCCGGCGACTTGCTGACCGGCGACTTGGCCGCTCGCTGGCAGCCGGGTCGGCGGTTTTTTAACGGCTATGGCCCGACCGAGGTGACGGTGGGCGTCTCGATGTACGAGCTGCCGGGACCGCCCTCGGCGCCGCCGCCGGTCGGCGCGCCGATGGCCAACATGCGTGCCTACGTCCTTGATCGAGCGGGCCGCCAAACGCCGATCGGCGTTACCGGAGAAATCTATATCGGCGGCGCCGGCGTCGCCCGCGGGTACCTCGGCAGGCCCGATGAGACCGCCGCGCGGTTCCTGCCCGACCCCTTCGCGCCGGCAGCCGACGCCGCGGACCCGCCGCGGATGTACCGAACCGGCGACCTCGGCCGCTGGCGGGCGGACGGCGTGCTGGAGTTCGCGGGCCGGGTCGACGACCAGGTGCAGATCCGCGGCTACCGCGTCGAGCCGGGCGAGGTGACCTCCGCCCTCGAAGCGCTGCCCGAGGTGGCGCAGGCATACACGATGCTCCACCGCGACCCGGCGGTCGGGGACCGCCTGGTCAGCTACGTGGTGCCAGCCGCCGAACAGGGGGCCGGCGCCCGCGCGCTCGAGCATCAGCACGTCGCCGCGTGGCGGGCGTTGATGGACCAGACGCACCGCTCCGCCGGCGCCCTCCGCAACCCGGAGTTCGACATCACCGGCTGGCGGAGCGTCTTCACCGGCCGGCCCCTCCCCGAGGCTGAGATGCGTCGCTGGGCCGACGCGACGATCGAGCGTGTGCTACGCCTCAAGCCGCGCGACGTGCTCGAAATCGGTTGCGGCGGCGGAATCGTCTTGCTCGGCGTCGCGCCGCACTGCCGCAGCTACGTCGGCGCCGACTTCCTCGACCGATCGATCAACCAGCTACGCGGCGTGCTCAAACGGCAATCGGCCGAATGGGCCAGCCGCGTCGAGCTGCTGAACCAAGCCGCCCACGAAGCGGGCCCGCTCGCCGGGCGGCGGTTCGACACGATCGTGCTCAACTCCGTCGTGCAGTACTTCCCGTCGCTGGAGTACCTGCTCGGCGTCCTGCGGGGCGCGGCGGAGCTGCTGGCGCCCGGCGGGAGTATCTTCCTGGGCGACCTCCGCAACCTGTGGCTGCACGAGCCGCTGGCCGCCGCGGTCGAGCTCGCCAAGGCCGAGCCTGGTGTGCCGCGCCGGCGGCTGCTCGGCCGGATCGAGGCCCGGCTGCGGCACGAAGAAGAGCTGCTGATCTCGCCCGCCCTGTTCGACACGCTGTCGAGCGTGCTGCCCCGGCTCTCGGCTGCCTCGATCGACCTGAAGCCGGGCGGCGATGACAACGAGTTAACCCGCTACCGCTACGACGCGGTGCTGCACTTTGACGGGCCGTCCGAAGACGGAGCGCCGGCGGAGTTGCCCGCCAACGGTGGCGCCGCGGTGACGGTTGCGCGTTTCTTAGAGAGCGGCGTCCACCGGGCGGTAGTCCGAGGGCAGCGCAACCCGCGGGTCGCGGGCGACGGGGAGGCATGGCGGACGCTCTTAGCGATGGCGGACGAGGACACGGTCGAATCACGCGATGCGCTGATCGCCGAGGCCGCCCATGCGTCCGACGAAGACCCCGACGCCTGGCGCCGGGCCGCCGAAGGGCGCTGCCGAGTGGAGGTCCGTTGGTCGGACGTTTCGTCTCCAAGAAGCGACGACCCCGCGGGCGCCTACGACGTCGTCCTCCATCGTGGCTTCCATAGCGTCCACAACCGCGCCGACGCCCCCGGCACGCCGATTGGCGATGTTGCACCGGCTCGCGGATCGCACGAGGGAGCCGACCGGGCGCTGCTGAGCAATCAGCCCCTCGCCGAGAAGCGGGCGGCGCAGCTCGCGCCGCGGCTCCGGCAGGGGCTCGCCGAGTCGCTGCCGGCCTACATGCTGCCCGCCGCGTTTGTCGTGCTGGACGACCTGCCGAAGAACCTGCAGGGCAAGGTTGATCGCGGGGCATTGCCCCCGCCGCCCACCGGCCGCCCCGGCTGGGCTACGGGGTACGTCGAGCCGCGGGACGAACACGAGCGTTTGGTCGCGGCGGTCTGGGAAGAGCTGCTCGGCGTCACGCCGGTCGGCGCCGAGGACGACTTTTTCGAGCTCGGCGGCCACTCGATGTTGGCCGTGCGCGTTGTTGCCGAGATCGAGAACCGCGCCGGCGCGGCGGTCCCCCTCGCCGTGCTGTTTCAAGAGCCGACGGTCGCCCGGCTGGCGACGATGCTCCGCGACCCCGACGCGGCCGACGAGGTGTCTTCGCTCGTGACGCTGCAAGCCGATGGGGACGCGGCGCCGTTGTTCTGCATCCACCCTGCGGGGGGAACCGTCTTCTGCTACCAAGACCTTGCCGAACACTTCCGTGGCGAGCGGCCGGTGATCGGCGTCCAGGCGGCCGGCGTTGACGGCCGCCGCCCGCCGCACGACACCCTGCCCGAGATGGCGGCCTACTACGCGGGGCTGCTCCGCCGGCGCCATCCCGGTGGGCCATTCCACGTTTGTGGCTGGTCTTTAGGCGGCAACCTCGCCTACGCCGTGGCGGCGGAGCTGCTCGCCGCGGGCGAGCGAGTCGGCTTCGTAGGCTTGTTTGACGCCGGCGCCACGCCGCCCGAGGAGTCGCTCTCCGAAGCCGACCTCGGCCCGCTCCTGCAGGCGTTGTTCCCCGACCTCGAACACCTGCCACTGGACGAGCTCCGGCAGATGACCGCCGACGAGCAGGTCGCGTACTTCACTGAGCGGGCGACCCAGGCCGGGCTGGTGGACGCGGCGCAGCTCGCTGCCAGCAAACACGTCTTCGCGGTCTTCCAGAAGAACGTGCAGGCGGTCCACAGCCACACGACCGCGGCCTTTGAGGGAGTCGTTTCGCTCTACCGCGCACGCGAGCAGGCGAGCACCAATCCGTTGGCGGCCGATCCGGAGCTCGGGTGGGGGCCGCTCGCACAGCGGGTCGAGTCCTACGATATCGCCACCGACCACACCCAGATGATGCGACCCCCCCAGGTTGTCAGCCTCGCCGCGTTGGTGCGCCAGGGCTTGGTTGACGCTGAGCGCCGTTTGGCGAGCGATTCGCCCGACGAGCCAACGATTCTCAGGCACGGCGGCCCAGCCGCCCGTTAAGTTCGTCTTCCCGCTTGCGGATGCCGTGAGGGGCTCGGCGACTGCGCAAGCCCGTCCGCGCAGGCATCTTCAGAAACCGGGCGCCGCGCAGGATGGCGGCGGGGGCTCGGCACGGTATCATCCATTGTGACGCCGGTGTCGGCGACGGCCCCGCGGTCTCCGCTGGCTGACTCGCCGGAAGGTCGCTATCCTTCGGGGAGTTGCTCGCGGCGCGAGGCGACCCCGACCGCGGCAGCAGCCGCACCGGTTAGGTTCCCGCTGGGCTGGCCACCGACGTTGGGCTGGCCACCGACGTTGGGCCGGCCACCGACGCCGGGGCAGCGGGGCCCGGGCGGCGGGGCTACACTGAACCCACGGCGGACACCCCTAGCGGGCGCGACGCGGGCAAACGCGAGACGGAACACCACGAAATGTCGGGACCACTGATTCCGGAGGACGCCCCGTTCACGGCGGAGCAGCGGGCGTGGCTCAACGGGTTCTTTGCGGGGTGGATGGGGCTTGAGAGCGCCCGTGAGCAGGCGCCGGCGGCCGCCAAGGCGTTGCTCAAATCGCCCCAGATGAATGGCGCCCCCTCCGGGCCGGTCTACAAGCAGGCCCCCGCGGCGGCGCCGGTCGCCGCGGCCGTTGGCGCCGAGTCGGTCGGCTCGGCCGGCGGCGTTGCGACGCTTGAGCCCGAGGACCTCGAAGGCCCCTGGCACGACGAGAGCTTGTCGATCGACGAGCGGATGGACCTGGCGAAGGACGAGTCGCCCGCCCACAAGCTCATGGCCGCGATGGCCCAGCTCGACTGTGGCGCCTGCGGCTACATGTGTGACACCTACGCCCTGGCGATCGCCACGGGCCAAGAGAAAGACCTCTCGCTCTGCTCCCCCGGCGGCCGCGAAACCGCCCGGATGCTGAAAAAGATCAGCAAGGAAGACATGGCGGCGGCCGCCGCGGCCACCGCCGCCCCGACCGCCGGCGACGAACCCGCCGCTGAGGCTCAAGCGCCGCCTATGGCCGACGGCCCCGCCCCCGTGAGCCGCACCAACCCGGTCCGCGCCCGGGTCGCCAAGATCGAGAACCTCAACGGCGAGGGGTCGAGCAAGCACACGGTCCACGTCGAGATCGACCTGCCCGACGACCGGCTGACCTACCGCGTCGGCGACTCGCTTGGCGTCTACCCGACTAACAGCCCCGACCTGATCGACCAGATCCTGCTCTGCCTCCGCGCCCACGGCACCGAGCACGTGGTCGCTCCGCACGGGATCGAGGCCAAGCTGGTCGAGGCGCTCGCCTCGACGGCAAACCTTAAAGACTTGTCGGACGAGATGATCGAGCTAGTCGCCAAGTCGTGCAAGGACGACGCGGAGCGCGAAGCGGTCACCGCGGCCATGGACGACGACGACCTGCTCGACAAGCTCGACGTGCTTGAGCTGCTCAAGATGGCGCCGTCGGCGACGGTCGACGTCAAGGCGTTCGCGCAGGCGCTTAAGAAGCTGCAGCCGCGGCTCTACTCGATCGCCAGCTCGCCCAAGGCGCACCCGGGGCAGGTCCACCTGCTGATCGCGAAGGTGACCTACACGATCGAAGAGCGGCTGCGGCTGGGCGTCGCCTCGACGATGTTCGCCGATCGGCTAGAGCCCGGCGACACGTCGCTGATCTACGTCCACGGGGCCCCCGGCTTCACCGTGCCGGAAGACGACGCGGCGCCGATGATCATGGTCGGCCCCGGCACGGGCGTCGCCCCCTTCCGGGCGTTCCTCGAAGAGCGGGGCGCCACCGGCGCGGGCGGCGACAACTGGCTCTTCTTTGGCGACCAGCACCAAGCCACCGACTACCTGTACGGCGATGAGTTCGCCGCGATGCAGGCGTCAGGCCTGCTGACGAAGCTCAGCCTCGCGTTCAGCCGGGACCAAGAGGAGAAGGTCTACGTCCAGCACCGCATGGTCGAAGCGGGGGCGGAGCTGTTCGAGTGGCTCGAACGGGGCGCCTACTTCTTCGTCTGCGGCGACGCCTCGCGCATGGCGGGCGACGTCGACAAGGCGCTGCACGCCCTCATCGCCGAGCACGGGAAACGCGACGAGGCGGCCGCCAAGGCGTACGTCAAAGACCTCAAAGAGTCCAAGCGGTACGTCCGCGATGTCTACTAGCCAGCCGTCGGCCATCGGCACGCGCGGGCGGCCATACCGTCCCGTTGTCTTTTCGCCTTGAGCCTCGAGCGGTGCGTTCGCAGGCGGCCGCGTGCCCCCCGCTCGTTGCGGCTCGCAGGTCGCCGGCGCCGCTTCCACGCAGCACAGCCTCGTAACCTTGCCGAACCAAGCCATGCCCGGCGCCCTCCGCCTTGACGAGTTTCAGCAGCTCATCCGCGACATGTACCACGACAAGGACGTCGACCGGGGTGTCGACGGCACCTTCATGTGGCTGATCGAGGAGATTGGCGAGCTAGCCACCGCGCTGCGGGAGGGGACGCCCGAGGAGCAGCGCGGCGAGTTCGCCGATGTGCTCGCCTGGCTGACGACCATCGCGAATGTCGCGGGCGTCGACCTAACGCAGGCGGTACTCGAAAAGTACGGCGGCGGTTGCCCCGGCTGCGACGACCTGGTCTGCCGCTGCGAGGGCGAGAAGCCGTAGCCGGACAGCAGCGGACCCCGCCGCGGCCCGTCCTAGCACGCGGGTGGTACGCAAGCAACAATGGCGTGTCTCCAGGCCGCACGCCCTCCGCGTTCTTATGCCGACCGCCCCACTCACCGCAAAGCCGCCCCGCTGTGCCGCCGTTGTGGCGGTGCTGCTGCTTGCCGGGGTCGTCGAGTCCGGGGCGGCAGCGCCGTCGATCACCGGCGTCTCGGTCGGAGTAGGGGGCGCCTACAAGCTGGGCGCCTGGGCCCCCGTGACGGTGGAAGCGGCCGACGCCAAGGGCCTGTCGGTCGAGGTCGTCGCGCCCGACAACGACGCGATGCGGGTCACCTACGCCGGCGGCCGCGTCGACCAGCACGGCCGGGCGGAGGCGCTCATCCGCGTCGGCCGACGGGGGGCGCCGATCCGGGTCTCGCTTGTCAAACCCGATACCGGCGACGGCGGGCGGGCCGTGGCGACCCGCGAGTTCCTGCCAAAGGCGGCCGCCAACCCCCGAGCGTTGCGCCCGCCGCTCGGCTCGACCGATCGGTTGATCGTTGAGGTCGCGTCGTCGCCGGTCGCGCTCACGGCGCCGACGGATCAGCGTCTCACCGAGACGGTCCGGCTTGATCGGCTGGCCGCACTCCCGACCACCGAAGCCGGTTTCGAGGCGATCGACCTCGTGATTGTCTCACTGGCCGACGCATCAGTCTTTGCTGACGCGTCTTCCCCACAGGTTGCGGCGCTCACTTCATGGGTCGAGTCGGGCGGCCGGCTCCTGCTGGCTGGCGCCTCGGCTGCGCCTGCGGCCATTGGGGAACAAGGACCGCTCGCCGGCCTCACGCCCGGCAGATTCGAGCGGTTGGTGACCCTGACCGATCCTTCCTCGTTTGAGCGGTACGCCGAAGCGGAGTTGGCCGTCGCCGGCGGCCGACGCGTGGCGATCCCCGTAGCAAAGCTAACCGCCACCGAGGGGCGTGTCGAAGCCCGTGGCGGCGGGCGCAAGAGCGACCTACCCCTAGTCGTCCGCGCCCCGCGGGGCCTTGGCGAAGTTGGCTTCATCGCCGCCGACCTGACCGCCGGGCCGCTGGCGGCGTGGGGCGGACGCGGCGCGGTGCTCGCCCGCGTTGCGCGGCTCGAAGCGGAAGCGCCGAAGGGCCGAACGGGCCGTGGTTCGGCCGTGATCGGCGTCGCCGGGTATACCGACCTGTCCGGGGCGTTGCAGCAGCGGCTCGGCTCGCGATTCGATGGCGTGGCGACTTCGTCGATGGCGGCGGTTGTCGCCACGGGCATCGCCTACTTGCTGCTGATCGGGCCGGCCGACTACTTCCTGCTGAAGCTCGGCGTCCGCCGATTCAGCCTGACGTGGGTAACGTTCCCGGCGGCTGCCGGCCTCGTGGCGGGGACCGCCTACGCGCTGTCCGCCACGCTCGGCGGCACGGCCGCACGCGTGAATCAAATCGAGCTCGTCGATGTTGACGTCGCCTCGGGGGTGGTGCGGGGCAGGCTGTGGGCGCAGGCGTACGCCCCCGCCGCGTGCCGGCACGACGTCGGCGTTGCGCCGCGCGGGCCCGGTGGTGCGCCGCTGGCGGTGAGCGCTTTGTCGGTCTCTTGGCTTGGCAAGCCGGGCGCTGGGCTCGGCGGCCTTGATCGCACAGCGACCGACAGCGCCAGCGACGGGTTCGCCTACCGCCAATCGTCTACCGCCCTTACCGGCTTGCCGATCAATGTCCGTTCGACCAAGGCGCTCGCCGCCGCCTGGAGGGCCGAGGTTTCTGAGGCTGGCGCCGAAGCCGGCCTCGGCGCCGTCGCGGGTGATTTGGATTCGTCCGCGCCCGGCGTCCTCGAAGGGGTCGTGACCAACGGCACGGGGGCGCGACTCACGTCTGCCTGGCTGGCCTTCGGCGACTGGGCCTGGCGCCTGGGCGAGCTCGACCCGGGCGACACGGTCGCCCTCGACGAGGTCCGCCCCCCCGTGAAGCTCAAGAGCCTCATCCGGAACGACTACGTCACGCCGGGCGCCGAGGTCCGGGCGAACCGGGTCTCCAGCGGCCCGGTGTTTGACGTCCGCGGCCTCGACCTCGACGGGCTGCTGCACCTGATGATGTTCGCCGACGCGCTGGGCGGGCCCGAGTTCACCGGCCTGCCGAACGACTTCCAACGGGGCGTCGATCTTTCGCCTCAGCTCGACCAGGGCAGGGCGGTGCTTGTCACCCGCGTCGACGCCGGCCCAGGCCGCCGCAACAGCGAGCTCCTATCCGGCGGCAAGAGTTGGGCGCCTCTCACCGACGCCGACCGCACCTACTACCGCTTTGTCCTCCCTGTTCGTGCGCGTTAGAACGCCGGGCCCGACGCCGCCACGCCGATGATCGAAACCAACGGCCTCACCAAGAAGTACGGCGAGCTGTTCGCCATCCGCGAGATCAATCTCCGGCTGGAGAAGGGGGACGTCTTTGGCTTTATCGGCCCCAACGGCGCCGGCAAGACGACGACGATGCGGATCCTCGCGACGCTGCTCACCCCCACCTGGGGCGAAGCGTACGTCGGCGGGCACTCGATCTACACCAAGCCGAAAGACATCCGCCGGATCATCGGTTACATGCCCGACTTCTTCGGCGTGTACGACGACATGAAGGTGATCGAGTACCTGGAGTTCTTCGGCGCCGCCTACCGGCTCCGCGGCAAGGCCCGCCGGGCGAAGTGCGATGAGGTGCTCGACCTGGTCGACCTCGACTTCAAGCGGGACGCCAACGCCAACACGCTCTCACGCGGGCAGACGCAGCGGCTCGGCCTGGCGCGGGTGCTGCTGCACGACCCTCAAGTGTTGCTTCTCGACGAGCCGGCCAGCGGACTCGACCCGCGGGCGCGGATCAAAATGCGGGAGTTGATCAAACGGCTCGGCGCCATGGGCAAGACGATCATGGTCTCCAGCCACATCCTCCCGGAGCTGGCGGACATCTGCAACAAGGTCGGCGTCATCGAGAAAGGCGAGCTCGAGTACAACGACACGATCGATGCCCTCATGGCGATGCTCCGCCGCCAGCTCATCATGCGCGTCGGCGTGGCCGAGAACCTCGCCGGCGCCGCGGTTACGTTGCGCGAACTCGCCGGCGTGGAATCGGTCGAAGAGGTGAGCGGCAGCCACAAGCACGGCGCCGCGAACGCCGTACCGGAATTGCGGGTCACGCTGAACGAGGGCCACCGAGACCCGAGCACGCTGGCCGCGTCCCTCGCCGGTGCGGGCTACCGGATTACGCTGCTGGCCGAAGAAGAGATCGATCTCGAGACCGCCTTTATGAAGCTCACCAAGGGCATCACCGCTTAGCCAGCCGAGCACTTCATCCGCCCGGCGGGCCTTGCCCCGACCCGCCGCGAGCCGCATACTACGCGACTTCAACGGCCACGCCCCGTTCGTCTAGTGGCCCAGGACACCGCCCTCTCACGGCGGAGACAGGGGTTCGACTCCCCTACGGGGTACTCGGTTCCAGGCGGTCTCGGCGTGTCAGAGCCACGACCTCGCCGCGCCGGGGGCTTTCTGGCGGTCTCGGCGTGCCAGAGCCGCGGGCTCGCCGCGCCGGAGGGCTTCTTGCTGTCTCGACGGGGAGCAGTCACGACCTCGCGACGCTGCGGAGAGCTTGCGGCTTCGGCATGGCCGGGGGGCCCGCCGCGCGGGCGGGATTCCGTTGGTCGGGGCGGCCGCTTCGCGACGCGATTGCTGGGTGCGGCGTTGCCGTCTCGGGTGGGCCGTCGCGGCGGGTCGCCTACGGCTGGTCTGCGGAGGGAGTCGCGCGGTCTTGTTCAAGGTCGCTCAGCGCGAGGTTGAGCGCGCCGCAGGAGATTTGGATTTCCCAGACCGACAGCAGCAGCGAGGTGGTGAGCAGCAGCAGGCTGCCGCCGAACGCCCACTCCCCGGCGGCCGCCTGGCCCAGGAACAGGGCGAGCATCGCCAACGTGCAAGCCAGGAAGCTCAGCACGCCGAAGAGCTGCATGTTCTTGATCAGGCCGATCCGACGGCGGAGGTTGGCGATCTGCCCTACGAGGACGCGTTGCCGCCGCTCGCCGTTTCTTTCCTCGCCGCCGCCGCTTCGGTCGTTGACTTGGTTCGCGTAGAGTTGACGCACCAGTTGCGCGAGAACCAAGAAGCGGTTCGTGTAGGCGAGCAACAGCAGCGAGATCGCCGGGAAGAGCAGGGCGGGGGTTGTCAGCGTCATCGACGACTCGTTTAGTGAAGAGGGAGTGGCCGCCGCGGGGCGGGCAAGCAGTCCAAGGCGTACAACTCATCGGTAGCTGAAGCGTACCTGTAGCGTACCCGTAGCGTAGGAGTGTAGCGGTGTCTCTCGTTAGCGGAAGAAGCGACTACACGCGGGGCACGCTCACCGAGTCCGAGGCGCCGGGCGACCCGTTGACGCTGTTCGAGGGCTGGCTCGCCGCCGCCGACGCCGCGGGCATCGACGAGCCCAACGCGATGACGCTCGCCACGGCCGACGCCGCCGGCCGGCCGTCGGCCCGGATTGTGCTCTTGCGGGGCTTTGATCGAAGCGGGTTTGTCTTCTACTCCAACTACCAGAGCCGCAAGGGCCGCGAGTTGGAGGCCAACCCCCGGGCGTCGCTCGTCTTCTACTGGCCGGCGGTCGAGCGCCAGGTGCGGATCGACGGCGTGGTGACGCGCGTGTCGGCGGCGGAGTCCGACGCGTACTTCCACAGCCGCCCCGTCGCCAGCCGCCGGGGCGCCCACGCCTCGCCGCAGAGCGAGGTGCTGGCCAGCAGGGAACCACTCGAGCGGCGCATGGCCGAGCTCGAGGGGCAATGGCCCGAGGGCGACATCCCCCGTCCCGAGCACTGGGGCGGCTACCGCGTCGCGCCCGACGCGATCGAGTTCTGGCAGGGCCGCGCAAGCCGGCTGCACGACCGGCTGCTGTACTCTCGCGTGGGAACGTCTGGCGATGCCGGCACAGGAGGTGGCCAGGCGTGGTCGCTCAGCCGCCTATCGCCCTGACGGGTACGGGAGCCGTGGAAACAGGCGGCGCCGGCCGTAGGCGCCCGCCTTGGCACAAAGAAAAATTGCTGGCGACTCGCGAAACGGGCTCAACCGTTTTCTCGCACGCGTGGCGCCCCGAACGAGGCCGTCTCGGAGCTCAAGACGCCGCTGAACCCCCCCCTCAATACGCGAGTCGACGCGGGCGAATATCGCGGCGATTCTTGTTGTAGCGGCTGAGATATCAAATTCTAGCAGCGTTCTTGAGCGCGCCGTTTTGTGCCACGTGATGCAAATTTTGGCCACCGACCGTTTTCTCAACCGAGCGGCGGTGAGTCGCACGAAGCGTCGCCGCGAGGAGTGATACAATGCGGCGTCGCTTTGACCGCCCTACAAGCCGTACGCTTCCATCAACGTCTCGCCGCGAGTCGATCCTCTTTGCCGCTAGCCGTTCGCAAACTTCAGCCCGAGGTCATGGACCGGCCCGACTTGGACCGTGGCTTGCACGTCGCGGCGCTCGCGGGTTTGGCGAGGCTCAACCGGTGGAGCCGCAGCTCGGGCCTGCTGTGGGGGCCGATCCGAAAGCTGGCACGCACCAACGCGGGGCGCCGGCTGCGGGTGCTGGATGTCGCCAGCGGTGGGGGGGATGTCGCACTCGGGCTGTGGCGGCGGGCCGCGGCTGCTGGGGTTGAGCTTGAGGTGCTGGGCTGCGACATCAGTCCAACGGCCGTCACGCACGCCGGGGCCCTCGCCGAGCGCGTGACCGACCGGGTCCGGTTCGAGCAACGCGACGTGCTGGCCGACCCGCCACGCGAGTCGTTCGACGTCGTCACGTGCTCGCTCTTCCTGCACCACCTCACCGCCGGCGACGCGGTCAGGCTGCTGCGTTCGTTGGGCGGCGTCGCGTCGCGGCTGTTGCTGATCAATGACCTGGTGCGAAGCCGCCCGGGGAAGCTGATGGCGGACGTCGCGTGCCGGGTGCTGAGCCGCTCGCCCGTGGTGCGTGTTGACGGGCCGCGGTCGGTCGAGGGGGCGTTTACGATTGCCGAAGCGCGCCGGCTTGCCGCCGACGCCGGGCTGACCGGCGCCCGCGTCGGCAGCCGCTGGCCGTGCCGATTCTTGCTGGAGTGGGAGCCCACGCGTGAGCGCTGAAGCCGCCCCGAGCGCCGACCCTCAAGAACAAGCGTGCCCGCCGGGCGGCCGGGCGGCCGTGGGCGTTGACGCCGTTGTCGTGGGCGGTGGGCCGGCGGGGTCGGTGGCCGGCATGCGGCTGGCGGAGGCGGGTTGGCGGGTCGCCATCCTCGAGCGCGCGGCGTTCCCGCGACGCAAGGTCTGCGGCGAGTACCTCTCGGGAACCAATTGGCGGCTGCTCCGCGAGCTCGGCATCTGGGAGGCGTTCGAGGCGTCCGCCGGGCCTCCGATCGAGCGGGTGGCGTTGTTCCAGCGCTCGCCGGCGGCGGTCACCGCGCCGCTGCCGCGGGCCGGCGGCGAGCGATCCGCCGAGGCGTGGGGCCGGGCGCTCACGCGTGACCGCCTGGACCTCTTGCTGATTGAAGAAGCGGCCCGCCGCGGCGCCCAAGTGGTGCAGCCCGCGCGTTGCCACACGGTCGAACGCGTCGCTACTGGTCGCGGCGGCGGCCTGTGGCGCTGCGAGGCGGACGCCGGCGGCGAAGCGATCGCGTTTGAAACGCCGATCGTGGTCGCCGCCCACGGGGCGTGGCGCCGGTCCTCTCTGCCAACGCTGCCGCCGGCGGCGCCGGCGACCGCCGGCGACCTGTTGGGGTTCAAGGCCCACTTCGCGGGGGCACGGCTCGCCCCGGACCTGATGCCGCTCCTGTCATTCCCGGGCGGCTATGGCGGCATGGTCACTTGCCAAGCGGGGCTGGTCAGCCTTTCGTGTTGCGTTCGCCGACGCGTGCTTGACCGGCTCCGCGCGGAATCGAAGCTACCGGCCGGCGAGGCGGTGCTCAAACACATCAAGCGGAACGTCCCCGCCGCGGCGGACGTGCTATCCACCGCCGAACGACACGGCGACTGGCTCGCCGCGGGGCCGATCCGCCCCGGCCGGCGCCGCCTGCACCGCGACGGGCTGCTGGCGGTCGGCAACGCCGGCGGCGAGTGTCATTCGGTGGTTGCGGAAGGGATCAGCATGGCGATGCAGTCGGGCTGGATCGCCGCCGACTGCCTGCTCGAAGCAAGCCATCGCCGCCCGGTCACCGCGCGCGAGGCAGTCCATCGCGCCGGCGATGCGTACGCAACGCGGTGGTCCCGCGAGTTCGGCGGCCGGCTCCGCGCGTCGGGCTTGATCGCCGAGTGGGCGATGCGGCCCTGGCTGGTGCGTGCGTCGGCGCCGGCGGTCCGGCTCTTCCCCGGCCTGCTCACGCTCGGCGCCCGGCTGGCCGGGAAGTCGAGGGTGACCTGTCTCAAAGAGGATCGCCCGTCGTGAGGCCCGCCCTAAGCCCGCGGCCATTAGGTGCTTGCCGCCCGCCGACCAACCACCGCCAGTCGTTGCCGTGCTGAAGGAGCTTCTCATCAACGCGAAGGAATCGACATGAACGTGTCCGTCACCGGTAGCGGCGTCGCGGTGCCGAAGCACACGATGTCGCAGGACGAAGCGCTGGGCCTCGCCGAGCGCGTCCTGCG
>JBCCZD010000020.1:0-26643 GCA_039188275.1 Planctomycetota bacterium
CGAAACGGGTGCTGTTCGTGGGGGCTGGTCACACCCTGACGCGGACCCACGGCCGGGCGCCGGGCGGGCAGCGTGTCGCCGACAAGGTCCCGCACTGCCACTGGAAGACGACTGCGTCCCTGGGCGCCTTGCGGGCCGAGGGGATGACCGCCCCGCTGGTTGTTGACGGCCCGATGAACGGCGACCTCTTCCTTGCCTGCGTCCGGCAGCACCTTGCCCCGACGCTCCGCCGGGGCGACACGGTCATCATGGACAACTTACCGAGCCACAAGCGGCCCGGCGTCCGCCAGGCGATCGAAGCCGCCGGCGCAAGACTCGATCGAGAATCTGCCGCCCTACAGCCCCGACCTCAACCCGATCGAGCTCGCCTTCGCCAAGCTTAAGGCCCTCCTCAGAAAGGCCGCCGCCAGAACCGTCGAACAACTCGAACAAGCTATCGACGCGGTGCTCGACAAGTTCTCCCTACACGGGGGCCTCGCCTACTTCCGTCACTGCGTATACCGAGAACGGTAAACCAGAGAAACGCTCTAGTACCGGTAGTCCATCCCGTCACGGCTGAGCTGGCACTCTTCTTCGAGTTGCCGGAGGCGTGCCGCGAGGCCGTCGAACTCCGCGGGGCGTTCTTCAGCGAGGTCTTCGGTCTCGTACGGGTCGGCTGCGAGGTTGAACAGCCGGCGCCGACCGCCGCGGCGGGCTTCCTGGAGCAGCTTCCAGTCGCCTGAGATGATCGCCTTGCCGTCGATTCCCCCGTGCAGGCGCCGGTAGCCGAAGTAGAGGTCTTTGCCCCGCTGGCTGACTTCCCCCTTGATCACGGGCATCAAGTCGATGCCGTCGATCGGCCGCTCGTCAGACTTGCTGAACCGGTAGCCCGTCAGGTTGGCGATCGTCGGGAAGTAGTCGACCGTGGCGCAGCGGACATCGGTCGATACGCCCGCGGGGATCACCCCCGGCCACTCGGCGCAGGCCGGCACCAGCAGGCCGCCTTCGTACATCATGTGCTTGCGCCCGCGGAACGGCCCGGCCGAGGCGACGCCCCGCCGCGCGGCGCGGTCGGCGGGGCCGTTGTCGCTGCAGAAGAAGACGACGGTGTTGCGCTCGATGCCCAGTTCGCGGAGCTTCTGGCGGAGCCGACCGATCTGCTCGTCCATCGCGGTCAGGCAGCCGTACAGGTGCTGCCGGGCCTGGCCGTATTGAGAGTACCGGGCCCGGTACTCCTTGCCGGCGACGACCGGCTCGTGCGGGGCGTGGAACCAAACGGCCGCAAAGAACGGGCGGCCCCCGCGGCTCTCGATGAACGGCACGACGCGGTCGACGATGATACGGCTGTCGTCGCCCGCAAGGTTGTCGGTCACCTCGGCGCCGTTGTGCGAGTAGGGCGCGCCCCCCTTCCACGGCTGGCCCGCGGACTGGCCCCAGCTCTTCCAACCCGCTGGCGTGACGGTCGGGTCCCAGGTCGGCACGGCGCTGGTGGTCGCGAAGTACTCGTCGAAGCCGTGCAGGTCGGGTGGCGACCGGAAGCCGCGCGAGCCGGCGTCGGCCCGCCGGACCCAACCCATGTGCCATTTGCCGAAGAAGCCGGTCGCGTAGCCCTGGTCGCGCAGCATCTCGGCGATGGTGATCTCGCCCACACGCATGCCGGCGGTGTGCGCCGCCAAAATGCCGAAGCGGAAAGGGTAGCGTCCCGTCAGGCAGCTCCCGCGTGTCGGCGAGCAGAGCGGCGACGCGGCGTAAAACCGGTTGAACCGCACGCCACCGGCCGCCATCGCGTCCAGGTTCGGCGTGTGCAGCTTGTCGTTGCCGTTGAAGCCGACGTCGCCCCAACCCTGGTCATCACTCATGATAAGGATGACATTCGGCTTGCCGGCCGGCGGCTTCACGGCCACGGCGTCGGCTGCGCCGGCGGCGACGAGCAACAAAAAGCCGAACAGCGGCAAACACGTCGCGGTACGCGACAGAAAACAAGAGCAAGGCATAAGTTGGGCTTCCGTAGCCGACGTGCGAGAGACGAGACGCTCCCCATCATAAGCTTACCGGCAACAGGAAACACGCCGCCGCGCGCCGACCACTGGCCCCGTGCCGAATGGGGGGCATCCGCGTCGCACGGCACGGGGCCAGCTCATCGCGCCAAACGCCGTCGGGCACGCCACTCGACAGCGCCCAGGGACCCGACGAACGCTGCTTCGAGGAGCAGGTGAGCAAGGCCGATCGGTGTCGCCGTAGCGCGAAACCAGGTCGCGGCGCCGACACAAACGCCGGCCCACAGCAGGTTGCCGGCCGCGATGACGGCGACCAGCCCAGCCGGCCGGCGGCGTAGCCGGGCGATCGACAGCGAGTACGACGCGTAGACGAGGTTCATCACGCCATTGAGCAGCCACCAACCGAGCGGCATCTCGTGCCACGCCGCGATCACGCCGCTGAGCGGCAGCACCACCACGCCCGCGGCCAACCCGGCAAGCCCATCAAGCCACAGCAAGTCACGCGGGGGCTTCATGGGGCGTTGGGATTGCTTGTCTCGACGAGGGGCGGTTGACCGTGCGCTGCTAGTGTGCTGAGGGCGATCAACGGAAGCCCTTGCAACGTCAAAGCAAGCTCGGTCTTCGCGGGTTCAGGACCGGCCCAATCATCATTAGCACGATCAGCGCCACCTAAACAACCCGTAAGTTTGGTCGGCGGGTATTCGCCGTTTAATCTTGCAAGCAGGCGTTCGTCGATTCGGTCCATGGCCAACCTACACTTTCCGTAGCGCTTACTTGGCGAGAGAGCGAGTCGGATCGCGTGGTCGCACGGACTCCGTCGAAGAGCCATTGGCGCCCGCTTGTTGCGAGGGCGTCCGCACAGCGCCGGCGCCTTACTCGCCTTTCGTTGTTCTGGCCGAGGTCGCGGAACGTTGAGATCGACCCGACCCCGCAACGGCCGTCTCGGCTTCACGCTCGTGGAGCTCGTCGTCGTTATCCTGATCCTCGGCGTCCTGGCGGGCATCGCCGTGCCCTACACGTTCGGCGTATCGGAGCAAGCGGCCGAGCAGGCGGTCGTGACCCAGGTGCAACAAATCTTCGAGGCGGCCGAGATCTTCAAAGCAAGGAACGGCCGGTGGCCCAACGACGCCAGCAGCGGTGACTTCCCGAGCGACTTCGATGGGCTGCTGCCAAGCTCCTTGTTTACTTCCCGAACACCGATCGGGGCGTACTACGATTGGGACGGACTCGGCACGGCCCGCCCCGTGATTGGCGTTGGGATCTATGTGGGGATCCCCGCGACACGGTCGGTTGACGAACTGGCGGACGACGGCGATTTGAACACGGGTTGGGTTCAGCGGCTCGGCGGCGCCCTCCACTTCAAGCTGGATGACAATTGAGGGCGCGTGCACGGCCCCTCTGTTCGGGTCTTCGCTGAGACCCCTGCTGCCCGTCGTCGAAGATGGTAGAGCGGTTGAGAGAACGTTTGATCCTTAGCGGGTTTCTTTAGGGACAGCGATATCGCCAGCCTGCGGAGCCTTTCGGCCGCGGAGGAGCTTCAAGTCGTCACACGGTTGCGGGACGACTTCGCCGCCTCCGGCGAGCCGGTCGTCTTGCCACCGGCGGTGCTTATTGATGAATGCGCGAGCAACGGGACATAGCACTAGCTTTCAATCGCTAAACACGGCGCTCCCGTTGGTCGGCCTGTCTAGTTCATTGCGCACGGGTGAATAAGGAAGCGACACGGCGTTCAAGAGAGCTGGCGACTGATCCGTCGCTGGCGATCGACGACGTGGAAGTCTGGCGGCGTGTCGATGGCGAGTAAGCGGCATTCTCACCCGCTGGTCGCCGGAGACCTGCCGGCCCCGTCGGGTATTACGACGCAGCCTCCGAAGACCTGGGCAGCCGCTTCCAGGCCACGCTCCGTCAGGGCTTCGATGCTGTTTTCGACTGGCCCCAGTCTTTCGGCCACGTACGAGGCGAACTACGCGCCGCGCTGGTCGAGCGGTTCCCGTGCGTCATAGTCTTCGAAGCCAAGAGCGGCGTGGTAATCGTCCTCGAAGTGTTCTACGTGTTCTTCGAGGAAGGGGACGACCCGGTCGTTGAGCAAGTCGGCCGCCACCAGCGCGTTCTTGCGGTCGTACAGCTTGACGAAGGCGGCGTGTGAGTAGGTGCCGATGAACGCCTGCTGGCAGACGCGGCCGACCCCCTTGAGCCTGCCGACGTAGAACTGTCTTGAGACTCCGGGTACCCGGGGCCCCGTCACAGAAACACGGCGGTCTCGATCTCGCCGTGGGCTTCCTTCTCCTGCTTGACCCGCTCGAGGGCGACCACCTGGTCCTCGGTCGGCACGCCACCCTCTTGAGCAACTCCTGCTTCAAGGGACTTCAGCCGCTTCTTGAAGGTCTCCCGCTTCTTGAAGGTCTCCAGGTCGTGCCGCGGCCAGACGCTCCGCACGCCGCCGAGCGCCGGCGGAATGGCGTGTTGGAGCCTCCGCCCCCTCAGAACGCGAACAGGTCGCCTTCCAAGGCGAGCGCCACGGCTTCTTCTTCCTCATCCAGGCGGGCTTCCTCGCCGGTCGCCAGCTCGATCGGGTCCGCCTCAGCCTCGACCGCGGTCAGCTCGAAGGCGAGCTGCAGCTCGCTCGATTCGAACTGGGCGACCGCCGCCGAGTCGCTTCCGGACGGGGCCGTGGCCCCGATGGCGTCGAGCATGCCCGCGGCGCCGGGAAGCAGCGTCGGCGAGTTGGACGTGATCACCGTCGATCCGCCCGAGGACTGCTGCGTGAGACCGACGGTCGCCAACGCCGAGTCGAGGTCGAACGTGCCCAGCGGCGTCGCGGTGCTCGACACGCCGGGGCCGTCTCCGACCGCGGCCGGCGCCGAGGACGCCGTCCCCGCGGAAGCGGGCTCCGGGGGAGCCGCGGCTGTTGAAGCGAGTGGCGTCGACGACGAGGAAGCCGCGGCGACGACCGTCGAGACAAACGGCGCCGATTCGCCCAGGTTGTCACGCCAGACCGTGTAGTCCGCGGCGTTGACGATGCCGTCGCCGTTGCCGTCGGCCGCGTCGCTGCCGACATTCCCGAAGTTCGCCCTCCACACGAGGTAGTCGAGGGCGTCCACCGTGCCGTCAAAGTTGTAGTCGCCCGTCGGGAGCTGGCTGACGTCGATGTTGTCGGGCGTCGTGTTGTAGAGGTAGTCCTCCACCTCGCCAGAATCGGCCGGGCCGGTGATCTGGAGCCCGGCCCCGCCGAGGCGGAAGCGGGCGGCGATCGGCTCGGTCAGCGAGGTGTCGTCCGGCGCGGTGAGCGTGGGCAGCGCCGGGTTCGCCCCGCCGGTGGAGTTGGTCCCGTCGACCACGGCCGCGTCGATGAAGACGTGCTCGCCTTCGTCGATCATGTTGTTGGCGTTGAAGTCGATCCAGCCGTTGATCGACTGCCCGGAGCCGTTCACGAAGAAGTCGAAGTTGAGCGCCTCTCCCGGCTGGATAACGCCGTCGCCGCTGGCGTCGCGGAGGATGACGCCGTCGTCGTCGTTGTTGCCGTCGAAGTCGTCGCCGGTGCCCACGGTGTTGGGCTGGCCGTCCACCTCGCCGTCGATCTGGGCGCCGAGGAACAGCCCGGGCTTGATCTCGTGCGAGGCGCCGTTGTCGGCGAAGAAGGTTGGGAAGTTGGGCAGGTCGCCGTAGTCCCGCGTCGCGGCGTTGCGGATCCCGAACGACTGCCCCTGGAGGTTGCTGCCCGGCAGGACGGTCGCGAAGATCGCGAACGTGCCGTCGGGCGTCGTCTGCGTGAAGGGCGACTCGACCACGATCCGGATCGCGATGTCGCCCGGCGGGATGTTGCTGAGGTCGTAGGCGCCGAATTGGTTGGTGGTTGTCGACTGCTCACCCGTGTCGAAGGCGCCGTTGTTGTTGCTGTCGATGTAGACGGTCACGCCGGCGACGCCGAACTCGTTGCTCTGCCGGACCTGGTCGCCGTTGGCGTCCTCGAACACCAACCCGCCGACGCGGCCCGGCGTGTCGCCCGGGAAGGGTGGCGGGTCGACCGGGTCGGTGGGGTCGGTCGGGTCGGTGGGGTCGGTGGGGTCGGTCGGGTCGGGGGCGTTGGTGCCGAAAGCGACCAGGGCGAAGTCGCGGTCCGAGGCCTCGACGCCGGGGAAGATGATGCCGGAGCTAACGCCGGTGCGCGGCGTGCCGAACTCGAATCCGGGGGGCGCCACCACGCCGATCTGCACGCTCTCCGCCGCGGGCAGCGGCAGGCTGTCGATCAAGCCGTCGCCGTCCTCGTCGCCGAAGAAGGTGAAGCTGTAGTTGCCGTTGGCGTCGGTCAGCTGTGTCGTCTCGCCCGGGTCGAGGTCGCCGTTGAAGTTGGCGTCGATGTAGACGGTTACCGCCCCGAGCCCGACGTCCTCGCCGTCGAAGATGCCGGTATCGTCTTTGTCGTTGAAGACAAAGCCGTCGATCGTCACGGCGGTTAACGCCGGGTCGGTGAGCTCGTCCAGCGGGTCGAGCAAGAAGTTGACGCCAACCACGTCGTCCCGGACGCCCAGCACGAAGCTGTTGTTGAACGGGATCGTCTCGCCATTCACGTCCAGGGGCACGGTGTAGTCGGTCGCTGGGTTGTACTCGAACGTCGCGGGGATGACCGCGGGATCGCCGAAGGCGTCGAGCTCGAACTCGGGCACCGGGATCTCGCGGTCGAGCGCGTAGAAATCAGTGCTGTCGAGGACCCACTCGCCGAAGTACTTGCCCTGGAAGCCGGTGGGGGCGTTGGGGTCGAAGCTGTTGATGGTCCGGCCTTCGCCGTCGATGATCCGCAGCGCGTACTGGACGATCGGGTCGGAAGTCGCGGCGGAGGCCAACGCGGCTTGTCCGGCGAGGTAGGCCGCCTCTGCCCCGGCGTCCCAGGCGAAGCTCTGCGCCGGCGCCTCGTCGGTCGAACCCGAACCGTCTCCACTAAAGGCGGCGAGCGCCACGGGGCCTGGGGGCGCGGCGCGGACGCCCGGCGCATCGGCGATGCCGAAATCATTCGCGAACGCGTAATTGACCTCATACCCAACGTCTTCGAGCGAGCCGACCGTCATGCTGCTGATCGCTTCGAAGGCGCTGTCCGAGGCGAACGGCGTCATCAGCTCGTCGAGGAACGCGTCTTCGTCCCAGTGGCCGAAGCCAGCCTCCAGCGGGATTTGGACATCAATCGGGTCGCCCGTTAGGGGGTCAACGGTCGGGATGTTCCAGTTCTCGATGTACTCGTCGACGGCGTTTTGCCCGATGTATACCGGGCCGTTGTCCGCGTCTTCCGTTACGAGGCCCAGGTCCTCCCAGATGGTGCCGATGCCGAGGACGTGGCCCATCTCGTGCAGCACGAGGTTGAAGAGGTCGCCGTCCGACAGGTTGGCGACGTCGGCCGTGTCGAACACCATGATCCCCTGGTGCGGCAGGTTGTTCGCGCGGAATTCGGTATTGGTCGCGAAGCCGAGCGTGCCGAGCTGACCGTCGACGTCTTCGATCGAGGCGTAGATCAGCAGGTCGTCGATCGTGCGCTCCAGCGAGCCGTCACCGTCGCTGTCGAACGCCTCGGTGAAGGTGACGTTCTCGAGGTCGCCGACAACAATCTCTTCCCAGCGCTCGGCCGCCAAGTCGAACGCCGCTTGGACGCGGGCGGTGACGAGCGTCACTTCGCCTTCGACGGGGACGTTGTTCTCGTCGATCGCGCTGACGAACTGAACCTCGATGTCGAACCCGCCCTCGGGGTTGGGGTCGGGGATGGGCTCTGGCGGGACGACGTCGAAGTAGAAGTTGCCGTCGTCGCCGGTGATGAACTGCTGGACGGGGGCGCCCAGGGCGTCGAAGTTAACCGTGGGGCCCGAGGTGACGCCCGCGTCGAACTGCGACTGGGTAACCGCGTACAGCTCGACGGTCACGTTCTCGGCGAACTGCTCCTGCGTCTCGTCGGCGATGCGGGTGACTTCGCCCAGCCGGCTGAAGTCTTGGACGCCGGTCGCCGCGGTTTCGCCGGGGTCGGCGTCGAAGTAGGTCTGCGTGTAGCGGTCGAAGTTGAAGATATCGTCTTCGTTCTCGTCGACGCCGACCAGGCCTTGGATGCGCCGGGTATCGCCCTCGATCGGGGTCCCGTGCCAAGCGATCTCGTAGCCCTGGAAGCCGATCTGTTCGGGGCCGTAGTTTTCGAAGATGATCCGCCACTCGCCGGTGGCCGCGGTGCGGGTGTATTCTCCCGTCTCGGGGTCGATCGTGTCGCCTAGCACGGACGCGTCGGCGTAGGGCTCGCCTGTTGCCGGGTCGATCAAGACGGTTTCGTCGGTCCGCTCCCCCCAGTGGCGGTTGGTCGAAAACGTGTAGAAGAGCCCGCCGGCGTCGTCGTCGCCGGGGCCGCCGGGCCCGCCGCCGGGTTGCAGCTCTTGGGCGCCGCCGGTCGAGAGCGGGTCCTGGGCGTTTTGTGGCCTGCCGCCCGGTCCGTCGAAGTGGTGGTTCAGTTCTGAGTACGTCCCGTCCGGTGAGACGAGCAGCACGCGGAGGTTATCGATGTTGGCAGTCGAGAGCTCGAGCGTGAGTTCGACCCACTCGACTTCCAGTGTCCGGTCCTCGGGCACGGTGATGCTGAAGCCCCCGGGCCCCCGGCCGATTTGACCCGTGTAGTTGGCGAAGGGCGCGTCCGCACCGAACTCGTTAAAGAAGGCGACCGCGCTCGGGGTGTCGGTGCCCAGTCCGCCGGGGACAATCAAGTTCCCGGTATTGTCGTCGCTGATCGCTACGGGGAAGATCGTCCCGTTGTTGATTTCCTGAAACTGGCTGGTAAAGGTCTCTTCGTCGGCCAGGTTTTGGTCGAGCGAACTCCAAACCGACGCGAGTTTTACGGCGAGCTCGGCGTCGACGACGCCGTGGCCATACCCGACCGTCGAGCCGCCGAGGGTTCGTCCCTGACTCACGGTGTAGCCGACGCCGTTGGTAAACAAGTGCGCGGCCGAGTTACCGGGGACGAACGTGGGCGCATTGATATTGGTAAGCGGCGCCACGGGCGCCGAGCCGAACTGGTCGCCGTCAATGAAGATGGCGTTGCGGTTGACGATCCACGTCTCGCCGTAGTCGATCTCGTTGGACTTGTCTTCGCCGTCCTGGAGCAGTTCGAAGGGCGCGGCCTGGCGGGCCGATCGCAAGAGGATCTCTTGGACGTCGCGGTAGCTGAGGGTGTCGACTCCGTTGTTGGCCTCGCGGTCCGCTTCGAGCATCAGGGCGATGACGCCGGAGGTGAGCGCCGCGGCGGCGCCGGTGCCGCCGTACCGCGAGGTGTAGTCGGGGTTGTCCAGGCGGTCGTTAATCGTGACGTTGTTGGTCGGGTCGAAGGGGTCTTCGATCAGGACCAGGTCGTCCGGCTCGAGGTTGTCGACGGTCGCCGCGTTGAAGCCGGCGAAGTTGGGGTTGGTCGACGAGAAGTCGGTGGTCCAGAGCCCCGAGCCGATGCTGGGCTCGTTCACGATGCCGAAGCCGGCGGTGGAGCCACTCGGGGCGGCGACAAGGATCGCCGGCCCCGCCTCGGCGTAACGCGTGAGCGTGCCGTCAACGTTCGACGCCTCGCCGTCGTGGTCGATGGCCGACACGCCGATCGTGTAGCGGGAGTTGATGTAGGGGTTGTAGCCGGCGAAGTCGCTCGACCCGTTGAAGAAGGGGTCCGTGTTGGGGCCCTGGCCGCTGGAGGCGCCGTCGCCCGCCTGGAAGACGTGGATCACCCCGAGCCCGTCGCGGCCGAAGGTTACCGACTCGCGGAGGCCATCGACTTCGCCCTCGCTGATGTTGGCGATCTGACTCGTGTTGTCGCTGGGGCCCCACGCGTGGGTGTAGATGTCGATCTCATCATTTTCCCAGAGGAAGAGCTGCCTGATGTCGGCGTCGCTGAGGCTGGGCACTTGATCGATGCCCGTGACGCCGCCGGAGAAGATCTGGATCGGCACGAGCGTCGACTCGTACGCGACGCCGACGATGCCCTCGTCGTTGTTGGCCACAGCGCCGATCAACCCGGCGAGCGCGGTCCCCTCGGCGTCCGCGGCGACGCCCAGGTTCGCTGCGCCGGCGGCCAGGTTGCTGCCGTTGCCGATCTCGGTGCGCGAGTCGACGTCGTAGCCGAGTTCCGTGGAGAGGTTGTCGATCAGGTCGGGGTGGTCGAGCTGGACCCCGGTGCTAACGACGCCAATCGTGACGCCCTCGCCCGTGTAGCCGAGGTCCCAAGCGGGGACAACGTTGATGTCTTCGCCGGCAACGCCGCGGATGTCCTGGAGGCGCTCGTCGCCGATATTCACGCCGCCGGTGTTGAGCAGTGGCCACTGGAAGGCGAAGAACGGGTCGTTGAAGTCGACCGTCATCATCTGGCGCTCTTCGAGCCTCTCGAAGGTCCAGCACTTGGACATCTGTTTGGCGCCGGCCTCCGCCAGTCGGGCCAGGGGCGCGTCGTCCAGAAACGGCCGCTGGAGGGACCCCGGGGCCCCGCCGCTCGCCAGCCCGGCGCCGAGTGAACGACCAAACCGCTTCGCTTGCCTGTGATTGCGCACGTTGACTGTTTCCTGGGGGCGTTGCGCGGACGACGCGGTCCCGGCGCGTCGCGGCGTTTTCTCGGGTTCCAAATCCCGGCGTGTTCCGGCCGCCGGCTTCAGATGATTGGGAGGGGCGTCTGACTGGCGGGAGCCTGGGCCGCTGTGAAAACAAGCAGTACCAGGCCGAACCGATCTCGGTGGAGTCCATCGCCCCCCGCGTGGCTTAGGCCACGGGCGGCGCCACGTGAGCAATCGATAAGACCTGTCAGGACCCCACGACCAGACCGGACCAATGCATACTAATTAGGCCGAAAATCGCCGTCAAACAATCTGCTCGGCCAAATCCGCCTGAATGCGAAGGTCGTTGCCCATGGCCTGAACGCCCCCACGGCGCCCCAAGCCACGAGCCGGGACGCCGAGCGCCGAGCAATCGCCGAGGAACAACACCGGCCGCGGCCCACGCTCATGCGGACGCTTTACCGGTCGCATTGTATTGAAGGCGCGATCCCCGGAGGCGAATTGAACCGCTCCGAAGCGGTTCCTCGGCAAAGCTTTACGAGGCCTGAAACACGACGCAGTCGTTCCAGGGTCCGCAGCCAGCCAAACCGCTCGAACGGCCGGTTCGGCGTTGTCCGGTCGAACGGCCGGTTCGGCGTTGTCCGGATCGGGGAATCTCTAACGATTGTGCCGGAACGACTGATTCGATCGGTCAAACGGGTCCGATAGTTTCTTCCGAGCGACCCTCAGCGGCCGGTTCGCGGCCTGGGGGCGTTGCGCACGAGAGCAGCGGCCCTTGAGGCCTTGCTGGGGCGTGCCCAAACGATCAACGAGACGGTCAGCCGCCGGCCGCCAACCAGGCACTCCGGCGTCGGCTTTGGGGGAGAACGATGACGAAGCGCGCACCCGCTCTGTTGCTTGCCGCTCTGGCGGCGGCGGTTGTCCTGGCAGGTCCCGGCCACGCGGTCGCGCAGCAAGCCGGGCCGTTCCCGGTCGCGAATGCTGTGTACGGCGGCCAGGCCGGCGGCGCCGGCGCCGTGAGGGCATTCCACCCCGGCGACCCGCTCGTCGACGCCCACGGCGACCCGGCGGTCATCCCCGCCCAGTATTGCCCACCCGGCGGCGGGGGCTACGGGAGCGGTTACGGCGGCGGCGTTGGCTACGGCGTCGACCAGGTCGGGCCGCACTACTTCGACATCGCCGTGGAATACCTTTCGCTGCAACGTGACTCGATCTTTGATGGCACGGTGAACTTCACGTCGCTCGGCTTCAACGACACCGGGGTTGCCCCCAACATCGTGCTGAGCAGCGACGACATCTCGGGCGAGTACGAGCCCGGGTTCCGCATCACGGGCCGCTACGATGTCGGGCCCCTCTCGGTGCTGGAAGTGGCCTACACCGGCCTGTTCGACATGAACAGCTCGGCCTCGTTCACGGACCCGGCGGCGGTCGCCGGCGAGGTGAACGCGTTGTTCTCCCCCTTCACCAACTTTGGTGACGGCTTCCTCCCCGACCCGGCGGTCGACCCGCTTGAGGGTGGTTTCAACCCCGCCGACCTGGAAGAGTTTGAAGAGACCGACCGGGCAACGACGCACAGCCTTAGCTACACGTCTGACTTGCAGTCCGCCGAGATCAGCTACCGGCGGTACTGGGTGGGATACAGCCCGCGGGTGACCGGCACCCTGCTCGCCGGTTTCCGTTACACGAAGCTGAAGGAGAGCTTCCGCTTCAACACGGTGGGCAACGACTTCGCCCCCGGGACGACGCAACCGGACCCCCCGGCGGCGATCGTCCAGCCGACGGGCGTCGGGACCTCATCGACGCAGCTCATCTCCGACAACGACCTCGCCGGCTTCCAGATGGGTGGCGACATGTGGGTCGGCATCATCCAAGGGCTCCGGGTCGGCGCCGAGGGCAAGGTCGGCCTCTACAACAACCACTACACGATCGAGAACACCTTCAGCACCAGCGACGGATCGCCCGCCTTCACCGAGACGGCGCGCAACGACCAGGCGGCGTTCATCAGCGAGGCGAAGATCATGCTGGTCGCCGACGTGCTGCCGAGCCTGTCGGTCCGCGGCGGCTACGAGGTGCTGTTCATGAACTCGCTCGCGCTGGTTGGCGACAACTTCAACACGGGTTCGCCTTACGCCAGCGCGTTGATCCCGGCGGACTCGCAGCGGACGGCGTTCCTGCTCGACCAGGGCAACGCGTTATTCCACGGCTGGAACATTGGCTTCGAGTACATCTGGTGAGAAGACGCCGACGCCTCCGCGAACTCGACCGGGGCAAACGGTGTCCGATCTAGCTCACCGGCGGTTTGGATACCCCGCCCGTGGCCTGCCGACGCCCGTCTGAGTGACGAGTGTAGGCAGGCCACGGGTTCGACGTATACTGGATGGTACTGAGCGTACTGGGTGGTACTGAGCGGGCGCACCCGGTCCACCCGGCAGTCGCGCTAACTAGCGCCCGTTGTGTACGCCAACCCGTTGCAAGGGAGCCCAGCCGCATCGGCGCCTGATGGATATTGATCGCAAGCAGAGCGTCGACAGCGAGTCGGCGATCTTGGTTGGCGTTGAACTCGCCGATCAGCCCAAACGCCACGATCCCCTCTCCGCGGATGACGCATGGGCTGAAGGCCCGCTCGACGAGTTGGTCGGCTTGGCCGAAACCGCGGGCGCCCAGGTGGTTGGCCTTATCACGCAGAAGCGAGAGCGGCCCGATATCAAGACCTACGTCGGCAAGGGCAAGCTCGAGCAGCTCAAGCAGATGGTCGGCGCCACGGAGGCGGACGTCATCGTCTTCGACAACGACCTGTCGCCCGCTCAGGTCCGTAACCTTGAGCAGACGACCAAGGTCAAAGTGCTCGACCGGACCGAGCTGATCCTCGACATCTTCTCGACCCGTGCCCAGACGCACCAGGCAAGGCTCGCGGTGGAGCTGGCGCAGCTCGAGTACTCGCTGCCGCGGCTCAAGCGGATGTGGACCCACTTGTCTCGGCTGAAGATGGGCGTCGGCATGCGGGGCCCGGGCGAGAAGCAGCTTGAAACCGACCGGCGCCTGGTCGAGAAGCGGATCGCCGACCTCAAGGCGGAGCTCGACAAGATCCACCGCCGCCGCTCGCGGGAGGTCGCCGCGCGGTCGGACAGGCTCACCGTCTCGCTGGTCGGCTACACCAACGCCGGCAAGAGCACACTGCTGAACAAGCTGACCGACGCGACCGTCCTGGCGCAAGACAAGCTGTTCGCCACGCTCGACACGCGGACCCGGCGGTGGCGGCTGCCCGGCTGGGGGCCGGTGCTGCTGAGCGACACCGTCGGCTTCATCCGCGACCTGCCCCACAAGCTGATCGCCAGCTTCACCGCGACGCTCGAGGAGGCGAACACCGCCAACCTGCTGCTGCACGTCGCCGACGCCAGCAACCCCGCGGCGCTCGACCAGGTGAGCGCCGTGTACGACGTGCTCGCCGAGCTCGGCATCGAGCAGAAGAACACGCTGCTGGTGCTCAACAAGGTCGACCAGGCGGGCGACGACTCGCGGCTCAATACGCTCCGCAAGCGCTACCCCGGGGCCGTCGAGGTGAGCGCAAAGACCGGCGACGGGCTCGACCGGCTCGCCGAGGCGGTGAGCGCCGCGCTCAGCGACCACTTCGAGGAGGTCGACATCGAGATGGCGGTCGACAACGGGCGGCTGCTGGCGTACCTCTCGCGTTACGCCGAGGTGCTCAGCCGCACGTTCACCGAAGACCGCGTGAGCGTCCACTGCCGGATCCCGCGCGAGCACCTCGGCCGGATCTCCGCCGGCGAGGCGGTTGTCGTACCCCGCGAGGTCGAACCGGCGGCCCGCGGCGATCAGGCGGTCGATCCGGTGCTGTTCGATGCCGACGGCGAAGAGCCCACGGCCGAAGGGCCGCCGATCGAAGAAGTGGCCTAGCCGTCGCCATGCCCCTCGCCCTCGCCACCGGCTGGCCCTTCGGCCCGGGCCGCTCTCTCGCGGGCAAGCGGGCAATCGTTACCGGTGCGTCGAGCGGCATCGGCCGGGAGCTCGCCGGTCAGCTCCACGGCATCGGCGTTCGGCTCTTACTGCTTTCCCGCAACGAGGAGAAGCTCGCCGAGCTCGGCCAATCGCTGGGCGGTGGCAGCGAGTTCCTCGCCGGCGATGTCACCGATCCGTCGGTCCGCCGCGAGGCGATCGAACGAGCCGAGCAGGCGTTCGGCGGGCTCGACCTGCTCTTCAACAACGCCGGCGCCGGCGCTTACGGTCGGTTTATCGAAGTCAGCCCCGATCGGCTGCGGCGGCTGATGGAGGTCAACCTTTTCGCGCCGGCCGAGTTCATCCGCGAAGCGGCGCCGGCCCTCGCCGCGGGCGACGACCCCGCGGTGGTCAACGTCGGCTCGATCCTCGGCTGCCGCGGCCTGCCGTTCAGCAGCGAGTACTGCTCCAGCAAGTTTGCGTTGCACGGCCTGAGCGAAGCGATCCGCCCCGAGCTGAAGGCCAAAGGGATCGACCTGCTGGTCGTCGCGCCCGGCACAACCGAGACCGGGTTCAAGCAGAACGTGATCGACCAACAGGGGACGCCGCCCTGGGCCCGCCGTGGCGGCGTGCCGGCCGAGCATGTGGCCCGCGCGACGCTCCACGCCCTCCGCCGCCGGCGACGGTTCATCATTCCGAACACCCAAGGATGGGCGATGGTGACCGCCAACCGCTTCGCGCCGTGGCTGGTTGACCGGGTACTCGACCGGTATGGGTGACCCGAGGGCTGTCGGCCGACGGCAAATGGTTGTTAGCTTTCAACGAGCCACGCCCCCGCGCTTCGAACGGGAAAACCGCCGACCGCCTCCCATGCTCGAAACCCTCTACGACGACGGCCCGCTGCTGGTCATCAACAAGCCGCCGGGCGTCCTGACTCAGGCGCCGCGGGGGATCGACAGCGTCGAGATATGGGTCCGGGAGTTCTTCAAGCAGCGCGAAGGCAAGGCGGCCGAGGCGAACATCTATGTCGGCATCACTCACCGCATCGACCGGCCCGTGTCGGGCGCCCTGGTGTTCACGCGCAACCTGCGCGCGGCGCAGAGGCTCGCCCGGCAGTTCCAGGAGCGGACCGTCAGCAAAACCTACTGGGCCGTCGTCGAGGGGGACGTTGCGGCAGACGAGGGCGCCTGGGTCGACTTCCTGCACAAGCGGCACGGCATGTCGCAATCGATCGTTGTGCCGGAAGCGGACCCGCGTGGCAAACGGGCCGTACTGCAGTACCAAGTCCGCCGACGGTTTACAACGCCGAGCGGCCGGCCGGCGACGTGGCTGGAGATCGAGCTCGAGACCGGCCGCACGCACCAGATCCGCGTTCAAGCGTCGACGCGGGGGCACGCCGTGCTGGGAGACTCGCAGTACGGTTGTGCTACGCCGTTCGGCCCGCAACACGAGGACCTCCGCGAGCGGGCGATCGCCCTGCACGCCAGGAGCCTTGGTTTTCGCCACCCGATGCGTGACGAGCAGGTCGCGGTCGAGGCGCCCCTGCCGGGGTACTGGCAGCCGCTGGGAATTTCGGAAGATTCCTAAGGCGATGCGGTAACAATCGCGCGCGGTCGCCGTAGAAGAGGGCGGAAGGTGGCCGTGCGGCCGCCAGACTCACTCCCCCCCCGCATGCCGAGACCCTACCCATGGGCGCCAAACGCCTCGTCATCCTTTCCGCCGCCGCGTTGCTTTGCCTTGGCGGCTTGGTTGAATCGTCTGCTTCCGCTGCCGGGCGTTACGGCCCCACCGGCTTGGGCTCGAACCTGCACCGCCGGTTTGTGATCAAGCAGGCCGTCAAGCGCACGCAGCAGGGCCGACCGGTCGCCAACCGGCAGATCATCTGGCAGTCGCGGCCGTTCACCAACCGGTCGATCCGCACCTGGCGGCGGTGGTAGCCGCGGAAGGGCGGACGCCACTGTCGCCGAGCCAGGCGTGCGACACCACGCACGCTGGCTCTCCGCAAGCTAGTGCCGCAGTGGGTCGCTGAGCCCCACCGCGACGGGCACAAAAACGAGCAGCGGCGCCCAGGCGGCCAACGCGGGGCGGACCCAACCCGAAGAGCCTAGCGACTGGCCGCCAAGCGCTACCAAGAAGAACGCGGTCACGACGCCTAACGCCAGGCCGATTGCCAAGAACGGGTTGCGCGCCCCGCGCGACACGACCAGCGGCAAGCCCAAGAAGAGCAGGGTCGTGTCGAGCAGCGGTGACAGAAGCCGCCGGTGCACGGCCACGTTGACGTCGGGACCGAGCTCGACGCTCGGGCTGCTGAGCTCCTTCACAAGCTCGGCCGTCGAGGCGAAGTCCCGCCAATTGGAACCACTGGCAAGCAGCTCGAACGAGACGTTGCTCACAACAAACGCCTCGCCGGGCCCTAGCCACGGGGTGTCAGCGGGCGAGGCGACGACGACCGCGCCTTCGATGTCGCGGATCGAGCCACTGGTGAGCAGCGCCGCCGGTGACGTCACGCCACGCAGCCAGTAGCCGCCGGGCGAGCCAGGATTCGTGGGAACGAACTCCGCCTCCTCGGCGGCGAGTTGCTTGCCGTAGACCGCCAGCGCCCGGGGCAGCTTGAAGCTCGGCCTGAGGATCTTCTGTTCGGCGGCGTTTACCGACTCGCCGGCAAGAAGGATATCGGTCTCGTTGTCCCACCGGCTCTGCAGCGGCTGCGCGGCGTCGCCCGAGAGGTTCTTGGTGTCCATCGCCAGCTCGTGCCGAACGCCGGGGACGACGAGCTCTCGCGCGGCGGCCGCCCCCAGGCTGACGACCACCGCCGCGAGGATCACCGGCCGCAGCACCCGCAGCCTGGGCACGCCGGCGGCCAGCAGCGCGGTGACCTCGTTGTGCCGCTGCGACCAGGTCACGGTGAACATCGCCGCCACGAGGGCCAGGATGCCGCTTGTCCGATTAAAGAACGCGAGCGACTGGTAGCCGTAGTATCTGCCGATCGTCGCGAGCAGCCCGCCCCCCGCGGCGGCGTGGTCGGTGAAGTGGTCGAGCTTACCGAAGGCGTCGATCACGACGTACAGGCCGGTAAGGCTCAGGAAGCAGATCAAATAGAACTGCACAAACTGCCGGAGAACGTAGCGGTCGACAATGCGGAACATGCGTGAGAGCGTAGGGCCGAGCCGAGAGTGGCGTCAACTTCAGTCGATGGTTCAACGGCGAGGCGGGGCGTGCTAGCATCGCGGCCGGTGCGTCCCACCGCCTGCTTGTGGATCACGATCGATGCTCAGCTTTGCACTGCCAACGCCGCCGCTCGTCCGACGGGCCCGCAAGCGCATCCACGATGCGGCGTCGCGCGGTGTGTCGCTCTTGCTGCCAGAGTCTTGCGTGGCGTGCGGTGGTGAACTCCCGCTGGCAGCGACGGACACCCCCTCGCCAGGGCCCTTCTGCGAGCCCTGCGCCGGCGACTTGCAGCTCTTCGGTGGCGACTGCTGCGAACGGTGCGGCGCGCCCTTGGTCTCCGTAAGCAGTAACTCAAGCGAAGCGGCGACAACGCTCCCGTGTGGCAGTTGCCGCGACCAGCGGTGGCGATTCGACGAAGCGATCGCCGCCGGCGAGTACGGAGGCCTGCTCCGCTCGCTGACCCTCCGGGCCAAGGACGCGTCGGAAGAGGCGGTCGCGCTATCGCTCGGCGAACTCATGTGGCGGCGCTCCGCCGAGCGGCTGCGTGAGATCGCCCCCGACGCGGTTGCGAGCGTGCCGATGCACTGGCGGCGCCGACTGGCTCGGCGGACAAACGCGCCCGAGCTGATGGCCGAGGTGATCGCCGACCGGCTGGGCGTGCCGTTCGCGCCGCGGCTGATCGAACGCGTGCGCGCGACACGGCGGCAGCCAACACTGGCCCGCAGCCAGCGGCTGCCGAACGTCCGGGCAGCCTTCCGCGCCGGGTGGGGCCACCAACTCAAAGCCGCGAGAATCGTGCTCGTTGATGACATCCTCACAACCGGCGCGACGTGCAGCGAGGCGGCCCGATCCCTGAAGCGAGCCGGCGCCGCCCAGGTGGTTGTGGTTGTGGCGGCCAGGAGCCTTTGAGCGGCCCGCCGCCGGCAGCGGCTGTGCTTTCGCGGCAAAGCGGCTGGTGATCTTGTCCGGGCGGTCCGATTGGGAAGAATAGACGCGTCGGGCAAACTGCGCGCCCGCGTTCGCGCCCAAGGGGTATCGATTTCGCCCTTGGGGACCCAAACCACCGAGCAACGCGTGGCGCCTGGCAAGAACGAAACGACGCCGCCGCTGAAGAAAGCGGCCCTCGACCCGTTCCGGCGTGCCGTGCTGCGCGGCTTCGGCGTGCTGCTGCCGCCGCTGCTGACGCTGGTCATCTTCTTGTGGGTCGGCAACACGGTCGCCCGCTCCGTCCTCGAGCCGCTCGTGGACGGCGCCCGCTACTTGCTGGTCGAGTACGCATCGGACATCCGCACAGCCGACGAGGTCCCCGAGGGCGCCGAAGCGCGGGGTGAGTTCGTCGAGGTCGAGTCCGGCAAGACGCCACGCTTTATCCCGACGCCCGTCTACGACCGCGTCGCCGAGAAGCTCGACGACCAGCCAATGCCCGAGACCGCCAAGGGCATCTACGGCGCGTACGTCGAAGAGCGGTGGCTGCAGCGGCGGTTCGTCATCCCGATCTTCCTGTGCGTCTTTGTGCTAGTGCTCTACCTGCTGGGCAAGTTCCTGGCCGCGGGCATCGGTCGGTTTTTCTGGAACCGTTTCGAGCTGTTGATCGACCGCGTGCCGCTGGTGCGCAACGTCTACTCGTCGGTCAAGCAGGTCACGGACTTCCTGTTCACCGACCCCGATCTTGAAAACAACTTCACGCGGGTCGTCGCGGTCGAGTACCCCCGCAAGGGGATCTGGACGGTCGCCTTCATGACCGGCGAGAGCATGCTCGACATCGAGACCGCCGCCAACGAACCGGTGATGACCGTGCTGATTCCGACGTCGCCGATGCCGTTCACCGGCTTCACCATCACCGTAAAGAAGAGCGAATCGATCGACCTGGACATCACTGTCGAGCAGGCGTTCCAGTTCATCGTCAGCTGCGGCGTGGTGGTCCCGCCGCAGCAGTTAACTCAGGCCGTCGCCGCGAGGAACGCCGAGCTGGCCGCGGCCGGGCTGGCCGACGCGAAGCAACGCGGCTCGTCCAACGGTCCCGGCATCGACGGGGCCGGCGTCGAGGCGTCGCCGGCGCTCGCCGCGCGGACCTCTCTCGATCAGGACGGGCGTTGATGGGCTCGTTGCGACTCGGCACCCGCGCGAGCAAGCTCGCCCGCTGGCAGTCGGACTGGGTCGCGGACCGACTCCGCTCGCTGGGGCACGCCGTCGAGATCGTCGAGATCCAGACCTCGGGCGACGCCCAGCAGGTTGGCCCGATCGGCGCCATCGGCGCCACGGGCGTCTTTACGAAGGAGATCCAGCGTGCGCTGTTGGACCGACGCGTCGACCTGGCGGTGCACAGCCTAAAGGACCTGCCCACCGCGGCGATCGACGGGCTGCGGCTTGCCGCGGTGCCGCCGCGTGAGGGCATCCGAGACGCCCTCGTGTCGCGTTGCGCCGGCAGCCTTGACTCCCTGCCCGAGGGGGCCAGCGTCGGCACCGGCAGCTTCCGGCGGAAGGCGCAGCTGCTGCACCGCCGGCCCGACTTCCGCGTGCTCGACCTGCGTGGCAACGTCGACACACGGCTACGCAAGCTCGACGAAGGCCAATACGACGCGATCCTCCTCGCCGAGGCGGGGCTCCGCCGGCTCGGCTTTGCCGACCGCATCACCCAGGCGATCCCCGCGGACGTGCTGCTCCCAGCGCCGGGACAGGGGGCGCTCGGGATTGAGTGCCGTGCGGATGACGACGCGACCGCCGCGACGCTAGCAGCCCTGAATGACCCGCCGACGCGTGCCGTGGTCGACGCCGAGCGGGCGGCGCTGCGTCACCTCGAAGGAGGGTGCCTCGCGGCGCTCGGCGCGTGGGCTCGGGTCGAGAGTGATCGGCTCAGGTTATCGGTGGTCGTCCTCAGCGAAGACGGCCGGCAGCGGCTGAGCGAAGAGGAGACGGGCGCGTCGGGCGAGGGGGCCTCGCTCGGGGTTGTCGTGGCCGACAAGCTCATCTCGCGCGGCGCCCGCGAACTGCTCCGGCCCCGCTAGCAGCGTCGCCCGTTGCCTCGGGTTGAAGCGCAGCTCTTGCCGGTAACGATCGGCAACTCTTGCCGCTGGCGCCACGACCGAGGACTCGGGCGCCTCGAAACCGGCAGCTATCCGGCGGCTCGCGTCGTTCAGGCAGGTTCGGCACAGGCATTGCGTTGCAGCCTTTCGTCAGCAGGGGGGCCAGACCTGCTTGCAACCAACGCCATGCCGTACGGCTTGTACATGTCCGCCGAGGGCGCTCAGGCGCAGTCGCGGCGGCTCGAAGTGATCGCCAATAACCTGGCGAACGTCAACACGATCGGCTTCAAGCCCGACGTCGCGGCGTTCCAGGCCCGCTTTGCCGAATCGATCCAGCAGGGCGACGCCGCTCCTGGCGGCCGCGGCATCGACGACGTCGGCGGCGGCGTGAAGGTCATCGAGACGCTCACCAACTTCGCGGCGGGCAGGCTCCAGCGGACCGGCAACGAGTCCGACCTGGCGATCATCGGCAACGGCTTCTTCCAGGTCGCGGGCGACGACGGCGAGGCCTTGCTCACCCGCGCCGGCGCGATGCGGCTCGACGCCGAAGGCCGGCTGCTCACGGCGAACGGGCACGCGGTGCTCGACCCGGGCGGCGCCCCCATCCAACTCGCCCCGGACGTGCCGTGGACGGTGTCGAAGGACGGCTACGTCCAGCAGGGCGAGGGCGCCGTGCCGATCGCGTTGGTGGAGCCGGAGTCGCTCGACGAGCTGAACAAGGTTGGGGCGAACCTCTTCCGCCCCCGCGGCGACGTGAACCCGGTCGCCGAGACGGCACGCGAAGTGCGTTCCGGCTTCCTCGAGATGTCCGGCGCCAACCCGACTCGGCAGATGATGGCGATGATCGAAGCCTCGCGGGCGTTCGAGGCCAACGCCCGCTTGATCCAAACGCAGGACAGCATGATCGAGGGCCTTGTCGGCCGGGTGCTGCGAGCCGCCTGATCGCGAGAGCCGCGCATCCGGCGCTGACGCCTCTCACCAATCACCAGTCACTAGCCCCCACTAGTCGCCCCACACCGCCATGTCAGTTCAAACGCTCTACACCGCCGCGACGGGCATGGAAGCCCTCGAGACGAAGCTCGACGTCATCGCCAACAACATGGCGAACGTGAACACAACGGGCTTCAAGAAGGACCGGGCAAACTTCGAAGACCTGTTCTACCGCCAGCAGCGGCTGCCCGGGGCGCTCGACGCCGACGGCACGCGGACCTCAACCGGCATCGAGGTCGGCCTGGGCGTGCGGGTATCGAGCATGCAGGCCGACTTCGACCAGGGCGCCTTCCAGACTACCGAGAACCAGCTCGACTTCGCGATCGAGGGCAACGGCTTCTTCCAGCTCACCGACCCCAACGGCGGGCAGCTCTACACGCGGGCGGGCAACTTCGGCATCAACGCCGACGGCGACCTGGTTGTCGGCTCGGCCCACAAGGGCTGGGTGGTCGAGCCGCAGATCAACATCCCGCAAGAGGCGATCGAGGTCACCGTCTCGGCCGACGGGCAGGTCTCTTACAGCACGAGCGGCCAAACGGCGCTCGTGCCCGCCGGCCAGTTGCAGCTCGCTACGTTCATCAACCCCGACGGCCTCCTCAAGCTTGGCGACAACCTCTTCCAAGAGACCGAGGCCTCGGGCCCGGTTCAGATAAACAACCCGGGTGTCCAAGGCGTCGGCCAGCTCCGACAGGGGTTCCTCGAGGCGTCGAACGTTGAGCCCGTCACCGAGTTGATCGACCTGATCACGACGCAGCGCGCGTTCGAGCTCAACTCGCAAGTCGTCCAGGCGGGCGACCAGATCATGCAGACCGTCGCCAACCTCCGCCGGGGTTAATCGTCGCCGCTGAATCCCCCCCGCCTTGACCTACGCAACCAAAGATGAACCGAACCGCCACGACACTCGCCGCCCTGATCGCTCTGGCCACGGGCGCGTGCGCCGTCGGCGCCGACCTGCTGGTGAGGGCAGAGGTCGTGCCGCAGGGGCCGGTGCTGCGTCTCGGAGAGGTCGCCGAGGTGCTCCGCGCAACGCCGGCCGAGCAGGCGCGGCTCGCCGCGTTGCCGCTGATGCCGGCGCCGGCGCCCGGCACGCAGGAGACGATCCGCGCCCAGGATATCCGCAACCTGCTGGTCGCCGCGGGCATCGACCTGAACGATGTCCGCTTTGACGGCGCTACGCGGATTACGGTTGGCTACAAGTCGCTCGCCCCGCCGCCGCCGGCGCCCGTTGCTGAGCCGAGCCCCGAAGAACCCGAGACTTTCTTCCCGCAGCGCACCGTGGCGCCTTCGCTGACCGGGCCCAAGCCCCGCAGGCAGCCGACCGGCTACCGCCTGGTGGCCGAGGCGCCCCCCCGGCCTATCCGCGGCGCCCGGCGCATCTCCGACGGCCGGCACGAACCGCTCGAGCGGCGCCTCACCGAACGGGTCACCGTTTACGTCCGCGAGCAGACCGGCGACCCGATGCTGCACGCCACGGAGTTAATATTGCCCAAGCGGAACGCGAACTACCTGGCCGAGGCGGACAGCGAGATCGAGGTCTCAACCCGCACGCCGATCGAACCTGGTCGACAACGGTTCCTGATCTCGTTCAGCACGCCCTACGGCCCGGTCCGATTCCCGGTGTACGCAGCGGTTCGGCAAGCAACGCCGGTCGTCGTCGCGGCGGCGCCGATCGCCCGCGGGGCGGTGATCACCGCCGCCAGCGTGCGGCTCGCACCGCTGCCGGCAGGGACCCGTTTGGCGCCGAACGAGACGCCCTACGCCGACCTGGAATCCGTCGTCGGCCAAGAGGCGGGGCAGGCGATCCGCGGCGGCCAGCCACTCTCGGACCTCAACTGCTTGCCGCCACTCTTGGTGCGGCGGGGCGAGTACGTGAGCGTCGTCTCCGGCGGCGCCGGCTTGCGGGTTACCCTGCAGGCCAAGGCCCGCAAGAACGCCCGGCTGGGCGAGATGACCGAAGTCGAGACGCTTGATGGCAAGACGCGGCTCGACGCCCGCGTCGTCGGGCGTGGCGAGCTGGCGGTGATCTCCGCCGGCGGATCGGCGTTGGGGTCGCTGAGTTCAGCGCCCGGCACAAGGAGGTTCCGATGACGCGGATAGCCTTAGTCCCAATCGCTACGGCGTTGGCGGCCGCGTTGGCTGCCGCCGCCGCGGCCCAAGACGGCGGGCTGCTGCACAGCGCGGCGCCCGACCCGTCGGCGCCGCTGACGCTGGAGAACAGCTCGTACACGTTCACGCCGCTGCCGCCCGAGGCGGAGTTCCGCGAGCTCCGCAAGGAAGACATCATCACCGTGCTGGTCGACTACCGCACCAGCACGCTAAGCGAGGGCGAAACCGAGACGCGCAAGACCGCCAGCATCAACGGCGTGCTCGCCGACTGGCTCGGGTTTGACGGCAAGAGCATCTTCGCCGCCCCGCAGTCGCGGGGCGACCCGACCGTCACCGGCACGCTCAACAGCCAGTTCCGTGCCGAGGGCGACCTCGAAACGCGCGACTCCCTAACGTTCCGCATCGCCGCGAAGATTGTCGACATCCGGCCCAACGGCAACTTGGTGGTCGAGGCCCACCGCACGATCACCATCAACGAAGAGCAGTGGGAGCAGTCGCTCACGGGCGTCGTGCGGCGGCAGTCGATTGGCCCCGACCGGACCGTCCGCAGCGACGCGGTCGCCGACCTGAAGATCCACAAACGCGAGGTCGGCACGGTCCGCAACGCCTACTCGCCCGGCTGGCTCAACTCCTGGTGGGGGCGGTTCAAGCCTTTCTAGTCACCAGCCACGCCACACGAATCTCGCCAACCCGATCCCGTCGCCATGAAGCTGACCGTACTCCTCCGCTCGACACTCGCGGCCACCACGCTGCTGGCGTGTGCCACGCCCGCATTCGCCGGCAGCGCCACGACGCTGCGGAACATCTGCCGGATCAAGGGCCAAGAGACGAACACGCTGCAAGGGTTCGGGCTGGTTGTTGGCCTGAACGGCACCGGCGAGGCGGACGACCTGCCGACGATGCAGCGGCTGGCGCGGGCGATGGAGCTGCTGGGGTCGCCCGTCTCGATGACCGGCCGGCTGGACGAGGACGCGCTCGAGGCGCTGAAGAACATCAAGAACGTGTCGCTCGTGATGGTCACGGCCACGGTGCCGGCGACCGGCGCCCGCCGCGGCGACCAGCTCGACTGCCGGGTGAGCGCGATCAACGGCAAGAGCCTAGCCGGCGGTCAGCTCGCCTTCGCGGCGCTCAAGGGACCCAACACACAAGACAAAACGGTGTACGCCCTGTGCCAGGGATCGCTGCAGGTCGACGACGCGGCCCAGCCGATGGTGGCCCGCGTCCACGCCGGCTGCCAGATGCAGCAGGACGTGTTCACACCGTTCTGGAAGGACGGTTACATCACGCTGGTCCTCGACAAGAATCACGCCGACTTCCAGATCGCGGAGTCGGTGGTCCACCAGATCCAGGACACCTACTCGCAGTACATCTCGGACAACGACAAGAACTACGAGCAGAAGCTCCAGCAGCTTGTCCACGCGGTGAACGCCGCGAATATCCGCGTGCAGATCCCGGAGATCTACAAGTTTGACCCCGTCGGCTTCGCGGCCGAGCTGCTGGAAATCAACATCTACGACGCCGAGCCGGAGGCCCGGGTGGTGATCAACCCACGCTCGGGCAGCATCGTCATCAGCGGGGACGTCGAGATCGGCGACGTCGTGGTTACGCACCGCAATCTGGTGGTGGACGCGACCAACTACGCCTCGTTCGAGAGCGTCGACCCGGGCGACACGAACAAGCTGAAGCTCGACCGCCTGATCAACGCCTTGAACAACCTCCGCGTGCCGGCGGACGACATCATCGAGATCATCCGCGGCATCGACAAGCTCGGCAAGCTGCACGCCAAGCTGATCATCGAATAGCCCGCCACGACACCCGGCCACCCCCCTGCCATGACCACACACTTGACCACCGCAGCAACCGCCGCCTCGATCCACACGACGCAGGGACGGGCGCCGCTCGACCAGAAGGCGGGGCTTCCGGCCCCGTCATCGCGGCAGGTGGACGACGCGCAGAAGACCCGCGAGGCGTTCGCCAAGTTTGTCGGCACAACCGTCTTCGGGCAGATGCTCGGCTCGATGCGCAAGACGGTCGGCGAGCCCGCTTACTTCCACGGCGGCCAAGCGGAGAAGGTCTTCCAGGGCCAACTCGACCAACAGATCGCCGACGAGATGACCGCCCGCGGCGCCTCGCCGTTCGCCGAGGCGATGTTCCGGCAGCAGTTCCCTGACCGCGCGGACGTCCTCCGGCGGGCGGAACGGCAAGCGACTCCGACGCCCCTCGATCAACTCAACTCTCTCCGACGCCGGTAAACCAACCATGGCAGACGCAGAACACCAACAAGCCAACCGTCGGCAAGCGAGCGTGACCGACGAACCGGCGTGGGACCGCGAGATCGCTTCGCTGCTGGAGGAGCTTTCCGCCGTGCAGGGTGACCTGCTAACGCTCTTGAGCAACAAACGCGACAAGATCGCGGCACGCGACGCCGACGCGCTGCAGGCGTTGCAGCCACAAGAAGCCGAGCTGGGCGAACGCCTGATGGGCTGCCACCGCTGGCGCCAGCGGCTGCTCGCCGGCGCCGGCGAGCGCGGCTTGCCGAGCGACAGCTTGCAGTCATTGACAGCGTCGCTGCCACGCGACGAGCGCAAGCGGTTGCAGCCGGAGATCGCCTCCGCCCGTCGGCTCGCGCGGCTGCTTCAACACCAGAGCCTCACCAATTGGGTGGTGGTGCAGCGGACGCTGCTGCATCTGTCGCAGATGATCGAAATCATTGCCACCGGCGGTCGGATGAAGCCGACTTATGGAGAAAGCGCGTCGGTAGGTTCCGGCGGCGCCATCGTCGACCAGGCAGTCTAGCCAGGGAGGGGCGAGAGGGCGGAGGCGCATGGCGAGTCGCACCTAGCGGCAATGCCGCGGGCGCTAGGTCGCCGCCCCCGGGTCACTCTCCCC
>JBCCZD010000021.1:0-25790 GCA_039188275.1 Planctomycetota bacterium
AGCAGCGGCTGGTCGAGGCGGAAGAGGCGCCGCCCGCCAAGCCGGATGACGCCCAGGACTGGGAATCGCAGAAGCGGCGGATGCTCGCCAGCCTGGAGGGCGGCGACCAGGCCCGCACCGACGCGGAACCGCGGGCGACCATCGAGGGGACGATCCGCATCACCGACGAGGTGGTCGCCGCCAAGGAGCAGCGGATCGCCGAGCTCGAAGCGGAGCTCGCCAGCGGCGTGGCGGCCGCGCCGGTGATCCTCGAGCCCGAAGACCTGGACGACCGCGCGGAGCTCACCGCCCCGACGGTGCGGGCCGCCGAGCTCGAGCGGGAGCTGCAAGAGAAGCTCCGCGCGGCGGAGCTTGAGCTGTCCGTCGAACGCGCCAAGATCGCCCGCGAGCAGGCCGAGCTAGCCGGTCTGCGGCTCGACCTGGAAGCGCAACAACGCAGCCAGGCGTCCACGGGCGAGTCGGGCGGCGGGCCGGCCGATGCACGCCAGCGCAACTGGCTCAACAAGCTCGGCCTGGGCGGCGACGCGGAACGCTGAGTCGGGGCGCCCGTGCTAGCGCGTCACCGCTTCACCCGCCAGCCGATAGATCGCCAGCGGCCGGCCGTCGGGGCCCGGGAACTCGCGGATCGCAAAGCGGCCCTCGACGGCGACCGGCTTCATCGAGAACTCGGCCGTCTCGCCGGGCAGCATCTCGACGAGGATGCAATCGTACAACGCCGCGCCGGGGCCGAAGCAGCACTCTTGGTTGTCTCGAACGAGGACAAACTGCTTGATGCCGCGGGTCCGCGCGGTCGGTAAGATGTAGCCGCGGATTCGGATCCGCTCGCCGTCGAGCTGATTGATCCCTTGGGTCAGCATCGCGCGGTCGAACGGGGCGTCCGGCTCGATGTCGAACTTGATGTCGTCGAAGGTCTTGGCGAGGAGCCGATCGGAGGGGGGCGAGTTCGCCGGCGTGGCAACCGTGGTGCTGGTGAACCGCGTGGGCGCCGATTCGGTTTCGGCGGCCCGGTTCTCGGCGGCGGGGTTGTCGGGCGTCGGCGGCGGCGGTGCGCTTGGCGACGCGCTATCGCTTTGCGCTACCGCCGGTTCTTCGGCCGGCTGTCCCTCTCTTGCTTCGAGCGTCGTTTCAACGATGCTCGGCTCGACCGTGAGGGCGGCTGGCGGCTCGCCACACCCTCCGGTCGTCAGCAACGCAATCGAAGCGGCGGCGGTGATGGCACGGTGGGGCGTCACTTCACGTAGTCGGCGTCGAGGGTGTAGACGAGGGGCGGCTCGCCCCCGGCGACGTTCCCCGGCCGGACGCCGAGCTCGCCGCCGCAGCGGAAGACCCCGGGAGAGTAGTCGGTCGTCAGGCCCACCGCGAGGTCAACCGCCACCTGGTCGTAGAAGTCGACTTTCGAGAGGTCGCCGAAGCAGCACTGCTGATTGTCCCGCACCAGCAGGAACTCGCTGATGCCCTGGCGGAGCCCGCTGTTGGTCGAGTCGGGCCGGATGAATCCCTTGATAAAGACCTTCTTTCCCAGCAACCCTTGGATCTCGGTCGGAACGGCTTGGCGGCCGGCCATCTCGATCTCGTCGGGCTTCATCTGCAGGAACGACGTGCGGGTGTAGCCGTCGGGGACCTCGGTGGCGTAGACGTAGGCGCCGTAGCCCGCCCCGCCGACGAGGGAAGCTCCGGCGATCAGGACGGCGATCGTCGCGGTGGTGGCGCCGGTGTAGAGCTCGCGGTTGGAGCGGATCGTCACCGCCGCCCAGGCGGACAGCACCAGCGCAAACGCGGGCACGATTCCCAGCACCGCGGCGTTGGAGATGTCGGCGAAGCTCGCAACGCCGAACGGGAAGACCAGCGAGACAATCGCAATCAACAGTCCGAGCAGGGCGCCGGTGTGCAGGGCGCGGTAGTCGAGTTCGTCATCGAAGGAATCGTCGCTGGTCGTGCTGTAGGAATTCGAGGTCGCGGTGCTCATCGTTCTCGCCAAGTCGCAAGAGGGTTAGGGCTCAGGTATCGCGGTTGACGGGTTCGCCACGCAGCCGTCGACGCTTCCGTTTGCCGTTACTTGATGCTTTTCGTTTGTTTTTAGTGCGCCGACCGTGTTACGCGCCGCCGCGAAGGAGCAGCCAGAAGAGCCCGAAGCAGGCCACGGCGCCGATCACCGGGGCGGCCACGAGCATCGCCGGGCCGGGCGGGTTGAGGGCCGCGGCGCCGGCGGGGATGGAGGGCTCCGACCTAGCACTCGCCGCCTTGCCCGACGGCTCCGGCTGCGGGCGCGAGCCGGCGATCTTCTCTTTCGAGGCGGACTCTTTTCCGCCCTCGACGGCTCGGGGTGTTGCAACCCCGGACGCTTGACTGCCGGCATCGTCGCCGGCTTGATCGCCGGGCTGGCTGGCGCCCTGGGCAACTAGGACGTCGCCGGCCTCGCGTTGGCGAGGCTGCTCCGCCGAGGGCGCGGGGCCCGCAAAGGGATCGGGCTGGTCGCCGAAGTCGGCTGGGTGCGGCGGCCAGGCATCGGCCTCGTCTGGAGAGTCGTCCGACCCGTCGTCGGGTGCTTGTTCGAAGGCGGCGTCCCAAACTTCGTTGTCCAGCGTTGCTCCGCTATCCCTCGCGGGGGCGCCGCCGGACTGGCCGTCGCTCGCAACATTGTCTCCCGAGCCCGCGCCGCCACTCTCAGCCTCCTCGCCACGCGCGGCGCCCGCCCGAGCGCCGGCGATGAAACCCAACGCTTGGAAGCTCCGGGCTCGGGCGAACGTCTTGGGGTCGATCGGTTCGAGCTGACCGATGAGACCCGCGGCGAGCCGGCCCGTCTCGCCGGGCTGCTCGGCCGCGATGTCGAGGAACGTGACGATCGGCTCGCGGACGTAGACCGAGACGCCGGAGCCCGCTCCGCCGGCAACGCGGAACATCTCGCCAAGCCGCGGCAGCACCGACCAGTCTTCCCATCGGCAGAGGTCGGTGATCGCTTGATCGGCGAAGTAGTCGTTGTCGAGCAGCAGCCGTGCTGATGCGAGCAAACGCTCGCGCGACACCAGGCCCTGCGCTTCGGCCGCCTCGGCTCCCGTCTCCAGAGCCTCTGACTCCTGTGAATCCTGAACGCCTGACTCCTGCGCAAGGAATCGCAGCGCCATCAACGCGTTGTAGATGTGGGTTTGGTCGGCGGCCGGATTGCCGAGGAACCGCCGGTCGATGAGGTCGAGGCCCGACTCTCCGCGGAGCGTCAAGTAGCAAGCGATCATCGCGTCCAGGCCGAGCTTACGCCGCCGCTCGGCGGCCCTCACGGCGTCGGTCGACAGGCGGTTCGCGAGCGGGGCGCCGGCGAGGGCCGCGGCCTCGGCGGCCGCCTCGGCGGCGGGGGCGAGCACCGCCGCGTCGGTCGACAGGAGCGACTCGATCAGCTTGACGTCTTCGGGCTGGCCGCAGACGCCCAGCATGATGAAGAAGAGCCGCCGGCGGCTGGAGCTGACCCGTGGGTGGTTGAGGAGTTCGAGCACACGCGGCCGATCGATGCGGTCGGCGAGCCCCTTCAGGTCATCGTAAGGCGCCCGGGCGAACTCGTCGTAGGCGTCCTGGGCGAGCTGCCGGTCTTCGTGCTCCAGGTAGGGCTGGAAGAAGGCGAGACGATCGGCGCCCCCCGCCGGCAGGCTCTGCAGCTTCTTGACGTAATCGACCGCAAGTGGTGAGAGCTCAAGGGGGATCATCCAGTCGAGCAGCCCGACTCGATCACCCGCGCCCGCCGTCCCGCGGAGGAGGAAACGACGCTCGTAGTCGGTTGTGCCGAAGTAGATAGCCTCGATCTGGTCGACGCCGACGAGCAGGTCTTGGCCCTTGAGAATCTGATCAGGCGAGAAGGTCGCCTTCCCGGTCTCGGGGTCAATGGTCCCGTAGGGGACGCCTTCCGTCGGCTTGGCGTCGGGGGGGAGGGCGGGCGACGTCAGCCGGCCGATAGCCGCCGCGTCCGACCCTTCGAGCTCTTCGCTCAGCGTCTGCATCTCCGCAACACAGAACGGGCACGCCGCCGCGACGCCGGCCAGTCCCGCCAGCAGCACGGTCGCCATCCCGACACGCAGCAGAGTCATTTGGATGCCTGGGGTTTGGGCGGTCGCGAGTTCATAGCCACGGGGGCGGTCAAGGCCCGGGGAGCGTTGACCGGCCGTGACTCTCATTCTACGTCGACATCAGGCCACCGCCCATTCCGAGATTTCTGAGCGCAACGGGGCGCCGCGGCCTAGCCGCCTGTTGAAAAAACGCCATGCGGGCGTTTTTCAATCTCGCTAAGCTCGGAGCAAGCTCCTCGCGGCTCGCAAGTCCTCGACCCGCGGCCGGTGTCTTGACGTCGCCTTCCCGGCGACGAATCAGCCCATTGGTAAGTCAACGGGCTGTTAGCGGACGCCACTCAACGAGCGGGCGACGTCCGTGCGGTACGCATTCAGTGCTGGCAGGAGGCCCACCAACGAGGCGAGCGCGACCAGGGCGGGCAAGATCACCGCCTCCCATTCGTCGAACTCCAGCACGTTCAGCCGGACGCCGGTCGACTCGACCACGTAGGGGGCGGCCAGGCCAACCAGCCCGTGGCCCAGCACGATACCGGCGAGGCCGCCCAACACCGACAGCAGGATCGACTCGACCAAGATGATGAGCATCACCGCCTGCCGGCTGGCGCCGAGGGCCCGCATCACGGCGATGTCGTGGCTCCGCTCGCTCATCGAGTTGTAGATGCTCACCAGGATGCTGATGGACGCCACGAGGACAATCAAGATCGTCAGCACCAGCAGCACCACCTGCACCGGCCCGACGATGTTCTGCAGCAACTGCGTGACCACCCGCGTGGGGGTGATCGCCTGCGCGGGGCTGGTGGGGTCTTTGTTAACGCCCTGGTCGATCTGGAGCTGGCCGAACTGCCGGCAAAGGACGAGGATAGAGGTCACCTCGCGCTGCCGCTCCGGCAGCGGCGTGACCTCGGCGCCCCCGGTGTCGTAGCAGAGGGGCGGCGCGAGCGTCCCGCGCGGCTCGTCGACCTTCGGCTCGCCACGGGGGCCGATTGGCCGCTTGAGCTCGGCGTCGTCCTTGGGCGTCAGCGCGTGGCCGTCGCCCAGGTAGAAGCCTTCCATGTTGACGAACACCCCGCGGTCGTTAGCGGTCCCCGTAGGCTTGAGAACGCCGACGATCTCAAACGCGCCGTGCTCCTTGCCGGGGTTCTCGCCGTCTGAGATGCCGTGCGTCGGGTTGAAGTAGTCGCCCACGACGAGCCCGGACTGCGCCGCGACGACCGAGCCGAGCACCGCCTCGTAGCAGTTCTCGACCTTGAAGTTGCGTCCCGCGGAGAACTTGTAGCCGAGCAGGTTGCCCTGCTCGTCCGCGTCGAACTTGATCTTGTCGAACAGGTCGGGCGACGTGCCGATGACGCGAAAGACCTTGTCGCCCACGACGAAGCTGTCGCCCATGCAGTAGGGGACCGCCACTTCGACGAAGGGGGCGAACTTGCCATCGGTGAACTCGCGGTAGTAGTCGTACGGGATCGGGTAGAGCGGCGTGCCTACGTGGAACACCGTGCTGAGCACCAGTTCCATGGGGCTGCCCTTGCCGTTGCCGACAATCAGGTGGTAGCCCTGGGCGTCCTGCTGGAACTGACGCACCGCGACGCTGTGGATGACGATCACGCAGATCATCACCGCCACGCCGAGCGCCATCGACAGCCCCGTCAGCGACGACGCCAGCGCCCGCTGCCGCATGTTCCGCCAGGCGATCTTCCAGAAACTCATTCGGCCAGAGACGGGGGGGCTGGGGTCTGGGGGCAGGGGGCCGGAGGCTGGGGGCCGGGGGCCGGGGTCTGAGCCGTCGCCACGCGGTTGACTTCTTCGAGCTGCTCGACGCGGCCGAACTGGCTTGAGACCTCCGGCGAGTGGGTCACCAACAGCATCGCGACGTTCTCTTGTTCGCAAACTCCCCGCAACAGGTCGATCACTTGCTGCTGGTGGGCCGGGTCGACGTTGGCGGTCGGCTCGTCGGCGAGCAGCAAGACCGGCTGGTTCGCGAGCGCCCGGGCGACGGCGGTCCGCTGCTGCTCGCCAACGGACATCGCCGCGGGTTTGTGGTGCACGCGGTGGCCCAGGCCGACTCGCTCCAGCAGCTTGCGAGCCCTGCTCGGGTCGCTCCGCTGCCCGGTAAACGTCATGCCCAGCAGCACGTTCTCGAGAGCCGTGAACGCTGCCAGCAGGTTGAAGGTCTGAAAAACGTAGCCCAGATTGCGGGCGCGGAAGCGGTCGCGCCCCGCCTCGGGGAGTCGGCTCAAGTCCAATCCGTTGATCGCGATCATGCCGGAATCGATCGTCGTCAGCCCGGCAATGGCGTTCAGCAGCGTTGTCTTGCCGCAGCCGCTGCGGCCGCGGAGCACGACTTGCTCGCCCGCGGCGATTTCGAGCAGCGGCACGTCGAGGATCGGCAGCCGCCCGCCATCGGGTTCGCGGTACGACTTTTTGACGTTCTCGATGCGGAGCATGCGGAAGGCGGGAGGCAAAAGGCGGCGTCGAAGGACCACTATCATAGCGGACAATCACCGCCTCGTCGGGGCCCGCCGCCCTCCTTCTTTCTCGCGCGACCAGCGTATCGATCCGGGATTGCCCGCTCGCCCGCTTCTCACGTGAGCCAGGCCCGGTAGACTCGCTGCGTGGCGCCAAGAACGATCATCACCGAATCGGCCGCACTCGCCGCCCGCCGCGACGCCGCGGTTGCTTGGCTGATGGGGCGGATCAACTACGAACGTGTGGCGGTGGTGCCGTACAACGAGCGGCAGCTAAAGCTCGACCGCATGCGGCAGTTGCTAACGCGGCTCGGGTCGCCCGACGCGGGGCAGAAGATCATCCACGTCGCGGGCACGAAGGGCAAAGGGTCGACCGCGGCGATGATCGCCTCGGTGCTCACGGCCGCGGGTCTGAAGTCGGGCGTCTACAGCTCGCCCCACCTGGAGCGGATCGAGGAGCGATGGTCGATCGACGGTGTGCCGGCTAGTGGCGAAGACCTGGTCGGCTTGGTCAACCGGATGAAGCCCGCGGTGCTCGCCATGGACGACGCGGGGGCCGAGTCCGATGCCCTGGGCCCGCCGACCTTCTTCGAGATCACCACCGCCATGGCGCTGGTGCACTTCGCCGACCAGCAGTGCGACGCCGTGGTGCTTGAGGTCGGGCTTGGGGGACGGCTTGATTCGACGAACGTCTGCCTGCCGGCGGTTTCGGTCATCACCAGCATCAGCTACGACCACACCCGCCAGCTCGGCGAGACGCTGGCCGAGATCGCCCGCGAGAAGGCGGGCATCATCAAACCGGGCGTGCCGGTTGTGAGCGGCGTGCGCGACGCCGAGCCGCGGGCGGTGATCCGATCGGTCGCCCGAGAACGTGGCTGCCGGTTGATCGAGAATCATCCCGACGAAGCCAACGGCTGGGAGACCGGCCTGCGCGGCGGCCACCAGCGAGCCAACGCGGCGGTCGCCCTCGGCGTGATCGCGGAGCTGCGCGGCCAGGGCTGGGCGGTCTCCGACGAAGCGTGCCGCGAGGGGCTCCGCGGCGCCCGCCTGCCGGCCCGTGTCGAGCTGTTCAAGGCGATCCCCGGCGTGCGGCCCGCGGTGGTCGTCGACAGCGCGCACAACGGCGCTTCGGCGCGGGCGCTGGTTGAGAGCCTGCCGGGCTTGGTCGGCCAACGCGGCGCGACACTCGTGTGCGCGATCAGCCGCGACAAGAAGGTAGAGCAGATCGTCGCCGCGTTGGCGCCCCGCTTCACGCGGGCGATCGCGACGAGCTACCTTGAAAACCCACGCGCGGTCTCGCCGCGGCGGCTAGCCGGTTTGCTACGCGACGCGGGGTGCGGTGACGTCGCGGCCGTAGACGACCCGAACGAAGCACTGCAAGCCGCGTTCGATTCAACGCCGGGCGATGGGTTGATCGCCATCACCGGGTCGTTCTTCCTCGCCGCGGAGCTCCGCCCGTTGGTGGTCGCCTCCGACTGAAGTCAAACGAGGAGGCCCACGGGGCGCCGGCTTTCGTCGACGCCGGGCGCCCCGTTGACGGCGGGCTCCGCCGTGACCGGTTCAAGCGTCGCCGGCTCGCGTTCGAGCGGCTCACACTCGCCAAGGCCTTCGTCCCAGGGCCACTCGAGGTCGGCGACCGGGTACTCCGCCGGGGCGGGCGCCGGGTTCTGCATGCGCGCCGGCGTGGCGGCCGGCCGGGCTTCTTCGCGGACTTCCCGCTGCAGCTTTCTAACCAAGCCCGCGATGTACGGGTCGGCCCACGGGAGCATGTCGCTCGGGCGGCGCCGCGGCGGCGAAGCGGGCGGGGTCTGTGCCGGCGCGTTGTCGCCGTCGAACTTCACGACGTGCGGGTCGGCGCCCGGTGCGGCGTCGAGCGTGATGACGGTGTACCGCACCTTGCGAGGAGCAACCATGATTCGTTTCTTTCTCTTCAGAGTAGCGTTGTTCCGAACGGAGGCGCCGCGTCGGCCGTTGTGGCCTGCCGCGACAAATACGGAGGAGATCGGAGGCAGCCGCACGCCGTGGTTGCTCAAGCCTGGCTGGAGGTAGGCCTCGAAGCCGAACCGGCGGCGCCGCTCCTTGGGTGGTCGAGCCGGTCGGCTGTTTGGCTCGCGGCGAGCCTGGTGATGACCGGAACTCCGACTTGACCGACGCCCCCCGGCGTCGACGGAGAAACAACGATGCATGGCGTGTGCCAATCGCTACTGCGAGCGGCTTTTCTCGCCGGCCAAAACCGGTTTCGACGCCCAAAGCCAATCGCAGGAAGGCCTTAGAACAAATGGCATCGCCGCGAAGGCGTTTTGATGTCGGCCCCCCGCGGGCCGGCGAGGGAAAGCCTTGCAAGGCCGCTGCAAATCGCTGTTAGGCTGCAGGGTTTAGCGGGTTTGTGCTGCCGGCACTGCTGTCGATGAGCGACTGGAGGTACTCGACTGCCCGCTGAAGGGGCCGGTCGACAAACGGCGGCTTAGCCAATGGCTGGGATTGGCCCGCGGCTTCCGAAGGCGACGGCGCGTCTTCGGCCACCTCGTCGGCGTTCGGCTGGGCAGTCGACCCTGCGTTAGCGCTGCCGCCCTTGGGTTCTTCCTCAGCGGCCGTGCCCAGTGCGTCGGCGTTGCCAATAGACCACGGGGCCTTGTCGCCGCTTTCAGGCCCGTTGGTTGCCGCCGTGTCGCCCGCCACCTCATCGATCGCCACCTCATCGATCGCGACGACGTCGCGTTCGCGTCGCCAGGTTTGGTAAGCGATATGTTGTTCTTCGGAGAGTGTGGTCTCGTCGCCCGCGGCCGGTTGGACCCCCCAGGGCTCGTCCTCCGAGACGCCCGGTCGGCGATGGATGTCGTCTCCGCTGGGGCGCCAGAACGAGGCGAAAGTGATCTTCAGCGTCGCCCGCCCGGCGCCGATCGGCTCTAGCCGCTGGACTGTCCCCTTGCCGAAGGACCGCTCGCCGAAGACTTTGGCACGCCCGTTGTCTTGCAGGCATGCCGCGACGATCTCGCTGGCGCTGGCGCTGTTGCGGTTGATCAGCACCGCGACAGGCACGCTGATCGATTGGCCGTTTCGCGAGGCGAACGACTCGCGGACCCGACCGTCGCGGCCGCGGGTCTCGACGATCGGCGCCCCGCGGGGGAGGAACAGGTCGCAGGCGTCGACGCCCGCGTCGAGCGTGCCGCCGGGGTTGTCACGGAGGTCGATCACTAGGGCCCGCATGCCCTGCCCCTCAAGTTCGGCGACCGCGTCCTGAAGTTCTTTGACCGTCTGGTCGCCGAACGACCGAAACCGCAGCAGCGCCACCCGTTTGTCTTGAACGAGCAGGTGCTCCCAAGACCCGTCCGACAGCCGTCGGTCACCGACGATCGACGGTACACGGATGATCTCGCGGACGAGCTCGACGTCGATCGGCGTCGCCGCGTCGCCGCGGGCGATCTTGAGGGTCACCGGGTCGCCTTCGGGACCTCGCATGCCTTCGAGGACATCGTCCATCGTCATGTCGGCGGTCGCGGCGCCGGCGATCGCCTGGGTCCAGTCGCCCCGCCGGCCGCCGCCCCCGGAAGCGGGCAAGCCGGGCTCGGGCGGAGCGGCGACGATCAGCCGGGGCGGGTCGCCCCCCATCCGGATCTGCACGCCGACGCCGCCAAACTCGCCGCTGATCTCGTCGCGGAGTTGCTGCGCACGGCGGGGCCGGAGGAAACGCGAGTGCTCGTCGCCGCGCCGCCGCAGGACATCAACCATGCCACGCATGGCGCCGGCGACCAACTCTTCGTCGGCCGGCGGGTCGAGCGCCCACTCGTCGATCTTTGCGAACCCCTCCGCGACGTGACGCGCGCTGGGGTTTTGGTTGTTGCGGTCGTGGCAGGCGATCGACACCAGCAGCGTGAAGATGAGCAGCGCAAGCGTTCGGCGAGACATACACCGGAGTATAGCCGCGGAGCACGGTTGCGACACGAGCCGGACTGGCTAAGGCCGCCGGAACTTCTGAAGCTTGGCGTGCAGCGCGGCGTTGCTCGGCGAGAGCGGCTCGGGCGACGAGTGCGGCGTGGCCCCGACAACCGCGGCAGCGTCCTCGGCGGTAGACTCATCCGCAGCGTCGGCTGCCCCCGCCGGCAAGGGCGACGCGTTGACGGTCCCCGGGCCATTGAGCGGTACGGTCGCCGCGTCCGCGGCTGCGGGCGTTGGCGGCCCCGCGGCTTCCGGCGCCGCCGGCGGCGCGGCGTCGACAACGGGCGCGGGCGCCGCCGCCGTGCCCGGAGCGAAGAACCGGCCAAGCGGGCCGCACAGGATCGCCGGCAGCATGACCAGGTCGCCAACGAGCGCGGCGCCCAGCATCGTGATCATCAGGTAGCCGAACTGCTGCGTCGGCGTAAACGTGCTGGTCGCGAAGACAGCCAAACCAAGGCCGGCGATGAGCGTCGTCTGCGTCATCGCCACGGCGCAGCGATCGAAAGCGAGCAGCGTCGCGCTGCGGCGGTCGAGCCCCCGCACGATGCCCCGCCGGAACCAGGTGAGGAAGTGGATCGTGTCGTCCACCGCCACGCCGAGCGCAACGCTGGCGGTCATCATAATGCCGATGTCGATTTTGATGCCCAGCCAGCCAAGCGTGCCGAAGACCGAGACCACCGGGAAGACGTTCGGGATCATCGACACCAGACCGCCGCCGGGGCTGCGGAGCACTACAACCATCACCCCGGCGATCAGCACCGTGGCGTAGAGGATGCTGGTGGTCAGGCTCGTCAGCAGCTCACGCTGGGTCTTGTAGACCAGCGGGACGATGCCCGTGTAGACCGCGGCGAGCGACGCGTCGGGCTCGAGCGCCGCGTTCGCCTCGCACCGGTCGGCGGCCGTGTCGGCGCCACGCTCGGCGAGGGTCACGAGTGTGGCCGGGCTTTCCAGATACGTTTGGAACGCCTCGGACGTTTGCTTCGCCACCGGGGAAAGGACGACGATCGCGTCGTAGCCCGCGAGCGCCCTGCCGTAGGCTTCGGCCTTGCCGCCACCCTCATCGCTCGCTGCCCGCAGCGTCGCCGCGTTAAACGGCGTCACGGCGCCGGCGCGGCCCTTGTTCTTCCACTTCACGCCGCTCTCGATGAGCAGCTTGACCAGCAGCGCTTCGTCGGAGCCCTCCGGCGGCTGCTTGAGATCGGCCGCCGCGTCAAACAGCACAACGACCCGGGCGCCGACGAAGGGCCTACCCCGCTCGTGCAGCCGGGCGAGCAGCTTGTCCCGCAGGCGGTAGACGTCGAGCACCGGCTCGACCTGGCGTTGGAGATTCACGACGAAGTGGCCGTAGTCGATATCGTCGCCCGACCCGTCGCCGATCGCGGCGACGCGGGCGCTGATCCGCCACAGCTCTCGGGCGTCGGCCGGCGGGGGCGTGCCGCGCTGGGGCGTCTCGCGGGCAAGATACTCGGCGAGGGCGTCGCGGCTCTCCTCCAGGGCGTTGCTCGTCGCCCGCTCCACGGCGAGCCGCTCCGACGGGCGGCGGACCTCCCGCTCGGCGGGCCCGAACGTCGCGGCGGACATCGCCCGGCTGACGGGGCCGAGCGACTCGATCCTCTCTTGGATCCGCGAAACGAGTTGCACGCGCTCATGCATCGACATCCGGTAACGAGTGCCGGCGTCGTTTGGTTTCAACTCATCGGGGCTGCGCAGTTGATCGTCGTCGAGCGTGATGACGACCTCCATCGGCACAAGGTTGCCCAGGTGCGCCTCGAACCACTTGTAGTCGCTGATCAGCTTGGTGCCGGGGTCGAGCAGCTTGAGCAGGCGGACCTCGGTGTCGGTCCGCGTCAGCCCGTAGGCGAAGAAGGCCATCGCCGCCAGGCACGCGAACGTGACGACGTGGTAGCGGTGCGTGACGAAGCGGGCGTGCGCGGCGGCCCACGCGGGCAGCGGGGCGCCGTGCTTGGGCTTCTTCTTCGCGGGCTTGGCGCCGGGGTTCTTCGGGTCGTCTCCCGGCAGCTTGGGCGGGAAAAGGTGCAGCGACACCGGCAGGATCGCCAGCAAAACACCGACGGTCGCCAGCACGCCGGCGGCGGAGAAGACGCCGAACTTCTTGATCGGGATGATCTCGCTGGCGCCGAGCGACCCGAGGCCGACCGCCGTGGTGAGCGCGGCCAACGCGCAGGGCCCCCAACCGATCCGCACGCCGCGCTCCGCGGCGCCCTTCACCCCGCGGGCGTCACGCTCGTCGCGGTAGTAGTTGACGATGTGGATGGCGCCCGACAGCCCCAGCACGTAAACGACCGCCGGCATCGACATCAGGATGGCGTCGACCGTGCCGAGCCGCTTAGTCGCGTAGCCCAGGGCGTTGATTTCTAGGACGCCGTACCAATAGACAATCGCCAGGCTCACGCCGGCGCTGATTCCGGAGACGCTAAACACAAACCAGGTCAGCCGCAGCGAGCGGAAACACCAGAAAGAGAGGGCGAACCCGACCAGGCCGGAGAAGCCGGCGAGGCGGAGCAAGGTCTTCTCGCCCTCGATGTCGATCGTGACGTTGTCGACGGTCGGCCCCCCCAGGTGGACCTGTTCGTACGGCACGCCGACTTCGTCCTGGACGATCTCCGCCACCTCTTCGATCGCCGAACGCATGCGGGCGTTGCTGTCGGTAACGTACTCCGACATGTAGGCGACCAGGCAGGTCGTCCGCGAGGCGTCCCGCAGCGACGCGACCTCCGCGGGGTCGTCGGTCAACGCCTCGGCTTCGGACTGTGCTAGCTGCGGCGGGCCAACCAGCGCGCCCTCCAGCCGCTGGATCGCGTCACTGCGGCGCAGGTTGGAGGGCTCGCGCGTCAGCGAGGCTACCTGCTCGGGGCCCGTCAGCACGCGGGTGAAAACGGGGGCGCCGAGCCCGTCCTCCATCGCGTTGAGCCGCTGGACGACACGGGCCATCGCGTCGGCCTCGCCGATCGTTGCGCCTTCCCAGCTGGCGAGGACAAACTTGGCGCCGACGAAGTGCTGGGCGAACCAGCGGAGGTCGTTCGACTCGGGGTAGTTCTTGGGGAGCCAGTCTTCGGCTTTGTTGACGTTGCTCTCGATCGCCTTGCGCAAGCCGCGCGGGACGAAGCCGAGCACGAACAGGGTCGCCATGGCGATAAGCAGCCAGTGCGACAGGCCCCACCGCTTGCGGTCGAGGAAAGAGGGGGCGCCGTGAGAGCCGGTTACTGCGTCGTCGCCGGCCAGATCGTCGCCGGCCGTAGAGTCCCCGTCAGACGGGTCGCCGCCTGCGGGGGTTCGATCGGTCGAGGCGGGAGGCGGCATGGAGGGACCGGGGCGCGAAGGGGGGCCCGAGGGCCTTAACCGCAACGCGTCAGACTACCCAGGTTCCGGCCGCGAGTCTACGGCGGGCGCCGGTTGTCCGGGGCCGATTATGACTTGTTTTGCCGATCTTTTCGCCGCCGGCACCCCGATCGTTGACCCGACCCGCAAGCCTTGCCAGAAACGTTCCACGGATCGGCGTGAGCGGGCCCGCTACCAGTAGAAGTCGAGGCCGGTGCTGATGCCGTGGTAGAAGACGTCGCCGGTGGACGCGATGCTGGCGTCGTTTGGTTCGAAGTCGATCTGGTGCGGCGCGAGGGCCGTCGCCGTGATGTAGAGCAGGTGGTAGCCGGTCCGCCACGAGAGGTTCGGCCGGATGTGATACCGCCCCACGACCGAGAACTCGGTCATCAGCGTTAGCGTGTCAGCACGGTTGGCGTTGCTGAAGTTCAGGTCGGTCCGCTGGTCGCCGGTCGTGGGGTCGGTGAACGTGACGCTCGAGCGGGTCTTGATGTCGTTGGCCAGGATGCCGAACTTCGTCAGCGACGAAAGGCTGAACCGGGGCCCACCGTACGCGGCGCCGAAGCCGAGTTGCACACCGAAGATGTCGTTGCTGGTGCGGATCAGGTAGCTGCCTGTTTCGCCGTCGAGCGGCGTCGTCGGGACGTTGTTCGAGATGTTGTTGGCGGTCCAGTCGAGATTCTCGGTCAGGTCGATGTAGCGGGCGCCGGCCAGGAACTGGTACGTGAAGCCGGAGTTGGCCCGGCGGACCCATTGGCCCGAGGGGAGCATTTCCATCCGGTCCCGGCCCAGCCGGGTGCTGGCCGAGTAGTTCAGCTCGAAGCTGTTGAAGCGGCTGTCGTACTGAACGAACGACGACTCGGCGCCGGTGAAGGTGACGTCGCCAGCGAGGTCGACCCCCGTCGGCACGATCAGGATGGGGTCGGTCGCCGGGTTGTTGACCAGGTCGCGCGGGTCGTCGACATTGTCGGCGAACGCCTCGGAGTTCTGCCCAAACTCGCCGCCGCCCAGGACGGTGAACTCCATCGCGTGATCGCGGTTGGACTCGTCACGGAACAGGAAGTGGCCCAGCGTGAAGCGGACCGACCCCTCTCGGCCGGGGGTGCTACGGCCGAGCGTCAAAGAGCGTAGGCTGTTCACGCCGTCGGCCAGCAGCGGCAGCCGTTGGCGGTTCCACTGGCGGACCATCACGACCGCCTCGACCTGCGAGTACCAGTACCCGCGGTCGAGCGACGTGCCGGTGGTCTCGACCACCGCGGGGTAGCCGTCCCAGCGCTCAAAGGGGCTGCCGGTCGGCTGGACGTTCGGCCTGCCCAGCGACATCTCGACCGATTCGTCGACGGATACGGGCAGGTCGATGTTGGGCGTGGGCGTCGAGTCCGTCGGGCGCGGGATCGCCTCCCCGGCGCCGGCGCCCACAAACGGCTCGGCCAGGTCCTGGGCGCCCGCGGTCGCGGCCGACAGGCAGACCGCCAGGGCGGTCAGGAATCGCTTCAGCTTCCCGGTTGTGTTGGTCACGATCGGACCTCCTCGTTTGCCCCACCTCCAGGCTTGGCCGTGCACCCGCCGCGTGGCTAGCGGTGGGGCTCGGCCGCCTGCTTGGCTGCCTAATCGCCTCGATCACGGCGCCGCGGCGTCCCGGTTCGGCACGCATCAACCCCGCGGGCCCGGCCGTGTAGACGGCCCGCCTAGGCCTGTTCATCGTCCTCGGTCTGCCCGCAGTACAGGAATTACCGCTAGAATCGGCAGAATGCGGCCGACTGACATTACCGGCAAGGTTTGCCAGGTCGCCGGCAGCCCCCACCCGTCCTCGATCCAACCGTAAACGAATGGCTATGACCCCCATCGAATCGCTTGTCGCCTGCGGCACGAAAGTCTGGCTCGACTCGGTCGACCCCGAACTGGTCACGCTCAACCGCGGCTTGGGCGCCACAGGCGCCACGTCCAACCCGATCATTATTGCCAACCTGCTGAAGTCGGGCCGCTTCGACGACGAACTCGCGGCGTTGATCGCCGAGGGCTTGAGCGACCACGACGTTGCCTGGCGCATGACCGACCGCGTCGTGTCCGCGGCGCAGGAGGCGTTTCACGACGTGTGGGAGTCGACCGGCGGTGACGACGGTTGGGTCAGCTTCGAGCTCGACCCGCTGCTCGAGGACGACTCGTGCAGCCTCACCCACGACGAGCGGGTGGCGCGGTACGTCGAGTTGGGCAAGCAGTGGTCCGCCGGCCACGACAACCGCATGATCAAAGTCCCCGCCACGCCGGCCGGCTTGGGCGCGCTAGAGGAGTTGTGCGCCGCGGGCGTGACGCTCAACGTCACGCTGATCTTCACCGACCGGCAGTACGAGCTGGCGCGCGACGCGGTTTGGCGGGGTGCTCAGCGCCGCGCGACGCGCGAAGCGGTGAAGAGCGTCTACAGCATCTTCATCTCGCGGATCGACGTGTACACCAAACAACACGCGGCCGGGTTGAGCGGCGCCGCGCAGGGGCAAGTGGGCATCGTCAACGCCAAGCGCATCTGGCAGGCGAACGACGCGTTCTGGGCCGACAAAGCGTTGCCGCTGCGGCAGGAGATGATCTTCGCCAGCACCGGAACGAAGGACCCGGCCGACCCGGCTTGGAAGTACGTTGCGGCGCTCGCCGGTAGCGACATCCAAACCAACCCGCCGGCGACCAACGACGCGGTGCAGCAGAGCGGACTCGCGTTCGAGCGGGCGGTCGACCAGCTACCGCCGCAACCGGTGCTCGACGAGATCAACGCGGCGGTCGACTTCTCGCACCTCGAGGAGGTATTGATGGCGGAAGGCGTCGCTAAGTTCGCGGCGCCGCAGAAGGCCTTGATCGAGCTGATTGCCAGCAAGCGTTCGGAGCTCCCCGTCGCGTGAGGCATCGCGGCGGTGGTGCGTTCTTGTGCGGGCGATAGAATAAGCCTGGTGCGGCGCCCCCCGTACCCCACCGCCGAGCGCAACGCGAAGCGGTCTCGTAATCTGCAACCTACAAAGGCCCCGCGACATGGCGGTTGACCCCTACGCGATGTGCCCCTGCGGCAACGGCAAGAAGTTGAAGTTCTGTTGCGGAGACCTCGCGGCGGACATCGAGAAGATCCACGCCATGATCGAGGGCGATCAGCCCCGGGCCGCGTTGCGTCACGTCGAACAGTTGCTGGCTAAGCACGCGGGCCGCGAGCCGCTGCTCGATCTAAAAGTGACGGTGCAGTTTGCGCTGGACGAATTCGACGCGGCCGGGGAAACGGTCGAGGCGTTCCTGAAAGCCGCGCCAAAGAGCCCGACCGCGCACGCGCAGCACGCGATACTGCTGGCGGCCCGCGACGGCGGGCGGGCGGCGGTGGTGCCGCTGCAGCAGGCGATCGCGCTGGTTGAAACCGACATGCCCCGACGCGTCCTCGAGGCGATCGGCTCGGTCGGGCAGGCGTTGCTGGTCGAGGGCAACGTGGTTGCCGCGCGGGCGCACCTGTGGCTGTACCAGGGGGTCTCCGGTCAGCAAGACACGCGGGCGCTGCAACTGCTGATGCGGCTCAACCAGGTCGCCGGGCTGCCGCTGCCGCTCCGCGACCACCTGTATCTGCACCCCGCGCCCGAGGGGCACCCGGGCCAGACCGACCACGACCGGGCGCAGTGGTACGCCGGCTCCGGCCGCTGGCTGCCGGCGGCGCAGGCGTTTGACGCGTTGTGCGGCTCGTACCCGGACGAGCCTACCTTCGCCTACAACCGCGGGCTGCTGTACGGCTGGCTGGGCGAGACCGGCCGGTTTGTCACCGGGCTGCACGCCTTCGCCGCCGGTGACGTGCCGGAGGAAGACGCCGTCGAGGCCGAGGCGATCGCGCAGCTGCTCGACCCGGCGATGAAGGACGAGCCGATCGATGTCGTGCGGATCGCGTACCCCATCGCGGACGAAGAAAAGCTGGTCGATCGGCTCGCGTCCGACCAACGCGTCGCGAAGTACGAGGTGAACCCAGAGGAGTTCGCCGAGGCGGACGGCCCGCCGCCCCGAAGCGCTTATCTGCTGCTCGACAAGCCGCTTCCCGCGTCGGGTTGGAAAGACGAGGGCGATGCGATCACGCGGGACGAGGTGCCCAGCATCGTCGGTTTCCTGTCGCACTACGGTCGGCAGACGGATCGCGCTGAACGGCTTGAGCTGGTGATCGACAAGAACAACGACTTCGAGAAATACACGTCGCTGCTAGCGGAAGCGGCCGACGGGTCACTCGGCGAGGCCGAAGCGGAGACGCGCGTCGGCGAATCGGACGCGGCGGAGCAGGCGCTCAGCTGGCGGTGGCACTTCCCGCCCGATACGCCGCCGGCGCACCGCCGGAAGCTGTTGGGCGAGCAACGCCGCGACGCGATCCTGAACCAGTGGCCCGAGACGCCCCGCCGGTCCCTTGGTGGCAAGTCGCCCCGCGAGGCGGCCGCCGACCCGTCGCTAAGGGTGCCGCTCGCCGCGGCGGTGCTGTTGCTCGAGCAGGGGACCAACAACCACCGCTACGCCGACGCGTTCGCCGAGCTGCGCGGCCTGCTCGGCCTGCCCGCGCCGGCGCCGATCGACCCGGCGGTCGAGGACGTTGAGCAGCTGCCGCTGGGGCGTGTTCCCCGCCTCAAGATCGAAGCGGTCGACGACGAGCAACTCGTGCAGCTCTACCGTCGGGCGATGATGGCCGGCGCCGCCGCGGCGGTCGCCCACACCGCACGCGAGGCGGTCCGGCGGCCTAGCCTGGCGGAGCGGCTGCCGCCGCGCGAAGCGTACCAACGGCTGATCGGCCAGGAAGACGACACGCCCACGGCGCTCGCCTTGGTAGAAGAGGCCCGCGCCGCGAGCGACGCGGCGAGCGAGTCGAACGCCATCTGGGACCTGCTCGAACTCGAGCTGCACGTTGTCGAAGGGGCGCCGGAGGAAGCGAACCGTCTGTTGCAGCACCTGCGGGCCGAACACATCGAAGAGCCCGGCGTCGCCGAGCAGCTTTATCAGTTGCTCTACGCGCTCGGCGCAACGCCCGACGCGGTCCCCGCCGGAGCGGCCGCCGACCCCGCGCCGCCGATGCCCGGCCTGGCCCCGGCGCCCGGCGCCGAGCCCGCCGCGGCCGGGGCCGGCAAGATCTGGACGCCCCAAGGCGAGTCCGGTGGCGGCGGGGGCAAGCTCTGGACGCCGTCTTGATCCGGCGAAGTGGCCAAGCGGCGCAACAACGACCGGCGCCATGAACCAGCAAGCGATCGACGAACGCCACATGCAGCGGGCGCTGGAGCTCGCCAAGCGGGGCGAGGGCCGCGTCGAGCCCAACCCGATGGTCGGGTGCGTGCTCGCCCTAGGCGAACGGGTGATCGGCGAGGGCTGGCACGAACGCTTCGGCGACGGCCACGCCGAGGTGAGCGCACTCCGCGCAGCCTCCACGCCCGCGGCGGGCGCCACCGCCTACGTGACGCTGGAGCCCTGCTGCCACACCGGAAAGACGCCCCCTTGCTCGAAGGCGCTGATCGACGCGGGTGTCGCGCGGGTCGTTGTCGCCAAGCGTGACCCGTTCCCAAAGGTCGACGGCGGCGGCATCGCCGAGCTCCGCGCGGCCGGCGTTTCGGTCGACCTAGGCGTCGGCGCCGAGGCGGCCACCAACCTGATGGCCCCTTACCTCAAACTCACCACCGCGGGCCGCCCCTGGGTGATCGCCAAGTGGGCGATGACCCTCGACGGCAAGATCGCCACGCGCACCGGCAGCAGCCAGTGGATCAGCAACGAGGCGTCCCGGCGGATCGTTCACGGCCTGCGGGGCCGGGTCGACGCGGTTCTCGCCGGCCGGCGCACCGTGATTGTCGACGACCCGCTGCTCACCGCTCGGCCGGCCGGCGCCCGGTTGGCGACCCGCGTCGTGCTGGGGACGCCGCCGCGCGATTGCCGGCTCCTGAAGACCATCGAACAAGCCCCGGTGCTCATCATCGCGGGCGAACCCGCCGAGGCGGCAAGCCTGGCATGGGCGGAGGAGGCGGGCGCCGAAGTCGCCACGGTGCAGGCCGAAGGAAATCCCGATCGGTTTGCCGCGGTGATGGACGAACTCGGGCGGCGGCGGATGACCAACGTGCTGGTCGAGGGCGGAGCCGGCGTGCTGGGCGCCGCCCTCGACGCCGGGCAGGTCGACGAGGTGCATGTTTTCGTCGGCCCCAAGCTGGTCGGCGGTCAACCGTCTCCCTCGCCCATCGCCGGCGCCGGCGTCGAAGCCATGGCGGGGGCCATCGCGGTTTCGGGCCTTGCGGTCGAGTCGGTCGAAGGCGACGCCTACCTGCACGGCAGGGTAAGCCGGGGTGTGCCGCATCACACCCAGGACAAAGTGGTCTAAAATGGGCTGGCTCCCAGCTTTGCCAATGTCATACTATCCGTCGCGCCCGGGCGGCCACATGGCCAAACGCCGGCAAGCGGCGCCACCCTCAAGCCTCGGAGAATAAGCGATGAGACCCCTCGCCATCACACTCGGCCTTGCCGCACTTGTTGCGGTCGGCTGTAGCCGAACCGAACCGGTCGTCGACGCCACGGGCGCCCCCGTTGACCTGACGAACGCCTCGTTTGATCAAAGCGGCGACCTCGGCAGCGTCCAGGGCGCCGAGTCTGGCTGCCCCGCGGGCGCCGGAACCTGTAGCTGCGGCGCCGCCTCGGGGTCGCCCGCGTGCGGTGCGACCGATAACGACCTCAACCTGGTGAGCGCCGAAGGCGCTGAGCCCGAGGAACCAAAGTGCTGCGGCAAGGACGGCAAGTGCTGCAAAGAGGGCGACCACACACACGCCGTTAGCCTCGAAGAGCCCGAAGAACCAAAGTGCTGCGGCAAGGACGGCAAGTGCTGCAAGGAGGGCGACAGCACGCTCGCCGTTAGCCTCGAAGAGCCCGAGGAACCAAAGTGCTGTGGCAAGGATGGCAAGTGCTGCAAGGAAGGGGCTGACCACGATCATGACCACGCCGGCCACGATGACGAAGCTGACGCCTGAGGCCGACGCTCCGACTGGTTCCAGAAGCGATCAAGCCCCGCCGGCGTGCCGCCGGCGGGGCTTTTTCATGGTCCGCAGAAGCTAGGGCTGGAGCTCAAGCGTCGCCCAGCAACTGGGGTCTTCGTCGACGGGGAACTCCATGCCGTTGGCAAAAGTCTGAACGCCGCGCTCGCGGTCGATCAGCTGATAGTGGAAGCCGAGGGACTGGTACTGCGTCGGGTCGTAGCCGTCGAGCGCGGACGCGGGGATGTGGGCCGCCATCGCGTAGGCGTCCGCTTTCACCTTGCTGGCGACCTGCAGCTGGCGGGGGCGGACCGGCTGCGCGTTTTCCCTTGCCCGGTTGATCAAGAGCTGGTCGGCCACGGGCTCCGCCGCGCCGCGGCCGGCGCCGGCGGGCAGGAAGACGAAGCGGTGGCAAAACTTGCTCGCGCGGTGGATGTTGTGCGTCGCCCGGGTGTCGATCCAAACCTGCAAGCCGTCGCTGTCTTCCAACCGCGAGTCCCGGCACCATACGGGCGTCTGCTTCCCCTCGACCTTGACGATCAGCGTAAGCCCGTCGAAGTCCCACGCCATGCGGACATCGGCCATCCGCGGCTCGGCGGACGGCGTGCCCGCGTCGAGCGCCGCTAGGTCCGGCAGCCGATACCCCTCGTCGAGCGTCACCCCCCGCTTGGACCAGATCGGCGACTTGCGTCTCAGCGGGACCGCGAAGCGGAACAAGAACCGCGGGGCAAGCAGCGTGTTGGCCCTGTCGCCCGTAGGTTGGCCGCCCGTAGGTTGGCCGCCCGCCGCGGTCGGAGGGGCAGGCGGCGCCGCGGCGTGCTTGCTCGGCTTGCTCGGGGGCATACGTGTCGTGCTCGGCGGGGTTCGGCAGGGGGGAGCGCCCTCGACGCGGCTTGCGTCGCGGGCGGCCCCGGAGAATAACAGAGTCCCCTCCTTCACCGAAAGGTTCTCATGCCCGCCCCGACCAGGAACTTGCGGCTTTACCCAAGCCTGCTAGCCGCGCTGCTCTTGCTCCCCGCCGCCTCGCGGGCCGGAGAGGCCGAACTGCCGCCGGCGCAGGACGCGTACCTAGGCCGACGCATCGCCCGCACGATGCACTTCCTGGGGGCGCCCTGGCTGGTGCGCGACGCACGCGAGCGTGAAGAAGAGCCCGCCAAGCTGATGGCGTCGCTCGGCCTCGAGCGGGGGCAGACGGTGTGCGACCTGGGCTGCGGCAACGGCTTCTACACCCTCAAGCTCGCCGGGCGGGTGGGGCCGACCGGCGAGGTGTGGGCGGTCGACATCCAGCCGGAGATGCTCGAGATGCTGGCCGAGCGGGCCGAGGCGCGGCGGGTCACCAACCTCCGCCCAACGCTCGGCGGCCTCGCCGACCCGAAGCTGCCCGCCGGCAAGATCGACTTGATCCTGCTGGTCGACGTCTATCACGAGTTCTCCCACCCCGCACGGATGCTCACGAAGATGCGCGAGAGCCTGGCGCCACGCGGCCGCGTCGCGCTGGTCGAGTTCCGCGCAGAAGACCCCGGGGTGCCGATCAAGCCGCTGCACAAGATGACGCAGCGGCAGTGCGTCAAGGAGTACCTGGCGAACGGCTACAAGCTGGTGGGCCAGTACGACGGGCTGCCCTGGCAGCACGTGCTCTTCTTCGCGCGGGACGACTCCCCGCTGGCGGGCGTGGGGCTGCGGCCGTGGCGGCTGCCCGGCGAAGAGGAAATGAGCGACAACGAAACCAGCGACAACGAATAGCTCCGCGGCGGCATCCGCCGAGACCTACCCCTGCGCCAGCCATGACAGCAGCAGAAACGTCGCGACCAGCAGCACGGCGCCGGCAAAGGCAATCGTCATGTTGATCCGCCGCTTGAGCGCCGCACGCTCTTCCGGTGTCAGCTTGCTCGGCCCCGACTTGATGGGTACCGGCGGCGCCGCGGTAACCGGCGGCGCCGCGGGCTCGGCGCCGCTAGGCATCGTCGCCCGGTCCCGGTTGGGCTCCGCCTGCGGTTTTTTGTCCCCCGGCTTCTTCCGCGGCCTCTCACGAGTCGGCAGCTCGGCAGACGCGGCGATACCCGCGAGCGGGTTCGGCGCCGGCCCGCTTGCCGGCCCGTCGGCGAGCGGGACCTCCGTTGGCAACCCTTCGCCGGGCAACGCGTCGTGCGGCGGATCGCCCGCCGGCGCCGGCTCGGGGTCCGGCGGATCGGCGGGCGCGTCACCGGCGAGCGTCACGACGCCCCCGCAGTGGGGGCACGCAATCTCGTGCCCCAACCAGCGGCTCTCGACCTCAAACGCCCCGCTGCACAGAGGGCAGTCGAATTCGAGTTCGACGCTTGTGGGGTCGCTCATTTCGCCTCGCCCGCCACGGCCCTGCTCGGGTCGCCGGACCAAGAAAGAAAACTGGAAGCGAAGCGGTGGCTCTCCGCCGCGGGTGGTTGCCGCGGAAGCCGGCCGCTACGCCCCTATCTTAATCGCTCCGCCAACGTTCGCGGAATGGACAACGCCTACGTCGCGCGGCGAAGTCACCGGCGAACCCCAATAGGAGACTCCCCGGGAGCGGCGGCCACGACGGGGCGCCGTGTGCGAGGCCACACGCGGTTCGCGGCTAAGCGCTCCGTGAGACCTCGAAGAGGCCCGCGCGGCGCCAAGCGGTGCGAGCCTGGGTGCCGTCGTCAACGGCGTCGCCTGTGAGCTAGGCGGGAAGGCCATCGGCGTGCCGCGGCGGGGGGACGCCGCCAGCGCCGCACCGCGACGCACCACCTCAGGCGGCTCTACCCCTGCCGCCAGGGTTTCTTCTTGCCTCGCACTTTCCGGTAGGGCGGCTCGACCTGTTCGCCGACCGGCATCGAGATCTCCCGGACCCAGATGTTGCGGAACCGCACCGGGTTGCCGTGGTCCTGCAGCATGATCGGCCCCCGCGGCGCGTGCGGCACGTAGCGGGGCGGGCGGTTGAAGGCCGTGTCGCCTTGCAGCTCAAAGTGGTTGATCACCAGAACGCCGTTGTGGAGGACCGTCAGCACGGCGGGCGATACGAGGCCGCCCTCTTCGTCGAAGCGCGGCGCGTTGAAGAAGATGTCGTAAGTATTCCACTCGCCGGGCGGGCGCATCGCGTTGACCATCGGCGGCGTCTGCTTGTAAACCGCGGCGGCTTGGCCGTCGAAATACGTTTTGTTCTCGTACGAGTCGAGAACCTGGACCTCGTAGCCAGCGAAGCCCTTGGGGACGCCCTGCAGGGCTCAGAAGAAGACGCCGCTGTTGCCACGCCCCTGGCTCTGGCCCCTGGCGGGCAGCGGCGCCGACCACTCGATGTGCAGCTGGCAGTCGCCAAACTCTTGCTTCGTTCTAATCGCGCCCCGGCCGACGACAAGTGCGCCGTCTTCGACCTTCCAGCGCTCCCCGTTCGCCCACGCCGAGGCGTCGCTGCCGTCGAACAGCACGGTGGCGTCCGAAGGCGCCAGCCGGTTGTCGGCGCCCGGCGTGACGACCGACGGCTCCTGCCAAGCGATGCCGGCCACGTACTCTTGCGCGGCGGCTTCGCCGGTCGGCAGCAGGGTCGCGGCGGGGACTAGCAACAGGCGCCAAGCGTTCTTCATGATTGCCGTCTCAGAGGTTATTGGTTTGATCTTGTCCGGTCGCTATGCCGCCGGTCGCCCCAGCGGAGTGGTCCGGGCCAGCGCCACTAAGCTAGCAACGGCGTCCACGCCGCCAGGAGGGCGGTGAAACAATGAGGGATCGGCGGGATGCCATGGCGACGCGAGCGGGTGTGGAGTCGCAACACCCAGGCAGCCGATTATGACTCGGCGCGCGGCCCTCAGCAACGCGGCGGCCCCTCGACGCGGGCCGCAAGCCGCGGAGTCGCGTCAGGCAAGCAGTGGGTCCCGGAAGAGAAAGACCGAGAGATGCCAGCCGAGAACGCCAAGCCGATTCGCCCCGCTGCCGGCCGCCCCACGCACCGACGATGCCCGTCGATCAACGCCGCGACGATTCTAGAGATCGCCGAGGGGCGGCTGTCCGTCGACCGGGCGATGCGGGTCGCGACCGTGCCGGCCGCCGCCGCCGAAACGGTTCCATTGGTCGGCAAACCGCGGGGCTACGCGTCTAAGCAGCCGCATCGGTCGCGGTTTAACGCGGCGGACATCTACGAGCTCTCGCTTGCCGCCCACCCGTGGCAGGCCCCAGTCATCGAGAAACCAGTCATCGAGAAACCGGCGACCGAACAGCTAGCGGGCGAAGCGGCTCCGCCAACCCCAGCCGAAACCAATCGGAGGGCTGGCTGAGGGCGTGGCGCCGCTCGGCGGGTCAGCCGCCCGAGGCGCTGCCCGGTTCGCCAACGTCGATCTTCTCCCAATCGACCTCGGCGTTCTGCTCGCGTAGTTTGGCGAGCGTGTTCTGCGCGAGCGGCAGGTCGGGTTCGGTCACCATTACTTTGACCCACGCCCCGGTCGGGATGCGGCTATTGCTGGTGAAGTCGCCGGTCGAGGCCGCCTCGATCCCCGCCTCGCGGAGCGCCGCGACGATGATCGCCGCCTCGACGCCGCTCGGCACCGTTGTGAGCATAACAAGGTGCTCGGCGGGGTTGTTCACTTGGTGGCTCGTGGTTCTTGGTCTGCGAGCGGCGGTTGTTTCGCCCGACTAGGGCCGTTCGTTCTCGCCACCTGCACAAAAGGGCGTAAGCCACGAGCTGAATAAAGTAGCCGGGCCGAAGCCACGAGCCGCAAACCCCCGGCTTACGCCGTGAGCTCGGTGATGAGCTTGCCGCCGCCGGCGATCTTCATGGGGCGGCCGTTGTTGCTGGTGAAGGTCGTTTGCAGGGAGATGCCCATCGCGTGGCAGACCGTGGCCATCAGGTCCTCGGACGAGTAGGGCTCGGTCTCGACGCGTGTGCCGTCGGAGTTGGTCTCGCCGACCGCTAGGCCGCCGTTCAGCTTACCGCCACCGACCACGGCGCTCCACGCGCGGGCGTAGTGGTCGCGGCCGGCGTTGGCGTTGATCCGCGGCGTGCGGCCGAACTCGCCCATCCAGATGACGACCGTGTC
>JBCCZD010000022.1:0-25414 GCA_039188275.1 Planctomycetota bacterium
CGGGGCACGACCTGATCAAGCGGGGCAAGCCGAAGAACGTGGCGATCGCGGCGGTCGCCAACCGCTGGGTCCGGTGGTTGTTCCATCAACCGCGTGAGGACGCGGCGGCCTCGGCTCAGGCTCGACAAGAGCAGGCCGCCGACCCAACGAAGGCAAGCTGAAAGCCAAAACGGACCTCGGAATCCGGCGGGGGAGCGAGCTCGAAGCAGCCTGGGGCCGCGAGGCTCGTCAACGGATAGGGCAGCTCCCCCCACTTCGAAAAACCCACAGGGGCTACCCGCCAACCACGCGGGGACGCTCGGATAGAGGAAGGGAACCCCCGAGAACCCTGTTGACTACAAGCGAGTGTTCATAGGGGGGGTGCTACGCCTCTCTTCGCCTGGCGATCTTATTGATCGTTGCGCCGCTAACGAACCGAGGGCGACCAACGGGATCCCGGGGCGCCCGGCGGGAAACGCCCCATCCCGAGGGGGCATCTAACGCGTCGTCTTCACCAGTCGCTCACAGGTCCCAACCGTCAACTTCGGGCAGTTCGGTCAACAAAACCTCGCGGCGCCACGCCGGTTCGTGCACGGGCCAGCAGCGGGCGCGTTCGACGGACGCCTGCCGCGACGCAAACTCGACGGCGAGCCCCGACTCGTGGCACTCCCGCCAAGCCTCGCGTTCCGCCAAGAACAGAGGCGGCCTTACCCCCGCAAAGTTCGTCCGCCGCCAGCTCACCTCGGCGTGGTCCATCACCGTGACCACAACGGGCATGCGGCACGCCTCGAGCCACCGCCGGGCTATCAGTTCGTGGCTGGCCGTGGCGTAAACCTGTTTCAGGTCGAGCAGGTCCCAGTCGAGTTCGGCCCCGTCGCGGCGGAGCCACGCGGTCGGCAGCAGCAGCCGGCTGGCCAGGCCGTTGGCGATCGACTCGCGGTCCGTCGGCGCAACGTCGGTTGGCAGCACGCCTAACCGGTAGAAGACGCGGTGGGCGGTGAGTTCGCCGATCTCGTGCGCGACGGCCCACTGCCGACGCTCGGGCCGGTCTTCCGGTCGGACGAGGATCACCCGCGTGTCGCCGCTGGAGTTGGTGTCCGCCCACCGCGCGTAGCGGGCGCGGCTGGCCTGGTTGGCGTCTTCGGCCACGACCACCCCCAGGGCGTAAGCCACGGCGAACGCGTCTACCGGCGGGGCGTCGCAAGCGACTTCCCACAGCACCTCGGCGACGCAGCCGTCCATCGCGGCGCCGAGCTCCTCGGCGGTTAGTTCTGGCGCCATGATGGAACCTTTGTGGGATTATGCGGCGTCTTCGCGGCGGCGCCGAGAATGTGTACATGGGTATACTATTCGCTCGGCTCCTCGATGCAAGCGCTTTCGCCGAGACCTGCCTGACGCGGACCCCGACGCCTCCGCCGGTTGCCAGACCGACGCCACCGCGGCAACAATACGAGGCTTGGTCGTCCGGCTTCGACCTGTCGTAGGCAAACGCTTTCCGCTTTCCGCTTTCCGCCCCGCCGACCGCAAAGACGAACGCCCCCGTTGGACGCCAAATTCACCACCGACCTCGAACAAGCGAAGGGGCCCAAGGGCCGCTACTCGTTCATCAGCCTCGGCTGCCCAAAGAACACAGTCGACAGCGAACGAATGCTGGGGCTGCTACAGCTCGAGGGCTACGAGCTCACGCCCGAGCCGACGGATGCCGACTTCGCGGTTGTCAACACGTGCGGATTCATCGAGGCGGCCCGCACGGAGTCGTTCGCGGCGATCGACGAGATGCTGGCCCTCAAGGCGGCCGGCGACTTGCGGGGCGTGATCGTCTCGGGCTGCCTTGCGGAGCGGCAGCAGCAGGCTTTGCTCGCCGAGCGGCCGGGGATTGACCACTTAGTCGGCGTCTTTGGGCGCGACGAGGTGACCAAGGTCGCCGACCGGCTGATCGGCGGGCTCGAGGAGCAGCGGCTTGTCTTCCAGCCGGCGCCGGCCCGGCCGCTGAACGACCGCGACCGGATGCGGATCACGCCGCGGCACTTCGCCTACCTCAAGATCAGCGAAGGCTGCGACCGCCTGTGCACTTTCTGTGCGATCCCCAAGATGCGGGGCAAGCACGCCACGAAGCCAATCGAGGAGGTCGTCGCCGAGGCTCGGCAGCTCGCCGATGACGGCGTACGCGAGTTAGTCGTCGTCGCCCAAGACACCACCTACTACGGCATGGACCTGTACGGCGAGCCCCGCCTGGTCGAGCTGCTACGCGAGCTCGAAGGCGTCGAGGGGCTGGAGTGGGTGCGGCTGATGTACCTCTACCCGATGTACTTCACCGACGAGCTGATCGCGACGATCGCCGGCTCGGAGAAGATCGTGCCGTACCTCGACATGCCGCTGCAGCATATCAACGACCGGATGCTCAAACGGATGCAACGGCGCGTGCCACGCGGCGCGACGATCGAGCTGCTCGGAAAGCTGCGGGATCAGATCGCGGGGCTGACGATGCGGACGACCCTAATCACCGGATTCCCCGGCGAGACCGACAAAGAGTTCGCTGAGCTGGCCGAGTTTGTAGCGGAGCAGAAGTTCGAACGGCTCGGCGTGTTTACCTACTCGCTGGAGCCGGACACGCCCGCCGCGCGTCTTCCGAACCACCTCCCCGAGGAAGTGAAAAACGCCCGCCGGGACGAGCTGATGCGGGTCCAACAGCAGGTCGCCTTCGCGTGGGGCGACGCCCAGGTTGGCCGCGCGGTTGACGTGCTCATTGACGGCCCCGCCGGCGACCAGCCCGGCGTCGCGATGGGGCGGACCGTGTGCGATGCGCCCGACGTGGACTGCGCTGTCTACGTGACTGGCGAAAACCTGCCCCCCGGGGCGTTTGTGCCGAGTGAGATCGTCGCCCGCAGCGACTACGACCTGATCGCCGCCGCGGTCGGTGAGCCGCGTTGAACGCGGTTGACTACACTAGGCTACCAACGGACGCCGACGCCCCCACACCCACCAGCCCCGCCCGACTTGTCCGCCACAGCCTCCAACCCGCTCCCCGCTGGCTCGGTTTGGAACGTCCCGAACCGGCTCTCGGCGGCGCGGCTGCTGCTGGCGGTGGCTTGCTTCGTCGCGCTGTCGCTCGAGGCCTACGCGGCCGGCCTTACGCTGTTTGTCTTGGCGGCGATCACCGACTGGCTTGACGGCTACTGGGCCCGCCGGTTCAACCAGATCACCCAACTCGGGCGGATCCTCGACCCCTTCGCCGACAAGCTGCTCGTCTGCGGCACGTTCATCTACCTGGCGGCGATCCCAGCGTCGGGCGTGGCCCCGTGGATGGCGGTGGTCGTGATGGCGCGAGAGCTGCTCGTGACGGCCCTGCGTAGCTTCGTCGAGCAAGCAGGCGGCGACTTCTCCGCCAAGTGGGCCGGCAAGGGAAAGATGGTGTTCCAATGCGCCGCGATCCTTGGCGCCCTCGTCGTTCTCATGCGGGGCGAACCCGACGGGGCCCTCGCCCGCGCGAACCAAGTCGTCCTGTGGGCGGCGGTCGCGCTAACCGTTTACTCCGGCTGGGGCTACGCCTCGGCCGCGGCTAGGATGGCCCGTCTATGACCACCGGCGACTGGACGATCGCGGTTGCCGCCGTCGCGAGCGTCGGCGCTTGGGTCGCCGTTCTGGTGCGCCGAACGCCGGGGAAAGAACTGTTAGCCTACGAGCCGCGGCTGCGCGTGCCGTGGAACGGCGCGGCAGGGATGATCGCGGTGCTGTTCGTGGCGTTGGCCGTGGCCGCGTCGACGGCAACGCCGCAAGTCGCCGATACGCCGCCGACGCCGCCGTCGCCCGGCGAGTCGCTGCTGGATGCCGCGGGCAACACCCTGTTCGTCCTCGCGTTGATCGGTTTTGGCGCCGCGATGATCGTTTCCGGCGGCGCCCTGCTGCGTGACCTGGGGCTGCCGACCTCGTGGGACCAAGCGGGCAAAGACACGCGGCTGGGGCTGCTGGTAGCGCTGCTCTCGCTGGCGCCGGTTTACTTCGTCTTCCAATTGACCCGGCTCGTACAGTCGACCGAAGAGGCCCACCCGACGCTCGACGCCTTGGCCTCCAACCCGAGCTTGGCCGGGCTGCTCGCCGCGGTGCTGCTCGCCGGGTTCGCCATGCCGTTGTTCGAGGAGTTCCTGTTCCGGCTGCTGTTTCAGGGTTGGCTCGAGAAGGTTGAAGACGGAGCCCTCGCCTGGGGAGCCACCGCTCGGCCCAGCGACATGGCTCGCGACGCCGACACCGTCGGCGCCGACCCAGACTTGCAGGCAACCCGCCCGACGGAGGGCCGGGGAGTTGGGGCCCCCGTTTGGCCCGCTGCGGAGAGTGTCGACGACACACAACGCCGGTCGCTCGCCTCCTTTACCGGCCTGCCGCACGGCTGGGCGCCGATACTTGGCAGCGCAACGCTGTTTGCGCTCGCCCACCTCGACGTCTATGCGCTCCCCGCGCCCCTGCTGGTGCTGGCGGTGTTGCTGGGCTACGTCTACCAGCGGACGCACCGAATCGTGCCGTGTTTCGTCGCCCACGCGGCGTTCAACCTGTTTAGTCTGTTCGTCACGTTCGCGGCGGTGTGGACCACCCGCTGACGGGCCGGCTGCCGAGGGGCCGATTGCCGAGGTGCTGTTTGGCGACGGGCCGATCGGCAGTCGGGCAAAACGCGGCAGGCCAAGGCTCGGCTGCTGTGTGTCGATCGGTCGCGGTTGCCTCCGCGTAGCGGCTCGCCTAGTCTAATTAGCTTATCACCCACGTCCCCAGCCCACCATCGCGCGGCCTGTCCGCCATGCAAAACGCCGCGGCAAAAGCCGCCCGCTACTTCGGCCTGACGGCGATCACTGTCGCCGCTTGCGCCGTCATGTGGTGGGTGAGCCAGAAGGACATCGCGGTCAAGTCGGCGGGCAAAGCGGGCACGACGCCACCACCGCCCGCCGCGGCGCCCAAGCCGGCTGTGCGCATCGCCACGCTCCGGCCCGGAATCGCTGACTACACCATCAAGTACAGCGGCAAGATCCGGGCCTGGGAGGAGTACTCGCTCGGGTTCGAGATCGGCGGCCGGGTCTTAGAGCTCGGCGCCGACTCTCAGGGCAACCCACTCGACGACGGCGCCCCCGTTGCGGCGGGCCAACTGCTCGCTCGGCTCGACGATCGGATCCTCCGCGCCCGTCGGGCCGAGGCGGTTGCGCAGGAGGAGCAGGCGACGTCCGACCTCGCACGGGCCCGCAACCTCCGCGACCGAGGCGGCCGGCAAGCGATCACCGACGCCGAGTACCAAGAGTTCCTGACGAGCCTCGCCCTGGCTAAAGCGCAGCGTGAGGTCGCTTCGAAGAATCTCGAGGACGCCGTCCTCGTTTCGCCCGTCAAGGGGCGGATCGCTCGGCGGATGGTCGAAGCGGGCGAGTCCGTTAACCCTCACGCCATCATCTTCGAAGTAGTTCAAAACGAGGACGTGCTGCTGAAAGTCGACGTGCCGGAAGCCCGCGTCCGCGAACTCGAAGCCCGTGCGCGTGCCGTGAGGCGAACCAAAGCACGTGGCGGGGCCGCCGACCCCGAGTCGGCGGTGTTCCGCGCCCACGTCCAGTTAGAGGGCCGCGACCTGTACGGCAAGCCTTGGCCGCCGATCCGTGCCGAAGTGTACCGCATCGCCCAGCTCGCCGATGAGCGGACCGGTTTGTTTGAGGTCGAGGTCCGCATACCGAACGCCGATGGCTTGCTCCGCCCCGGCATGGTGGCGACCGCCGAGATCGTGGTCGATCGGCTGCTCGCCTACCAGGTGCCGGAAGAGGCGGTCATCTTCCGTGGCCGCGAAGCGTACTTGTTCCACCTCCGGCCCGAGCTTGCCGCCGTGCAGTCGATGTTCTGGGAAGTCGGCCAGACCGAGCTCCAACGGGCCGAACGCGTGTCGCTCACTCAGTGGATCGACCAGGGGGACCGGGTGCTGGTCCCGGCGGCGGCCGTGGACCTTGGACCGATCGTTGTCCGCGGGCAGCAGCGACTCGGCGGCGGCCAACTGGTGCGCGTCTCGAACCCGGAAGCCCTGCCCAGCGGCGGGGCGGCGCTGACCGCCCGCCGGCCTCCGGCCGCCGAGCCGGCGGGGCGAAACTAGCAGAGCGAGGCCCGCGTGCTGAAGAAATTGAGCGATTCGGCGATCGACCACCCGCGGGTAGTGCTCGTGGCCACTACGCTGGTGCTGCTGTTCGCGGCCTACGCGGCGATCTTTACGCCCGTGCAGCGGTCGCCGGCCATCACCAAGGCGGTTGTGCTGGTCGCCATCCCGTACCCCGACGCGCAGCCGAGCGAGTCGGAGAACGAGATCGCGCGCAAGATCGAAGACGCGCTTACCAGCCTTCAAGACGTCGACTACCTCGTTTCAACAAGCCTCCGCGGCTCGTCGGTGACGCAGGTCGTGTTCCTCGACGGAGTCGAGCCCGACGACGCCAGACGCGAGGTTAAAGACCTCGTTGACCGTGTCCGCAACGAGTTGCCCGCAGGCCGCGAGGTGCAGCCCCTGGTCGATGACGTCGACTTCGAGGGCGCACCGCTGATGCTGGTCAACATCGCGCCGCCGGTCGGTTTAGACGAGCGAGAGCTGAAGGAATTTGCTGAGGACGTCAAGGATGAGCTGAAGGAGGTCGAGGGCGTCTCGAACATCCAGCTCTTCGGCGGCAAGGAGCGGGAGATCCATGTCGACGTCAACCCGGACCTGATGATCGAGTACGGCATCACGCTCGCCGAGGTGCGGCAGGCGGTCGCCGACTTCCACGCCGAGGTCCCCGCCGGCGAGTTCACCACCGGCGCCTACGAGCGGAGCGTCCGCAACGAGACCAAGCTGCGGGGCGTCCAAGACATCCGCGAGGCGATCGTCTCAAGCCAGTCGGGCCGGGTGATCCGCATCGAGGACATCGCCGACGTCATCGATACGCACCGCAAGGTGGTAACGCTTTCGGAGTTCGACGGCGGCGCCGGGGCGGTGCTGATCGTCAACAAAGAGGCGGACATCAACACCCTCGGCGCCGCCCGGGGCGTGAAGAGCAAGGTCGCCCAACTCGCCCAGCAGTACCCCGACTTCACCTTCTCGACGACGCGCGACGCGTCGGAAGAGATCTGGGTGATGTTCCGCGTCCTCGGCTCGAGCGCCGTCTTCGGGGCGATGCTCGTCCTCGTGATCCTTGCGTGGACGATGGGGCTGCGGGTCTCGGTGCTGGTGCTCGTCGCGATCCCGTTCAGCATGGCGGTCGCGTTGGTCTTCCTTTTCGCTACCGGGGTCCCGGTGTCGAACATGGTCGTCTTCGCCTTTATCCTGGTGCTGGGGATGGTCGTCGACGGGGCGATCATCGTCGCCGAGAACATCCACCGCCACATCGAGCGGGGCGAAGACCCCGTCCAGGCCGCGAAGATCGGCATCCACGAGGTCGGCCTGCCGGTCATCGCCGCGGACCTGACGACCGTCGCCGCGTTCCTGCCGATGCTGCTCGTGCCCGGCATCATGGGCGACTTTATGAGCGTCATGCCGAAGGTGGTGAGCGTCGCGCTGCTCGGCTCGATCCTGGTCGACCACTTCCTGATCCCCACGATCGCCGCCCGCTGCTTCTCGCGGCGTGAGCCCCAGAAGGACGAGTCGCAGCTGTTCACCGCCCTGGCGGCGGCGGAGGCTTCGCCCGCCAGCGACGACTCTGGTCACGCGGCGAAGGCGATGATCCGGCCCGACGTCGGCCCGTTCACGCGTGCCTACGCGGCCGCCCTCCGCTTTGCGCTCTCGCACCGGGTGTTTGTCCTGCTGTGGTGCGTTGTCGCCTGCTGGGGGGCGAAGGTCCTCATCGCCGAACTCGGCTTCAAGTTCTTCCCCGCGAGCGACCGGGGGCAATTCATCGTCAAGTACGAGCTGCCGCTCGGCTACACCTGCGCCGAGACCCTCGCCGCCGCGCGGGTCATCACCGAGCCGCTCGAGCGGTGGGACGAGACCGGAGCGCTCGTCCACTACGTGACTTCTGTCGGCTCGGCGAGTGGGCTGTCGATGCGGGTCGATGACGACCCGGCAACCGGCCCGGAGTTCGGCCAGGTTCAAGTCGAACTCGTCCCGCCGATGGACCGAGAGGTCCACCAAGAAGAGGTGATCCAGTACCTGCGGGAGAACATCCGGCCGCTGCCCGGCATGAAGTTCTCCGTGGAGGTGGTCGAAGACGGCCCGCCGGGCGGCGCCGACGTGTCGGTCCGGCTGACCGGCGACGACCTCGACCAACTCGGCGGCATCGCCAAGCAGATCACCGCTCGCCTGGCCGCCGTCCGCGGCGCCACGGACCCGCGTACCGACTACCGCGATGACAACCCGGAACTTGTGATCAAGCCGTTCCCGCAGGTCGTCGGGCTGTTCGGCATGAACAACAACCAGATCGCCCAGGCGGTGCGGACCGCCATCGCGGGCGACAACCGCATCCAGATCACCCTGGACGACGAGGACGTCTCGATCCGCATCCAGCTGGCCCCCGAGTACCGCCGGCACCCGGAGGACCTCAAGCGGCTGATGATCCGCGCCCCCGACGGCCGCAAGACGGCGATCGGCGAGCAGGCGGATATTTACCGCGGCGTCGGGCTCTACAGCGTCAACCGCTACGACCGCAGCCGAGCCGTGATCGCCAAGTGCGACGTCGTTGACCCGGTCACTCCATCCGACGTCTTCAAAGCCCTGAACGATGACATCCTGCCGGGCCTCGGCTTCCGGCCGACCACCGACGCCGAGAAGAGCCTCGAAGGGTTCTCGAAGGCGTTTATCGGCAACACGGCGACACCGGTCGAGGGCGTCAAGGCGGAGTTCACCGGCGAGAACGACGAGCGCGACAAGAACTTCCGCTACCTGCTCACCAGCATGGTTATCGCCGTGGTGCTGATCGCGGCGATCCTCGTTTGGCAGTTCAACAGCTTCCGCCAGAGCGGCGTCGTGATGATCACCGTCCCGCTCTCGTTCATCGGCGTCGTCCTGGGAATGTGGGCCGCCGGCTTCCCGTTCAGCCTGGCGTCTTTCATCGGTCTTGTGAGCCTGACCGGCATCGTCGTCAACGACGCGATCGTGCTGGTCGACTTCACCAACCAGGCCCGCGCCCGCGGCCTGCCCGTCCGCGAAGCGCTGCTCGAGGCGGGCGTCAATCGGCTCCGACCCGTGCTGCTGACGACCGTCACCACCATCGGCGGCCTGCTGCCGCTGCTGCTGAATGTTTCCGGCGGCGCCGAGTTCTGGCAGCCGCTCACCGGCGCCGTGGTGTTTGGCCTGGCGTTCGCCACGATTTTGACCCTCGTGGTGATCCCCTGCGCTTACGCAACCGCGTACGGCCGGCAAGCCATCGTAGAGTTCGGGGCGGTGGCCGCGTTCGCCCTGCTCGTGTTTTGGGCGTTGCCTTCAGCGACGGCCGCTCTCGAGTCACCAAGCGAGGCCACGCCGCCCGCGATCGCGCAGGCGGCGGACGACCCGGCGGGATGAACGGGCGGTTGGAGCCGACCCGGCTCGCGTGACTACGCTTCGTCGAACCGGATCTCGAGGATCTCGAAGCGGTTCGTGCCGGCCGGGACCTCGATCTCCGCCTTCTCGCCGACCTTCTTGCCGACCAGCCCCTGGGCCAGCGGGCTGGCGACGTTGATGCGGCCCTCGTCGAAGTCCTCCTCGCCGGCGCCGACCATCGTGAACTCCTCGGTGTCGCCGAAGTCGAGGTCCTTCACCTTGACGGTGCAGCCGAACACGACCTCGTCCTTGGGCAGCTTCGAGACGTCGACGATGGTCGCCTTGCTGAGCTTGCTCTTGAGCAGGTTGATCTTCGCCTGCAGCATCCCCTGAGCCTCACGGGCGCCGTGGTACTCGGCGTTTTCCTTGAGGTCGCCTTCGGCGCGGGCCTCGGCAAGCTTCTCAGTGATCTCGGGCATCTGGACGTTCTCCATCTCGTCCAGCTCCGCCTTCAGCTTGTCGTACCCAACGCGGGACATAGGGATCGCGTCACTCATCGCAGCACTCATCGGTTCGGGGGCGCATGGTCGGTTCGGGGCACCAGTCGATTTCGACTCGGCCACTGAAGGGCGGTCGAAAAAAAGAAGCAGGGCTCCCGGTGAACGGAAACCCCGCTGTTTCCCAAATTGTGGCGGCCCGTGATTGCCGTGTAAAGGCCGCAGCAGCAGCGATCCAATCCCGCCGGCTTGGCGGGAGGGCTGCTAAGCCGGATAGAGCAGTGCCCCACACGACTGGCAGAGCACCGGTTTGGCGCCCAGCGAAAGCTCGTTTTGCATGTTGAGCGTGATGCTCTGCCCGCAGCCGTCGCACACCCCCCCCTCCGACGGCGCCATGCCTTCGGCGCCGCGGGCTTGTGACAGCCGCTTGTACTCGCCGACAAAGTCGGATGGTAATCGCTTAGCCGCCTGCGCGAGTTCCGCTTCGAGCCGCTCGATGTCCGACTTGAGCGCGCCGACCTTCTCCTCGATCTCGCCGGCGAACTTGCGGAGTTCGTCGCGACCTGTCTCCAAGTCTTGCTCCGCTTTGCCGGCGGCCGCTTCGAGCTCGTCGACGCGTTCGAGCATCTCCAGGATCTCGTCCGACAGGACGCTCGTCGCCATCTCGGCGGCCGCGATCTGCTCCTGGAGGGTCGAGTACTCTTTGTTGCTCGCGGCCGTGTTGAGCTGCCCGTTCCAGTCGCTGATCCGCTCCTCCGACGACTTCAAGTCGAGTTGCTTGCGGTCGGAAGCTAGCTTGGTCGCCCTGACGCGTTCGCGGGCCTCGGCGAGGTCGGCCTCGAGTTTGGCGACCGCCGCTTTGCGTGCGCGGACCGCAGCCGGTACACGCTCCAACCGGCCGCGTTGGTCGGCGAGCAGCGTGAGGAGGTGGTGCAGGTCGCGGAGCGCTGCGGCGGTGGTGGACATAGGGGGTTGCTCAGGGTGAGCTTGCGTTATGGCTCGGCCGCCCATCCTTGCCAACCCCCGAGCCATCACTCGCCGAGCTTGACCGACAGGATGGTGTCGATACCGTCGCCGCCCGCTTCGGGCAACTTGAGTTCGAGCACGCCGGCGCCATCCCGACGAGCGGGCACCGGCTCGCCAGACGGGAAGGCCCGGATCGGAGCGCCGCCGAGCGCGGCGGTCCCGCTCAGCGTGACCCAGCCGTCATCGCCGGCGGCGGGCGCCTTGAGGACGTGCAGGTAGGCTTGGTCACCCCGCCGGGTCGAGACGCCCCACGCTTGCGGCGTGACCGGCCCGGAACGGGTTCCGTAGATGGTTTCGCCGTTGACGCCGAGCCAATCGCCCATCTGCGTGAGCCGCTTAGCAAACCCGGGCTGGATCGTTCCGTCAGGGCGGGGGCCGACGTTCAGCAACAGGTTGGCGCCCTGGCCCGCGGCGCGGACCAGGTAGTGCACAAGTTCTCGTTTCGACTTGATCGCCTTGTCGTCCTTCTTGTAACCCCACGATTTGTTGATCGTGTCGCAGCTCTCCAGCGGCAGCTCGCCGATCTCCGCGTCGGCCGAGAAGCCGGTCGTGTTTTGGCCCGGGAGGTCCCTCTCATACATCTGAAAGTCTTCGCCGGGGAAGGGCGCGACGTGGTGGTTGTTGCCGATCAGGCACGCCGGCTGCAGGCGGTGGATGAGGCCGTAGGTCTGGTCGAGCCGCCAGTCGATGAACGTCGCCTTCGGGTCGACCTCCGCCAGTTCCTTCTTCCCGCGGTTGCGCTTCTTCTGATCCCACCAGCCGTCGAACCAGATGCCAGAGACCCGGCCGTAGTCACCGTTCAGGAGCTCCGCTAGCTGGGCGTCCATGAAGTCGAGGTAGCGGGGGAACTCGCCCGACTCGGCCCGGCCAGAGTGCCGCCCGGTCCGTCCCCGAGGGAAGTAGTCGGGGTGCGTCCAGTCGAGGTGCGAGTGGTAGAAGAACAGGTCCATCCCCTGCCGCTCGCACTCAACCGCCAGCATCTTCAGCACGTCTTTACCGTAGGGCGTCGCGTCGACGATGTCCCAGTCGGTCTGCTTCGAATCCCACATCGCGAAGCCGTCGTGGTGCTTGGACGTGATGGTGATGTACTTCGCCCCGGCGCGCTTGAAGAGGGCGACCCACTCCGCCGGGTCGTACCCGGTTGGGTTGAAGCGTGCGGCGAGCGGGCGGTATTCGTCGACGGTCATCTTCTTCTTGTGCATCACCCACTCGCCATCGCCGAGGACGCTGTAGACGCCCCAGTGGATAAACACGCCGAAGGCGGCGTCCTGGAACCGTTCCCGCGCCTCGATGTTTGCCGGGCTGGGCGTGTAGGGCCGGTCCTCGGCCGAACACGCGGCCGCTACGGACACAATCGAGGCCAGCGCGAGTGACATGCGGGCAGAGAGGCGTTTTGACATGCGGGTTCTCGAAGGGGGTGGAGAAGGGATCGGCATAGGCCTACCCATGACCGTAGCAAGGCACGCCCGCGTGTGCCACCGGCTCAGGCGATCAGCGGCAGAGCCGCGACCGGAATCGGCCACGGCTCTGCCGCGTCGTTTGGGTTTTCCCGGCACGGTTTGCTGCCCGGAGGCGGCGGCTACGCCGCTTCGCTTGCGCTCGGGACGAAGCTCGACAGCATCTGGCTGCGGACGGGGTTTTGAAGCTTGCCGACCGCCTTGGCCTCGATCTGGCGGACACGCTCGCGTGTTACCTTAAAGATGCGACCGACCTCTTCGAGCGTGTAGCTGTAGCCGTCAGCCAGGCCGTAGCGGAGGCGGATGATTTCCCGCTCGCGGTAGGTGAGCGTCTTGAGGAGCTCCTCGATCCGCTCCCGCAGCAGGCCGTTGTTGGCCAGCTTGTAGGGGTTTTCGGTCGAGTGGTCCTCGACGAACTCGCCAAAGCTGCAATCGTCGCCGTCGCCGACGGGGCGGTCGAGGCTCACCGGGTGGCGGCCGATGTCCAAGACCCGCTCGGTCTCCTCGAGCGGCACGTCCGCCGCGCGGGCGGTTTCCTCAGTCGTCGGTTCGCGGCCCAGCTCTTGCTGGAGTTGCTTGGCCGTGTTGCGGAGCTTGGTGAGCACGTCGATCATGTGCACCGGGATGCGGATCGTCCGGGCCTGGTCGGCGATCGCCCGCGTGATCGCTTGGCGGATCCACCACGTGGCGTAGGTGCTGAACTTGAAGCCGCGGCGGTACTCGTACTTGTCGACCGCCCGCATCAGGCCGGTGTTGCCCTCTTGGATCAGGTCGAGGAACGAGAGGCCGCGGTTGCGGTACTTCTTGGCGATCGAGACGACCAGCCGGAGGTTGCCGCTGGAGAGCTCGCGCTTGACGCCCTCGAACGCGCGGAACTGCGCCCGCAGCTCGCCGGCCCGCCGGCGGAGGCTCGACGGCGATTCGAGCGTCCGCCGCATGAGCTGCCTTAGCTCCGCCCGGACCGAGTGGATCTTGTCCGTCGGGGCGCCGGTCGACTTCAGCTCCTCAAGCTCCGCTCGGACTTCTTCCATCCGCTCGGCGTACTGCTCGAGCTCGCGGATCAGTGGCGTCACGCGGCGGGAGCGCAGGCTGAGCTCCTCGACCAGCACGAGCATCTTCTCACGCCGGCGGAGGTAGCGCTTCCGGGCGGCCGCCTTCTCGTCGACCCCGACGCGGTTGTCGACCAGCTTTGCGAAGTCGACCCGCTGCGCGACCATCAGCCCGCGGAGCGTCGGCAGGTTGTGCGGCATCCGCGCCTGGACCTGCTCCTTGGTGAGCCTCTCGGTCAGCGACACCTTAATCGTGCGGTCGAAGGGCAGCTCGCCGCTGTGAACCTGCTCGAGCGTCTTGACCGTCGCCTCGAGCGCGTAGAACGAACGGAGCAGGTTGCGCCGGAACGCCTTGCGGGTGAGCTCGATCTTCTTGGCGAGCGAGACTTCCCCGTCGCGTGACAGGAGCGGGATCTCCGCCATCTGCGACAGGTACATCCGGATCGGGTCGCCCGATGAACCCGAGGCGGGGTCTTGCAATAAAGGCGAGTCGGCGCCTGGTTCCTCGATCCGCTCGGCGGGCTTGTTGGGGTCGTCGCGGAGCTCGACGCCGAGCCGGTCGAGGGTGTCCATCAGCAGCTCGGTCCGCTCACCGCCGGCGGCCTCGTCGGGCAGGAAGGGGCCGACCTGGTCGTAGGTCAGGAACCCCTGGCGGCGGGCCAGGGCTTTGAGCGCTCTGAGTTCCGGACCGGGGTCGGGCAGCGGCGCCGGTTCGGGCGCTTGGCCACCGTCGGCGTCGGAATCGATGCTAGCCGGCGCCAGGCGGAGGCGGTCCGCAGGGGCGGGCGGGCGGCCTTGCTCGGGGGCTTGTGAGTTGGGCGTTGGGAAGACGGTCGTCGCGGTCGGGTGGGTCATCATTCGACTCCTCGCGCACTTCCTGTGCGCTACGGGTGAGGTGACGATGCCACGCCCGCCTAGATCTTAGGCGGCGCCGTTGGGAAGCGGGGCCAACGGCTGCGCGCGTCGTGGACGCACGGCGTAGCAGGATCGGCAAGACACCCTAGCCATCCGTGGAAAGGGGACCTGCCTGCCGATCCTTCAGCTTCGCGAAGAACTCGGAGAGCGTTACTTCCTCCTGGTGGTTGTCGAGGCGCCCCTCGCGCAGCGCCGCCAGGGCGCCACGCCGATGGGCTTCGTCACGCCGCCGCGCAACCGCTGCGGCGAGGTCATCAACACGTTTCGTCAGGTCGCTGCCCGCCTTGTCTTGGCGGGCCTCGTCGATCTCGACGAGAAGGCTCTTGGCCCGCTCGTCGCCGTTGTCCATGAGCCAGTGGAGGTCGATCACGCCACGCTGCGCGAAGCAGTCCGCACACGCTTGGTGCAGCCGCCGAGCAACGGGCGACGTCAGGTCGTCGAGCGACACGGTCTCCAGCACACGGCGGGCCGACGTGGCGTCTTCTAGCAGCAACTCGAGGGACTCGACCTCTAGCGGAGTGAGCCCCGTGAGTCGCGTCGTGGCTTCTGGCTCGTGCGCCTCGGGCGGCGCGTTGCCGTGCGACTCGGATGCCGCGGGGGGCAGCGTCGGGCCGGTGTCACGGGTGGCTGATCGGCGGAGCGTCGCCAAGCGCTGACGCAGGCCTTCTTCGGGCAACTGGAACCGCCGGGCGAGCCGGCCGAGCAGGCTCTGCTCGCGGACCAGCGCCTGAGAGGTCGCGGCGCCAACGCCGGTGGAGACCTTTGCGAGCGTGACGAGCAGCAGCTCGACCGCTCGCGAGGCGGCGTGCGTGTCGTTGGCGGTAACCAATCCGTTGGTCACGGTCTGCAACTTGTGTTCGAGGGCGTCCGGCGCCCGGTTCACTAAGCGGCGGAACGCTTCGGGGCCGCGGCCGGCGGCGTGCCCTTCCTTAGGCGAGGCTATAAAATCACACGGATCGAGGCCGGCGGGCAACCCCAGAATCCGAAGATCGATCTGATTGGCGACGAACAGCTCGAGCACCTCGTTCGTGCGGCGCTGCCCCGCCTCGTCGCCGTCGAGCACCAGCACGATGCTATCAGTGAACCGCCGGACCACCGGCAGGTGCTTCTCGCCGAGGGCCGTGCCAAGCACCGCCACGACGTTCCGCACGCCGTGCTGGTGGGCCATGATCACGTCGGTGTACCCCTCCGTGACCACGATCTTCCCTTCGCTAGCAATGGCGTCACGCGCCAGGTCGAGGGCGTAGAGCTGGTTGCTCTTGGAGAAGAGCGGCGTCTCGGGCGAGTTGATGTACTTGCCGCCGACGCCCTCGGCGCCGCCCGGGTTGAATCGGGGGGGCAGCACCCGACCGCCGAAGGCGATCGGCCGGGAGCGGACATCGCGGATGGGAAAGATGACGCGGCCGCGGTAGAAGTCGTAGTGCCCGTCGCCCTGCTGCCGCGGGCGCACCAGGCCGATCCGCTCCAGCACGGCCGGCGAAAAGTTGGTCGACCGGCTCTTGCCGAGCAGCCAGTCCCACTTGTCGGGCGCGAAGCCGAGGCGGAAGCGCTCGATCGTCGCCGGCAAGACACCGCGGTCGGCCAGGTAGGCGCGGGCCGGATCCGCCTGGGGGTCGGACCGCAGGCACCCGGCGAACTGCTCTTCCGCCCACGCCGCGGCGGCGAGCAGGGTCTTCTTGTCGCCCGGCCCACCGGGAGCGGCCCGCGGCACGCCCGTCGTCTGGAGCGTGATGCCCGCCCGCTCGGCGAGCATCTCGAGCGCCTCGCGGAACTCGAGCCCCTCGATCCGCATTACGAAGCTGAAGACGTCGCCGCCGATGTCACAGGGCCAGCACTTGAAGGTCTGCCGCTCCGGGTTGACCTGCATGCTCGGGCGGGTGTCGTTGTGCCAGGGGCACAGCCCAACGTAGTTGCGTCCCTGCCGGCGGAGCTGCAAGTAGCCGCCGATCAGGTCGACGATGTCCGTGGCCTGCCGGACCTGCTCCTTGGCGTCGCGGGCGAAGCCGCCGGGGGCGGGTCGGTGAGGGGGCGCCGGTCCGTGGCTCACGGGGGAACTCGCAGGCTTGATGAAACTCGGTGGCTTGAAAACCGTCGGCGGCTCGAAAACAGCCAGTGGCTTGGAACGGAGCCCAACGCGGCCGCCGCGGCAGGCTTGGTCGCCCCGGCGAAAGGCGTCTTTGACCGCCGGCCCCGCCTCATCACCGCCGCCGCTGCGCCGGCGGGACGCTGAGCGGCGAGATGCCGACGCGGACCGCTAGCGTCAACTCGATCGGTTGCTCGAGGCGGTTCAGGCGGCGTACGGTGACGCTCGCCGTGGAACCGACCTTGGTCGCCGCGATCTCTCGACTCAGGAGCGTCGGGTCGGTTGCGGTGTAACCGTTCCAGGAGATGATCACGTCGCGTGGCCGGAGGCCCGCGTCAAAGGCGGGCCCCTTCTCGATCACCTCCGAGACGTAGACCCCCTCGCCGACCGTCAGGTTGAGCCGGCGGCGGAGGCTGTCGGGCACGTCGAGCGGCTTAACGCCCAGGTACCCACGCTCGATCCACCCGTCCCGCTTCAGCCGCTCGTACTGCTTCTTGGCGAGCGTCGAGGGGATGGCGAAACTGACTCCGCTGTACCGCTGGCCGACGATCGCCGTGTTGATGCCCACAACGTTGCCGGCGACGTCCACCAGGGGGCCGCCGGAGTTGCCCGGGTTTACCGCGACGTCCGACTGGAGGTACTCCTGGTAGGCGCTGTCGGTAAAGCCGCTGGAGCTGCGGCGCCCTTTGGCGCTGACGATGCCGAACGTGATGCTCCGCCGGAGGCCGAAGGGGCTGCCGGCCGCCCAGACGAGGTCGCCGACCTGCAGGGCGTCGCTGTCGCCCCACTCGGCGGCGACCAGGTTCGGCAGATCGATCTTGAGGATCGCGAGGTCGGTCGCCTCGTCGCCGCCGACGACAGCGGCATCGGCGACGCGGCCGTCGTCAAGCTCCACCTCAAGCCCGGTCGCGCCCGCAACGACGTGAAAGTTGGTGACGATGTAGCCGTCGCTGTCGACAATCACGCCCGACCCTTGGCCCTCGGGCCCCCGCTGCCCGTTCTGCTGCACGCCGACGACGCTCGGCGCGATCCGCTTCGCAACCAGCCGCGAACCGGTCATCAGCTGCTGCATGCCGGGCTGGGCGTCGCCCAGAGCTTCAGTGGCGACGTCGTAGTCCGCCCGCTGCTGGGCGGCCCGCAACTGGTACGCGACCGGGTACAGCAACACCGGGCTGGCGAGCAGCAGCGACAACGCCACGAGCAAGAACACCAGCCGCCGGATGCGGTTGGCGAAGGCGTACGGATCGGGGTCGCGCAGCACAAGGTTAGGCTTTTCGAACGTCCGCCCCGTCGAGCCCGGCGGCGCTGCCGAGCCTGGAGGCGCTGCCGAGCCCGGCGGCGGCTGGTCGAAATCGGCGGGCGCCGCGAGCGGGTGGCTGTCGTTCTCCATCTACCACAACCCCCGGCTTTTTGAGCCCGCCCTAAGAATGCCACGACCACTGCCGACACGCCCGGCCACGCCGTGGTCGGCGTCGATCGACGTCACCCTTAGTATAACGGGCTGCCGCGGCTGTGGCATCTGTCCTTAGCTCGGCCCATTCCTTCGGAACATGCGGAATAACCGACCCATCGGGCCTCGCCCTGCGGCCGCGGCACCAGCGCACCAGGCCGATTGAGCTACGTTTGCTTCGGACCCGCACTCCGTCGCCAACGGCGTGGCCGGCCGAGCCACGCGGCCGGGGCCTCCGAAACACTCCGCCCATCGGACACTCCGCCCAGCCCCCGGAAGAACGATGTCGACCTCCCACGCCGAAGAGCCAACAACGCTGCCGCCCGAGGAAGCCGCCGTCCGAGACGCCGCCGCGGAGGGCCCCGTTTGCTCCCAGTGCGATCAACCCGTGCCCAACGCCGAGGCGAGCGTTTGCCCACACTGCGGCTGGTACGCCAGCGCCGGGGTCTACGTCGACATCGCTCCGGAGTGGGAGGCCGCCAGGACCGTTGGGGCTGCCGGCCAGCAGCAGCCGTCTCACCTTGACGTGTGGCTCAACCTGATCCCGGCATGGCTGTGGGTGGCGATCGCTTCCGCGGTGGCCGCCTTGGCCGCTAGCGGCGCGGCGCGGCTCTTGCTGGAGGACACCGCGTCACTCACCAACTGGTCGGTCACGCAGCTTTTTGTTGGCGCTTTGGTTGCGATGGGCTGTCACGTGATCGCGTACATCTTGATGTCCGTGGACGACCCGAACATGGGCGTCGGCGACCTGGTGGTGAGCCCCACTACCGCTTGGCGGAAGCTGATCGCGCAGATGCCCCGGCACCAATGGGTGCTTGACGGCGCCGCGTTCTCCGCCGGGGCGGTGCTCGGGTCGGTGCTGATTGTCGGGCACATCCCTTACGACCGCGTTTGGGATTGGGGGATCACCCCGCCGGCAAAGAAAGACCTGATCAAGGCGATCGCCTCGTCGGCGCCCGGCGCGCCGGAAATGACCATGGAAGACGCGATGGCGAAGTTCGCCGACGACGCGGCGGTGCAGGGCGCGGGCGGGGGGAAGCCGAAGCCGACGCCGGCCGGCCCGAAGGTGATCGCCCGCAAGAAGACCGACGCTTTGATCCTTGGCTACGAGCTCGACCGCAACGGCATGATCGACACGTTCCTGGTCGCGAGCGAATTCAACGGCCACTTGTTCTACGCGGGGCGGGTGTCGCCCCGATTCTCGCCGGACGAAAACCTGCAGACGCTCGCCCGCCTGCGGGCCGCCAAGGCGGGCAGCCCGGTCGTCTCGGCGCCCGACGGGGCCCAGTGGGTTAAGCCCCGGTTCCCATGCCGGGTTTCGTACAGCCGACGCGTCGAGTCCGGCCGCATGCAGGGCCTTGTGTGGGAAGAGCTGCTGGGCGAGGTCAAGCTGCCCTGGTGACGCCCCCGCCGCGTGCGAGCAGGCCGGGCAATGCGGGTCGTGCAGGCAATGAACTGTAGGCGGCGCCCGCGCCACGCCTTATGCTCAATGCCATGGGAGCCCCTGCCCACGCCACCTCGCCGGAACACCCGAAGTACTTCCCGCTACCGGAGGAGTCGGGCCCCGAGGGGCTCGTTGCGATCGGCGGCGTCTTGGAGTCGGACTGGCTGGTCGACGCCTACCGCCACGGGATCTTCCCCTGGCCCGACGCCGCCTACGAGCCGATGCTGTGGTGGTCGCCCAACCCGCGGGCGATTATCGAGCTGGACGGGCTGCACATCTCGCGCCGGCTCCGCCGCCGCCTGCGGTCGGGCAGGTTCACGGCCTCGTGCGACCAAGACTTCGCCGGCGTGATCCACGGCTGCGCCACGGCGCCGGGGCGGGCGGGCGCCACCTGGCTGACCGAAGACATGATCCAGGCCTACCTCGAGATGCACCGGCGAGGGTTGGCCCACAGCGTCGAGGTGTGGCAATCCGGGCAACTGGTGGGCGGCGTCTACGGCGTGGCGACCGGCGGGGCGTTCGCCGCGGAGTCGATGTTCCACCGCGAAACCGACGCGTCGAAGGCCGCGGTCGCCTACCTCGTCGCGCACCTCGCGGCCCGCGGCTTTGGGCTGCTCGACATCCAGCAGTGGACGAGCCACACGGGCTCGCTCGGTGCGGTCGAGATCGATCGCCGCGACTACCTCCGCCGGCTACGCGCCGAAGTCGACCGCCCCGTCATCTTCGGCGACGGGCTGACACCCGTGGCTTGGTAACGCCCCGCCGAAATCAAAGCAGGCGTCACCCGACCAGCGGCCTGAGGACGCCGTGGCTGATGCGGAGCGCCCGTCGGCGGAGGTCGACGCCGCCCTCGAACGCCTCGTCTTCCACCTCGACGCACACCGCCCCGGCGAATCCGGCGTCGGAGAGGGCGCCGATCCACGCCCCCCAGTCGATGTCTCCCAAGCCGGGCAGCTTCGCCGTCGATCGGTCCATCGGCGGGGCGAGCGAGCCAACGTCGTTCAGCGCATGCGTATCGATCCGCATGTCCTTCGCGTGTGCGTGAAAGATACGGGGCCCGAACTCGCGGATCGGCGCCACGGGGTCCATCAGCTGCATACGCAGGTGCGACGGGTCGTAGTTCAGGCCGAAGTTACCGGAGGGGAGCGCCTCGAACATCCGCCGCCAAGCGGCGGGCGAGCGCGCCAGATTCAGGCCGAAGGGCCAGGTCCGCGCGTAGAGCATCGGGCAGTTCTCGATGCCGATCCGCACGCCGACCTCTTCGGCGTGGCGGACGATCGGCGGCCAAACTTGCTCGAAGCGCTGGAAGTTCGCCTCGAAGTCGACGTGTTGGTCAGCGCCGACGAACGCGTTGACGTTCGCCAGGCCGAGCAGCGGAGCGGCGTCGATCACCTTGTGGAGGTGAGCGATGCACGCCTCGGCCTGCTCCCGCTCCGCCGACAGCGGCACCGAATAGTAGCCCAGTGCCGAGATCGCCACGCCGTGCCGGTCGACCAAGGCGAGCACGTCGTCGGCCATCGCCGGGGTGAAGTCGCTGACGTCGAGGTGGCAAACGCCGCCGTATTTTCGGTCGGGTCCACCCGGCGGCCAGCACATCACCTCGACGCAGTCGTACCCCTCGGCGGCGGCGATCGCCAGCACCTCGTCGAGCGGCAAGTCGCCAAACAGGGCGGAAACGAAACCGAGCTGCATTGCCACGCCTCGTCTCCTTAGTCGATCGCCTGCTTCAGGTCGGACCGCAGGTCTTCGAGCGCCTCTAGCCCGACGCTCAAGCGGATCATGCCGTCGGTGATGCCGTGCTTCTTGCGGTCCTCGGCGTCGTAGCTGGCGTGCGACATGCTCGCGGGCTGCTCGATGAGCGACTCGACGGCGCCGAGACTCACAGCGAGGCGGAACAGCTTCGTTGACTCGACGACCCGCTTCGCCGGCTCAAAGCCCCCCTTGAGCTCAAACGAGATCATCGCGCCGAAGGCGCCGTCCATCTGCCGGCAAGCGATCTCGTGGCCCGGGTGGTCCGAGAGGCCCGGGTACAGAACCCGGTCGACCGCCGGGTGCTCCGCCAGCCACTGGGCGAGGGCCAACGCCGACCGGGACTGCTCACGCACACGCAGCGCTAGGGTCTTCACACCGCGTGTGACCAAGAAGCACTCGAGCGGGCCCATGATTGCGCCGGTGGCGTTCTGGACAAAGTACAACTCGTCGTACAGCGCCTTGTCCCGAACGGCGAGCAGGCCGCCCATGACGTCGCTGTGGCCGCCGTAGAACTTGGTGGCGGAGTGCATCACGATATCGGCGCCCAGCTCCAAAGGCCGCGTGAGCACCGGCGTGGCAAACGTGTTGTCGCAGCCCAACAACGCGCCATGTTTATGCGCGAGTTCGGCGACCGCGGCGTAGTCGGTGATGCTCATCCGCGGGTTGCCGGGCGACTCGACCCACACCAGCCTCGTGCGGTCGGTAAACGCCGCCTCGAACGCCGCGGGGTCGGTCGAGTCGGCCAGCGAGACCGTCACGCCCGCCCGGTTCATGACCTTGTGGAACAGCCGGTAGGCGCCGCCGTAGATGTCGCTGCCGGCGACGACATGGTCGCCCGACCGGAGCATCGCCGTGACGCAGTGGATCGCCGCCATGCCCGTGGCAAACGCCAACGCCCCGCCCGACTCGGCCCCTTCGAGGCTCGCGACCGTCGTCTCGAGCTGCTTGCGTGTTGGGTTGCCGCTGCGCGAGTAGTCGAAGTCCCGCCACTCGCCCGCTTGGTGCTGGACGAACGTCGTCGCTAGGTGCAGCGGCGGCACCACTGCCCCCGTGGTGGCGCAGTGCTCATTGCCGACGTGAATAGCGCGGGTGCGAAACTCCATAGTCACCGCGGTGGGAAATGCTGAACAAAACGTGGGGAATCGGAAGTGCTTCGCCCCGATTGCTGGGCGGAAACTCCCGGGTGGGAAACCAACGGAGTTTCGCAGACGCCCCCGCTGTTGCCTAGGCAAGGGGTAGGGGCAAGCCGGCTAACCGGCAGGTATTGTCAGCCACGCAAAGAAAACTCCTGAGAAGCGACGTCGATTGGGTGATTTTAGCCCCTGCGGAATTCGACAGCGGGCCGCAACGGTTCTAGAATCGGCCACAGTGATCAGGTGATCGCTACGACAGACTCCCCAGGGAATCGAAATGCCTCTCCCTTTCGTGCGGCTAGCGCCACTGCCGGTAGTCCTTGCCTCGGCACTCGCGTTGTTTATGGCCCCGGTCGTCTGCCACGCTCAGCCCGGCTCGGCCGGGCGTGGGCAGGCGGGTAGTGGCGGCGAGAAGAAAGAGTCCGCGATCCTGCCCGCGCAGGGGGTCGGCCGGCTCGACCTTGAGAAACTCGCCAAGGCGAAGCCATCGCTACCCAAGGCCAACACCTGCTACGTCCGCGGCGACGGCGGCGCCTTTGTCGCGAAGGTCCTCGCCGAACTCGGCAAAGAACGCCTCGTGAAGCTGCCGACCGGCAAGCTTGAGGTGGTTGCCATGAAGGACACGCGGCCGACAACCAAGCCCTTCAAATCAGCGTCGCGCGCCCAGATCATCGGGCAGCTTAAGAAGAACGAACACTTCGCGGACTTCGAGTTCGTCGGGGACGGGTACTACGTCTTCGCCTACCAGGAGGGCTCCGAAGCGACCTACCTGCAGACACGCTCAATCCTGACCAGCCTGTTCCCTGGCGTCATCGCGCAGCTGCGCGAGTGGGGGCTCAAGCCGACACGCCCCGAGACGCCGATGGTTGTCATCACGATGCCCAGCCTCGCGGCGTTCGACGCGCTCGAGCCGATGCCCGAGGGCGTCGCGGCGTACTACAGCGGCCTTGAAAACTACGTGATCCTGTATGAGGACACCCGACTCTGGGAGGCGGCCCCCGAATACGCCTTCAAGTCAGCTTCGTACACCGTCGCTCACGAAGGTATTCACCAGATCTTGGCGAACACGGGCATCCAGCAGCGGCTCTCCAACTGGCCTTCTTGGATGAGTGAAGGCCTGCCCGAGTACTTCTGCCCGCTGCGGGTTAATACCAAGCTGATCAAGAAGAAGGACGGAGAGCTGCCCGAGCGCACCCTGCGTTGGCAGCGGGCGGGCATGGTCAACGACCTGCGGATGCGGTCGCTGTTGAGGTACCGCGGCGCCGCGGGCGAGTTGGTCAAGGCCGTCACCAGCGCACGGAGCCTGACCGCCGACGGCTACGCCGTCTCGTGGGGGCTCGTCCATTTCCTCGGCACCCGCCGGAAGGACAAGTTCGCCGCCTACCTACAAGAACTCTCCGAGAAAGCCAAGCCGCTGATGCCCATCGTCGAGGGTGGCGGGACCCGGATGCGGCCCACCGGCGAGCCCGACCCGCTGTTCGTCAAACACTTCGGTGACGACTACGCCATGGTCGAGGCCCGTGTCCAGCGGCACCTAACCAGCAAGGCCATACAGAAGGAATACCGCGACCCCGTGCTGAACCAAACGGTCTACGTATTGAAGTCGACCATCAAGCGGGCGGGCAGCTTCTACATCGACGCCGAAGTCACGCTGTCGCCCGACGAGGCGAAGCAGTGGAAGGAAAAGAAGCGCGCGATGGCCCACGCCGAGGGGCGTGAGGTGCACATCAACACCATCGTGTGCGACGACATGCAAGAGGCGGTCTACCACCTCCGCAAACTGAAGTCGCGGTAGGGCGTCGACAGCCGCTCGACCTCTTGCCTTCAGACGCCAGTAAGCCCGCAGGCGTCCTGCGCTCGGGCGAGCACCTGCCGCGCCTTCTCTCGGGCCTTAGCCGCACCCGCGGCGAGCACCCCGCGGACGTGGTCCGGCTTCGCGGCAAGTTCTTCCCGCTTCGCGCGGACGCCGGCCCAATACTCCTCTGCCGCGGCGGCTAGGGCCTTCTTGACGTCGCCGTAACCGAATCCGCCCGCCCGGTACGTCGCGGCCATCGATTCGATCTCGTCCTCCTTAGCGACCAGCTTGTAGAGGTCAAACAGGACGTCGCCGTCCGGCTCCTTCGGCTCGTCCATCGGCCGGCTGTCGGTCTGGACCCGCATGATCTGCTTCTTCTGCTTGTTCGCCGCTTCGAACACGGCGAGCGTATTGCCGTAGCTCTTGGACATCTTCTCGCCGTCGGTGCCGGGGACGCGCGCCGACTGGTCGAGAACCTTCCCCTTGGGCATGGTGAACGTCTCGCCGAAGTGGTGGTTGAACGACCCCGCGATGTCGCGGCAGACCTCGATGTGCTGCAGCTGGTCTTCGCCGACCGGAACGACGTCGGCGTCGTACGCCAGGATGTCCGCCGCTTGAAGCACCGGGTAGGTGAAGAGCCCCGCGTCCGCCTTCAGCCCCTTGGCGAGCTTGTCCTTGTAGCTGACGCAACGTTCGAGCAGCCCCATCGGCGTGCCGGTCATCAGCAGCCAGCAGAGCTCGCTCACCTCCGGCACGTCCGACTGCGCGAACAGCACCGCCCGCTCCGGGTCGAGCCCGAGCGCGAGCAGGTCGATCGCCCCGTCGAGCGTGTACCGCCGCAGGAGTTGCTTATCCCGCACGGTGGTCAGCGCGTGCAGGTTGGCGATGAAGTAGTACGCCTCGTCCGCCACGTCCTGCAGCTCGATGTACTGCCGGATGGCGCCGAAGTAGTTGCCCCAGTGGAACGGGCCGGTGGGTTGGATGCCGGAGAGGACACGCATGACGTGAGTGGGGGTCAGGAGTCGGGAAACGATTGGGCGGAGCCTGAACGAGGCTTGCGGCGAGCAACCCCAACGACCAGGAGCACCAGCCCAACGACACCAAAAGGAACCGTAAAAGTGGTCACGAACAACGAGGTGCTTATGCCATCAGCGAAACCTGCTGGCTCTGGCGATTTGTTTGCAGCGAGGGAATTGAACGTAGTGATCATCATCAGCGCTGTGCAGACAGGGCCGATAAGTGGAAGAGCTATACAAAGCAAACCCACACGAATCATCCAGTTTGATGAGCCATGGTTCCTGGCTTTGTCAGACGCGGTGCCGGATTCGTGAGGATTGTTTTCCATGTCTGGAGAGTGCACGGGCGTCCCGGCAAGCGTCAGCCGGTCGCGTTACTCCCCTCCCC
>JBCCZD010000023.1:0-25160 GCA_039188275.1 Planctomycetota bacterium
CGCCGGCTATTGAAGCTTCGCGCCGGGGCAACCCCTACGAGACTTTGCGCGAGGCGTTGGCGCACACTCGACCGTTCGCGTCGTTTGGCGCTACTCGTTTTGGCGCCGTTCAGTTCAGGCTCGGGTCGTCAGGCACCTTGTCGGGGTCGACGCCGGGCAAGACGATCGACAAGCCGATCCGGCGGGTGACTTCGCCCCACAGGGTCGAGGAGTCGGCGAACACATCTTCCGCGTCGCCGCTGGTGGTGAGCCAGCCGCCCGACTCGAGTTCGCCCTCCAACTGCCCGCTGCCCCAGCCCGAATTGCCCGTGTAGAGCCTAAAAGGGTGATCGTGCTGCCGGACCAGCCGGTCGACGTTCTCGCGCTGCATCGAGGCGTACAGGCCGTCCAGCACGGGCTTGTCCGCCAGCTCCTGGCAGGTGTGCAGCGCGATCAGGGGCCCCGGCACGGGGCCGCCGAGGTTCAGGTCCTGGTCGTTGTTGCACGGCTCGGCGTCGATCGCCTCCCACACCTGTTGCACGGTGCGGTCCGCCAAGCGGTTGAGCACGACGCCCAGGGCGCCGTCGTCGTTATGCTCCAGCAGCAGCACGACCGTTTGCATGAAGTTGGGGTCCCGCAGCTTGCGGGAAGCGACGAGCAGGTTGCCGGCGAGCGAGCCCATGCGAGGCGGGTCGGGAGTGCGGGGTTCGGAGTGGGGCGCCGGGTAGGCAGCGGCGTGCTATCGATCCGTCGCCTAACTTCCACCGGGCGCCGGTGCGTCCGTCCTTGCGTTCGTGATCTCAATCGCTTTGAGCAGGCCGCGGGCCTTATTGAGCGTCTCTTGGTACTCGGTCGCGGGGTTGCTGTCGGCCACCACGCCGGCGCCCGCTTGGACGTAAGCCGTGCCGCCGCTGACGACGAGCGTCCGCAAGGCGATGCAGGTGTCCATGTTCCCGGCGAAGTCGATGTAGCCCACGGCGCCCGCGTAGGGGCCGCGGCGGTGGGGCTCGAGTTCATCGATGACCTCCATCGCCCGCACCTTGGGCGCCCCCGACACCGTGCCCGCCGGCAGGCAAGCCGCCAACGCGTCGAACGCGTCGCGGCCCTCGGTAAGCTCACCGGTCACGTTCGACGTGATGTGCATCACGTGGCTGTACCGCTCGATGACCATCACGTCCGACAGGTCGACCGAACCGTACCGCGCCACCCGCCCGACATCGTTCCGCCCGAGGTCGACCAGCATCACGTGCTCGGCCCGTTCCTTGGGGTCAGCGAGCAGCTCGTCGGCCAGCCGCTGGTCTTCGCGATCGTCCGCGCCCCGCGGCCGCGTGCCGGCCAGCGGCCGGACGGTCACCTTGCCGTCGACGACGCGGACCATGATCTCCGGCGAGCTGCCCACCAGCGTGCAGGCGGGCGTGCGGAGGTAGAACATGAACGGGCTCGGGTTCACCACCCGCAGCGTCCGGTAGACCTCGAACGGATCGGCGCTGAGCGGCGTGGCGAGCCGCTGGCTGAGCACTACCTGGAAGATGTCGCCCGCCCGGATGTACTCGACGCACTTGTCGACGGCCGCCTCGAACTCCGGCTGCGAGAAGTTCGACTCGCAGGCGAGCGACACGCCGCCGGACGTGTCGATGTCGGTCGGCGACAGCGGGTGGTCGGAGTCGGTCAACTTCGCAACCAACGCGTCGACACGCCGGCACGCGGCGTCGTAGCTGCCGCGGAGATCGCCCGCCGCTCCGCCACCACCGGGGCCGCCACCGGACGGCGTTGGCGCCAGGGCGATCACCGTCACCGTCTTCTGGACGTTGTCAAACACCACCATGTGGTCAAAGAAGGCGAACGCCAGGTCGGGCAACTGGCGGTCGTCGGTCGGGGCGTCCGGCAAGTCCTCGACGTAGCGCACCGTGTCGTAGCCCGCGTAGCCGACCGCCCCGCCGACGAACGGGGGCAGGTCGGGCGTCGGCGCCACCCGCACCCGAGCGATCCGCTCCCTCAGCAGTTCGAGCGGGTTGTCGCTCGTGAGCCGCTCGGCTGTCGCCTCACCACTCGGCCCGTAGTCGGTGACCGTGACGTCGCGGCCCGACGCCTCGATCAGAAGGAACGGGTCGCTGGCGATAAAGCTGTACCGCCCGACCTTCTCGCCGCCGATGACGCTCTCGAACAAGCAGGCCACGGCGCCGCCGTCGCCCGGGTTGTGGGCCAGGTGGTGGAACCCGGTGACCGGCGTCAGCGTGTCGCTCACCAGCGTCCGGTAAACCGGCACGTAGTCGGCGCCGGCGGCCTGCTGTTGGAAGGCGGCGAAGGTGGGGTGGGCCGGCATCGCGCTTGCGGTTGAGGAGCGGCAGCAGACTGGTGGCTTTTGGCTTGCGCCCGCGATTTGCGGACACGGGCAGCGCGGCGGATTGGTGCGGGCCGATTCATGGCCTCGGGCTTAGCGAGCCGTGAGCCCTGCCCAGCCGACACCGACTCTACCACCCGCCGATTCGGGTCACAACGTGCCGCCGCGGCGCGACGTAGGTCGTTGCATTCGCGATGGTTACGACAAGCCGGTCGCCTTGACACTCCAAAGGGCGCCGATAGAATCCTCACAACCGTACACGGCGGGGGGGCTCGGCCGTGTCGCGGCTTGCGTTGGCCCCTCCCGTCGAATCGGTTCCCGCCTCGTAAGGCCGATTTCGGCCCGCCGGTGGCTCGGTGCAAGCGGATCAGAATAGGGAGTGTCGGCAGCATGAAGTGCCAACAGTGCGACAAGCCGGCGAGCATCCACATCACGGACCTTGTTGACGGGATTAGCGAAGTCCACCTGTGCGAAGAGTGCGCCAAGGACTTCCTCAACCCGGTGCAGGAGGAGGCGCCCGAGGTCATGCCCGCCATGGGCGGACTCCTCCAGCAACTCGCCGTGAGCGAAACCGCGGAGGAACTCGCCCGGCTGGACGAGCGCGTCTGCCCGGTCTGCGGGATCAGCTTCCTCGAGTTCCGCAAGCAAGGCCGGCTCGGCTGCCCCCACGACTACACCCACTTCGCCACGGAGTTGGAGCCGCTGCTGGTCAACATCCACGGCGAGTCGACGCACGTCGGCAAGGCCCCCAAGCACAGCGGCGCCGACGCCGAGCAGCAGACGCAGCTCATCCGCCTCCGCCGAGAAATGAAGGATGCGGTGGCGGCCGAAGAGTACGAGCGGGCCTCCGAGCTCCGCGACCAGATCAAAACCATCGAGGGGGCGAAAGACTGACGGTGGGCGAGCGGCCGCGCGGCCGAGGTGGCCAGCACAGGCAAAGTGCACTGCAACCGCCCAGCCAACACGAACCGGCAGCCGACCGCCCCGCTTCCCTATGCTCGACTTCGACAAACTCGCGCACCACAGCGGTGAATGGCTGCGCGGCGTCGGGCCGGAATCGGACATCGTCGTCAGCAGCCGCATCCGCTTGGCGCGCAACGTCGCGGAGTTCCCCTTCATCGCCCGCGCGACCGAGAACGACCGCTCCGAGGTCGAGCGCATCCTCGGCGAGCAGATCCAGGCGCTGCAATCGGGCGGCCGGCTGTCGGACGGGCTGTTCTACGTCGACGTCAGCGAGCTCCAAGAACTCGACCGGCAGTTCCTTGTCGAACGCCAGCTCATCAGCCGCGAGCACGCCGAGACCGACGGCGCCCGCGCCGTGGTGATCGACGGCGCCGAGCAGTTCAGCGTCATGATCAACGAGGAGGACCACCTCCGCATCCAGGTCATGCGGTCGGGACTCGACCTCCAGTCGGCCTGGGAGTCGATCAACGCGCTGGACGACCTGATCGAAGAGAACGTCACCTACGCCTACAGCGACAAGCTGGGCTACCTCACGGCGTGCCCCACCAACGTCGGCACCGGCGCCCGCGTGAGCGTCATGCTCCACCTGCCGGCGCTGGTGATCACCCGGCAGATCGACAAGGTCTTCCGCAGCCTGCAGAAGATCAACCTCGCCGTCCGCGGCCTGTACGGCGAGGGGAGCCAGGCGATGGGCGACTTCTACCAGATCAGCAACCAGGTGACGCTCGGCCTCAGCGAGCAGGAGCTCACCAAGAAGGTCTCGGACGTGGTGCCCGTGCTGCTCGACTACGAACGCCAGGCCCGCGACTTCCTGATCCGCGAGAGCCAGGAGACGCTGCACGACCGCGTGGCCCGCGCGTTCGGCATCCTCCGCACGGCCCAGACGATCACCAGCGAAGAGACGCTGCACCTGCTCTCCAGCGTCCGGATGGGGGTCAACCTGGGGCTGATCCGCGACGTCGAGATCCCGACCGTCAACAAGCTGTTCGTCCACACCCAGCCGGCCCATCTGCAGAAGCTGGCCGGCATGGAGCTCGACTCGTCGGACCGCGCGATCGAACGCGCCACGTACCTCCGCCGCCACCTGGGCGACGACGGCATCGCGGGGCAGAACTGATCGGTGTCAGCGTCTGGCCTGCTAAGATAAAGCCATGAGCACCGCCGACCAGATCGACGACTTCGCCGCCTTCGCGCACCAAGCGGTCGCCGCCGGTCATGAGCAGCTGTCGATCGACGAGCTGTACGACCGCTGGCGTGAGCAGCGTACGCGGGATGAGGACCTCGCGGCGATCAAGGCGGCGCTCGCGAGCTACGACGCCGGCGAGCGGAGCCGCCCCGCCGACGAAGTGATCGCTGAGCTGCGGGCCAAAGTCGAAGGCATGCGTGCCGGATGAGCTACCAGCTCCGGATGCTGCCCGAAGCGGCCGACGACGCCGATTCCATCGCCCTGCACATCGCCGGCAAGTCAATCGAAGCTTTGTAGGTCAGGCTGTGCCTGACAAAATACTTGGGCGATGCGAACGGGCATCCCTCACTGGTTCGCCCGGATCGTTTGCGCCACGTCGCCCGGGTGGAGGATGCCCTCGACGATGATCTCCAGGCCGTCTTGGCCGGCGCTGGAGACCTTGAGCGTGCCGACGCCGAGCATGCGGTCCATCACGTTCTGCTCGACCTGGATGTTCCGCACGTCGTCGTGCTGCACCTCGTTGGTGTTCTTCTCGAAGATGCCCTTGCGGAGCGTCGTGCGGCGGGTGGTGACGATCAGCGCCGTCGCGAAGACATTCAGCCACCAGACGGCGAGGCTGAGCAGCAGCAGCACGAAGAGCGCGGCCGACAGCCAACCGACCGCCCCGTTGCCGGTGAAGAGCGCCCAGACCATGAAGCCGGCCGAGGCGGCGACGCCCAGCCATCCGCCGCCGAACTTGACGGGGCTGTTCCGCCACATCGAGGGGCGGAGCGTCAGGAGTTGGCGTTCCTGGTCGGCCGGAGCGCGGGTGGCGACCGCCGGCAGCTCGCCGTCCGTGGGCGCCGGTCCGAGGAACTCCGCCCGCGGCGCCTCGACAAAGATCGGCTGCTCGCACCCCGCTTCGGGGCAGCGGACGGTGTCGCCGATCATCCGCAGCGGCACGGCAACTTCTTTGGTGCAGATCGGGCAGCGGTAGAGCAGCGGCGGCAGGCTTTCGTTCGGCACGGTGGCGTTCTCGATCGGGGCTGAAAGACGCGTTGAGCTTAAGGACTCGCGGGAGCGGGGCTCACCAAGGGGCGAACTCGCGCCGCCCCAGACTGCGAACAGGCTACCAGTGACACGGCGGCAGGTCGACTTGGCGCGGCGACGGTGCGCCGCGCACGAACCGGGGGCGCGAAAAAATCGCGGGTGGCCAAAACCCGTTTCGAGTGGCACAAAACGGTGGTCCAAGACGCGTTGTCGAAGTTTGGCGATCCGCTGGTTAGGTTGACAATCCGACGCTTGCAACCGGTCCCGATGCGGACCGCCCGCGTCGCGGCGTGTCGACGTAAGTCGTTCGCCATCGGTCGCAGAGTCTTGCGGCCGAGGGCGGATCGGGGCGAAAAAACGGGGCGCGGCGGTTCGCAAGGCAACCGCCGGGTCTTTTAGACAGTTTGGTGATCGCCGCTGGTCAGAAGTGCGTTGGCTCGCGCTTCAAGAACCGCCCGTGGCCGAGCCGGCCGACGAACTCGCCGTCGCGTGCCATCACCTCGCCCCGCACGGTGACCAGGCTCGGCCGGCCCTTGAGCGGCCAGCCTTCGAAGGCGCTGTAGTCGGTGTCCATCAGGTGCGTGGCGGCGGAGATCACGCCGCGGTAGTCGGGGTCGTAGACCACCAGGTCGGCGTCCGACCCGACGGCGATGGTCCCCTTCCGCGGGAAGAGCCCGAACAGCTTGGCGGCCTGCGTGCTGGCGGCGTCAACGAAACGGTTCAGCCCGAGCCGGCCCGCCGCGACGCCGTGCGTGTAGAGCAGGTTGACGCGGTCCTCGACCGTCGGGATCCCGTTGGGGATGAGGGTAAAGTCGTCGCGGCCCATCTCCTTCTGGCCGCGCCCGTCTCCCGAGCCGAAGTCGAACGGCGCGTGGTCGGTCGCCACGGTGCTGACAACGCCCGACTCGAGCGCGTTCCACAAGTAAGGCTGGTGCTCGGCCGAGCGGATCGGGGGCGACATCACGTACTTGGCGCCCTCGAAGTCGGGCTTCTGCGCGTAGCTGTCGTCGAGCACGAGGTACGGGATAACCGTCTCGACCCAGGCGTGGACCCCCCTGCCCCGCGCCGCGGCGGCCGCCTCGACCGCGGGCCGGCAGCTCGTGTGCACCACGTAGACGTGGGCGCCCGTCTGCTCGGCGAAGCTCATCAGGTGGTGAACGCCCTCGGCTTCGACGCGCACCGGCCGCGACGGCTCGTGCCACTCGGGCCCCGTCTTCCCCTCGGCCAGCAGCCGCTGCTGGAGCTGGGCGACGAGCGTCTCGTTCTCGCAGTGGGCCGTGACGATGACGCCCAACTCCTTGGCGAGCTGGAGCGTGCGGAATAACTCCGTGTCGTCGACGCCGAAGAAGCCCTTGTACGCCAAGAAGACCTTGAAGCTGGCGACCCCCACGTCGACGATCTGGCGCAGCTTGGCGGGCGTCGCGTCGTCGAACCGCGAGACCGCCATATGGAACGTGTAGTCGCACGCCGAGACGCCCTCGGCCTTCGACTTCCAGAGCTCGAACCCCTCGATCGGGTCTTCCTCGCGGCTGGGGCAGCACATCTCGATCAGCGTCGTGGTGCCACCGACGAGCGCCGCCCGGCTGGCCGAGTCGTAGGTGTCCTTGGCGTAGGTCCCCATGAACGGCAGGTAGATGTGGACGTGCGGGTCGATGAACCCGGGGAAGACCAACTTGCCGGTGGCGTCGACCACCTGGGCGCCGTCGGGCGTCGGCAGGTTGGCGCCGATGGCGGTGATCGCCTCACCCTCGCAGAGCACGTCCGCGACGTAGTCGTCCGCGGCGGTGACGATCCGTCCGTTCTTGATCAGCAGGGGCATGCGGTGATTGGGGGGTGAGGGGCTAGGGTCGAGGGGTTGGGAACCGGGGGTTGGGAACCGGGGACGCGGGGGCAGCCCACAAGTTATACCGCCCGGCCCCGCCCGTCGGCGACCACATGGCGCCAGAGCCAGCGGGTGGCGACAATGAGCCTTGCCATGAGCGACCTAGACCCAGGCAACCAGCCGATCGACGCCGTGACCGTCCGCTGCCCGCACTGCGGCTCCGCCCACCCGGTGCGGCAGCAGGTGCTGGGCAAGCTGGCCCGCTGCACGGAATGCAACCAACGTTTCGTCCTGCGGAGTGCCCCGGCGGTTGAGGCGGCGGTGGGTGGGGCCGGCAACGGGGCGCCGCCACCCCTGCCCGACGCTTCGTGTAAGCCCGCCGCGGCGCCCCTCGACAGCCCTCCCCCCGCCGTGCTCCCACCTGAACTTCCAGCTGCACTCCGGGCAGCACCCCCGGCAGGGGCGACAACCGCGACCGCTCCGCCGCCCGTTGCGCCCGCCGTGGTTGCACGCCCAAAACCGCCCGATCCTGCGCCGAGCGCGACGCCGCCAAGCCTCGCTGCGCCGAGCCCCACTCCCACAAGTTCCCCCCCGCCGAGCCCGCCGCCGGCAAGTCCCCAGCCGCCGAGTTTCACCCCGCTGCCAGACGCCGGAACAAGCCTGTCGGCGGCTGCCGCGTCGATCAAAGTCGCCCGGCCTTGGGCGAACCGGTGCTGCCGATGGATCGTGTTGCTGTGCGAAACGTGCGCGGCGGGCGTCTTTGCCCTGGGCGTTTTTTGGGTGCTGTTCCTGGTGACCCGAGCGGCGTTACCGGCAGAGGGCGGACTCTCTGCCTACGCGGTGCTGGGCGGGGCCGTCGCGGCGGCGGCTTGGTTCACAGCGTTGGCCGCCGGGCTCTTCGTGTTCGCACAACTTCTGCGGCTCGCCCTGCAGATCGAAGAAAACACCCGCCGGGCCGCCGCCGCAGCGGAACGCGCCGCCGCGGCGAGCGACGCGGCACGCCCAACGCGGTAGCCGACGCCTGCGGACGCCTAGATCGGAGCGCACAGGCCGCCTACACTTTAGGACTCACGCTCGCCGGAGTGGCGGAATTGGCAGACGCGTCGGATTCAAAATCCGATGCCCGCAAGGGCGTGTGGGTTCGAGTCCCACCTCCGGTACTGATCTCTTAGCGGCAGCGGCTATCAGGCGGCGGCGCTTAAACGTGGGGCCTCGGCGTGGCCGGCCGTCGACCGGCGGCTCAGCCCTGCTGCTGGGCCGCCTTGATCTGGTCGAGCATCCGGCCCGGCGAGCCCATCGCGTTGTAGCCCCCGTCCAGGTGCATGATCTCGGCCGTGACGCCGCTGGCCATGTCCGAGAGGAGGAAGGCGCCGCACTTGCCGGCTTCCTCGTGCGTCATGTTGCGTCCCAACGGGGCGACCGCCTCGTACAGCCCGAGCATCTCGTCAACGCCCGCGCCGCGGCCGGAGATCGTCTGCATCGGCCCCGGGCTGAGCGCGTTGACGCGGATCCCACGCGGCCCTAGGTCGTACGCCAGGTACTTCGTCACCGAGTCGAGCGCCGCCTTGCAGACGCCCATGACGTTGTAGCCGGGCACGGTCCGCTCGCCGCCAAAGTAGGTGAGCGTCAGGACACTGGCGCCATCGTTCAGAATCGGCCGGGCGGCGTTGGTTAGGGCGATCAGGCTGTAGACGCTGATCTCCATCGCCAGCTTGAAGCCCTCGCGGCTGGTCTCGACGGTGTCTCGTTTCAAATCGTCCGGCAGGGCGAAGGCGATCGAGTGCAGCAGGAAGTCCATCTGGCCCAGCTCAGACTGGCACTTGTCCATAACGGCGGCGATGTGCTCGTCGTTCGTGGCGTCCATCGGCTGGAGGAACTTCGCCCGGGGGTTGCCGTCGGTCAGCTTGGTGAGCCGGTTGAGGTTCTTCTGGCGGGCGTCGTCGGGCTTGTCCGGCATGTAGCTGAAGCCGCACTCGCCGCCGCCCTGCATGACCTGATCGGCGATCGCCCATGCGAGGGGTTGCTTGTTGAAGACCCCGGTAATGAGTCCTTTCTTGCCGTCAAAGAGGCCGGACATGGATTCTGCGCCGTCAGGTTGAAGCCGCGGGGAAGCGGCCTGGTTGAAGGGTTTGCGTTCCAGCTTTGCTAGTGCATCGTAGCAACGGACCGGCGGGAGCTGATAGGCCTAACTGTTGCGGTCTTGACTCGCATGGCGTAGGCGAAATGATAACACGCCGACCGACTCGTCACGCCGCCCTTGTAATCCGAATGTCGCTCATGCCAAGCCCGGGCAACCCCTCGCCACCAGAGTTCTGGCTCGAGACGCTCGCCACGACGGTCGAACAGCCGAGCGAAGGCGCAGCGACCCGACGGTTGCTCGAGGCGATCGTCGGCGCCGGGCTGGCCGAGGCCGCCGCGTTGATGCGCGCAACGCCCCCCGACTGGCAAACGCTCGCCGTTTGGCCCAAGGCGACAAGGCCGCCAATCGACCTCGCCGCCGAAGCTTGCGACGCCGAAACGACATCGACCGCGGGCGACTGGTCGGCGGCGGTCCTCGTCGAGAGCGGGGCCGCCCCGCCGGACGGCCGGTCGTCGCCGCGCGAGGTGCTGCTGCTCCGCGGCGCCGGCACGGCGGCGATCGAGGCGATCGCGCCCAGCTGCGCGTGGGTGCTCGGCATCGGCCGCCACGCCCGTGCCGCGACTCGCAACGCCGAGCGGCTGCGCTCGATCCTCGACATGACCAAGTCGTGGCGGCGCACCAGCGACCTCCGATCGCTGCTCGAACAGATGGCCGAGGCCGCCTGCCAGCTCTTCGCCGCCGACCGGGCGAGCATCTTCTTGTGGGACCAAGCGGCCAAGACGCTCGTCGGCCGGCCGGCGCTCGGCGTCGACGGGGGCGAACTACGCATCCCCGACGACGCCGGCGTGGTCGGCGCGGTGCTGCAGTCCCGCCAGCCGGTTCGCGTCTCGCCGACCAACCAAGAGGCGATCGACCGCGCGACCGACAAGAAAACGGGCTACCAAACCGACACTCTGCTGGGCGTCCCGCTGGTGGACCGTGCAGGCGACGACCCCGACGGCCAGCTGCTGGGCGTCTTCGAACTGCTGAACAAGCGGCACGGCGACTTCACCGAGGCGGACGAGCGGGGACTCGCGGACCTCGCCGACTACGCGGCGGTTGCGCTCGCCGAGACGCAAGAGTTCGAACAGCTGCTCGAACGCCACGAGCAGATGGTCGACGAGGCGGCCAGCGGCGTGCGGCTGCTGGGCGAGTGCTCCGCGATCGAGGCGCTCCGCGCAACCGTCGACCGCGTCGCCGACACCGACCTGGCGATCCTGATCCTCGGCGAAAACGGCTGCGGCAAGGAGGTGGTCGCCCAGTCGCTGCACTACAAGAGCGGCCGGCGCCAAGGGCCGTTCGTCGCCGTCAACTGCGCGGCGATCGCCGAGTCGCTCCTTGAGAGCGAGCTCTTCGGCCACGAGAAGGGGGCCTTCACCGACGCCCGCGAGAGCCGGGCCGGCAAGTTTGAACTCGCAGCCGGGGGCACACTGCTGCTCGACGAGATCGGCGACATGAGCCTCGGCGGCCAGGCCAAGCTGCTGCGGGTCCTCGAGGAGAAGACGGTCGTCCGCGTCGGCGGCGGCGTGCCGATCGAGACCGACGTGCGTGTCCTCGCCGCGACCAACGCCGACCTCGCGTCGCTGGTCCGCGAGAAGCGGTTCCGCGAGGACCTCTACTTCCGGCTGAACGTCGTGTCGATCGACCTTCCGCCGCTGCGTAGGCGGGGCGACGACGTCATGCTGCTGGCGGGGCACTTCCTGGACGGCTTCTGCCGAGCGATGGGCCGCAAGACGCCCAAATTCACCACCGCCGCCCGCAAGCGGATGCTCGCCCACGCCTGGCCGGGCAACGTCCGTGAGCTGCGGAACCTGATGGAACGCGTGGCGTACCTCTCGCCCGGTGATCGCATCGAAGCGGACGACCTCGCCTTTACACTTTCGCCCGCGGGCCAGCGGGGCGACCTGCTCGAGCCGGGCCTCGCCCTCAACGACGCGACCCACCTGTTCCAAGAGAAGTACATCCGGGCGACCATCGACCAGGCGCGCGGCAACGTGAGCCAGGCCGCCAAGCAGCTGGGCGTCCACCGCTCGAACCTGTACCGAAAGATGCGCGCGCTCGGCATGTCGACCGAAGAGGACGAGGGCGACCCTGCGTGAAAAAAGCCGCCCCGGACGGTCGTCCCGGGGCGGCTTGGTCTCTTCAACCAACGGCGTTTATTCGACCCGCGATGATTCACAGGAGCCCAGCCGAAGCGACTACTCGGCCGGCTCTTCCTTGCACTCCTCGATCGTCCCGCCCGGCAGCTTGCCCTCGGCGATCAGGGCGCCGAAGGTCGGGCTGCTGTCGTCACCGTCCACGCTCGGCATCTCGGCGACCTGCTTGAGGGCGTCCATGATCTTTTCGACGTTCTTCTTGTCCTCTTTGCCCAGCAGCGGGTCTAGCTTGTTCCCGTAGGCGTTCTTGTTCGACTTCTTCTTACCCTGGTGACAAAGGTAGCAATTGGCCTTCTTGACCAGGGCGCCGTAATCGCTGCCTTTGTCGGGGGCGTAGAGTTCGGCGTACGGTTTCTTGAACTGCGGGAAAGCGCTGGCCGGGCCGCACACGACGCCCAACAGGGCGAAGGCAAGGGAGCAAACGACTGCATAGCGGAGCATAGCGGTCCTCTGGGTCCGGAAAAAATGGAGTCAGAACAAAGCCGTCAAACCAACAATAGCCGGCGGACAAGCCGCAATCCAATCGGCAGCGGACGAAAATGGCGCCCGCGAGGTCATTCTCCGCGGCAGAAGCATCAGCCAGACCAATCTGCGCGAGGCCGCAAACCTCTCGCGATGTCGCTGCGGCGTGCTTGGAAGCCGCCTCGGTACAGCGGCGACCTGCTTCTCGAAGCCGCGAGTGGGGATGACAGGAATCGAACCTGCACGGGAGTAATCCCACTGGAACCTAAATCCAGCGCGTCTGCCAATTCCGCCACATCCCCCGGCTACCGCTAGGCTATTCCGGCCACGGTTGGGGGTCAATCGACGCCCGCTTCGTTCGGTCCACGTAACGGCGGCGCGTCGATCGTCGATCGGGTATCGCGTCGGCTTCTCGCTCTTTTGTGCGTTACACGGGTTTTGACGCCGTATCGGCGCCGCGCCAATGAGCATCGGCTTCCCGTGCGCCCGCAGAACCACTAAGAGGATTCGGGCCGGTCGGCGGCCGACAACGGAAGATGCCCCTCCTCGCGGCGGCGGCCTCCGCACCGGCCCCCTTCGCAGCGGCGACGACCGGGGCGCCGGGCGCCTGCCGCTAACCGGCGCTTTCCGATATCTTGTTTGATTATCGAGAGGTGTTGCGGGCCCGTAGCTCAGTTGGTTAGAGCAGGGGACTTGAGCGTGGCAGCCTAAACGGACGCGAGTTCGCACGGCTCGCCACGATTGGGTTGCCTCGGCCTTCGCTCGCGAGGGCCTTGGTAGAATTCGTCAAATTCGGGGAAGGCTAAGTCGTCGCGTCGCCGTCGATGCGAGATAGGCTAATCCCGAGCCAAGCCACGCCCGTCGTCCGCCAGGCACGGTCGCTGGAAGGTGTAGAGACTGTACGGCGAACTCGTAAAGAGAAGAGACAGTCCAGACCACAAACCCGAAAGGGGCGGCGAAAGCCGTAGCTGGTACGCATAATCCCTTGGTCGGGGGTTCGAGTCCCTCCGGGCCTACTTTTGCTTGCCAAACCGCACGACTCCTATCCGGCGGAAGAGAAGCCCGGGTGGAATCGCGGAAGAAGTCCTTTCGATCCGGCAGGCGGCCGTGCCGACAGGGCGCACGTGCGAGGCTCCGTCTCGATCAACGGCGGTTGGCCGTCGCCGCGGGCGAAACGAGGGCTTGGCCCACCACGGCGATCTTCCACAGCTTGGCGTTGCTGCGGACGAACATGCCGCCGTCCGCCGCCGCGGGCGAGCCGTAGATGGCGTCGCCAAAGCTGGCCGTGCCGAGGGTCTCGCCCCGGCCGGCCGCGTCGACGATATAGGCGTCGCCGTCTTGGTTGATGCAGAAGAGCTTGCCGCCGGCGACCAGAGGCGTCGCCCAGAACGAGCCCTTCAGCCGCTTGCGGAACGCCTGCTCGCCGGTCGCGAGGTCGATGCCGTAGAGGATGCCGCCGCGGGCGATGACGTAGGCGCGTCCGCCGTGCATCACGGGGCTCGCGGCGCTCGGCTCGGCGGCGCCGCCCCGCCAGACGACCTCGAGCTCCTCTCCCACCTGCTTGAGCAGCGACAGCTTGTCGACCGGCGCCAGGATCATTCCCGAACCTACCGCGGGCGACGGGATCGTCGCGCCGCGCAGCGACGACTGCCAGAGCAGCTCACCCGTCGCCCCGTTGTGCACGGCCAACCCCTCGCGGCCCTGCAGCAGGACCGCCCCCGCCGATCGGTCCGCTTCGCCGCCGGGGATAGCCACGGGTGAGGTCCAGTTGGAGTCCTTCGGGCGGGGGTTCTCCCAACGCGTCTTGCCGTTGCCGCGGTGGTAAGCGCCGACGAACGACGCGGTTTGCGACTCGCACTGCACCACGACCGAGTCGCCCACAACGATCGGCGACGCCGCCATGCCGATGTCGTTGCCGAGCCCCGGGTGATCGAGCGTCAGGCCGCGCGTCCAGCGGAGGTTGCCGTCCAGGTCTAGGCAAACCAAATCGTTCGACGAGTAGAAGGCGTAGACGTACTCGCCGTCGCTGGCGGGCGTCGGCGCCGCGACGCTCGACGTGCGGTAGCAGAGCGTGCGGCCGGTCGCCCAGAACCGCCGCCGCCAGAGCGGCCGGCCGGTGGCCGAGTCGAACGCGAGGACGTGCAGCCGGTCGTTGTCCGGCCCGCTCGCCGCGGTGACGACCACCCGGCCGCCGACCACGATCGGGCTCGATACCCCGTTGCCCGGCAGGTCGGCCTCCCAAGCGACGTTGGCGCCGGTCTGCACGTCCCACTCAATCGGGACCGCCACCGATTCGGCGACGCTCATCCCCCCCGGCCCACGGAACTGCCGCCAGTCGTCGGCGTGGCTGGTTTTCGCTGCGCCGAGGAGCACGACCAGAACGGCTAAGTTCGCGATACGCATCACCACCACCAATCGGGTTTCAACTTGAGGAATAAGGGTCGCGGCGGGCCGGCATGGGTGGCGGAAGAAGAGGGGCGATCCACGCTCGGTGCGTTTGGTATCGAATGACGAATCACCGGGACGGCTGCGAGGCGAGCGGCGAGCCCAGCGCGTCGACGATCCGCAGGCGGAAGTCCCACTCGGTTTCCCAGGGCATCTTCTGCTCGTTCTGGCACGCCTTGACCAGCAGCGTGTTCTCACCCTTCTTGAGCGTGACCCCGACGCGATACTGGTCGACCCCGCCGCCGGAGTGGTAGACCTCGTTGCTGGCGACGAGCTTGCCGTTGAGCCAAACCTTCGTGGCGTTCTTCGACTCGTAGCGTAGCTCGGCGGGGCCGGCATCTGCGGCGGTGAAAGTCGTGTAGGCGTAGGCGACCGCCTCCTTCTCCTTGCCCAGCGGGGCAAGGAAGTCAACGATGCCATCCTCCGCGCCCGCGGCGGCCGCCTGCCACGCCACCTCGCCAAGCTTGCCGGAGTGCTCGGCGGCGAGGTCTTGGTCTGCCTCGGGCGGGTAAGCGGTGCCAAAGTCTTCGAGGCCCGTGTTGTCGAACGGACCGATGACGTGCCAAGCCTTGAGGAAGCCCATCGTCCCCGGCAGGTCAACCTCGACGCCGAGCGCCCCGAGCGCGTCGGCAATCGCCTCGATCTGCTTCGGGTTGCGCGCGGCTTTCAGTGCTTTCTCGTAGAGCGCCCGCTTCGCGTCGTCACCCTCGCCGCCGCCATCGCCAATGCCACTGCCTTCAAAAGACTGCGCCCGCTGCATCAACTCGGCTACCGCCTCGTAGCGGATCGATAGGCTTTGGTCTTCGAGCATGCCCTCCAGTAGCCTCGCCTTCTTGCCGGGGTCGACGCGGACGATCCACTCGAAGGCGGTTCGGCGGGCGCGGGGGTCGTTATTCTGTTCGTAGAGGAACGTGCTCAGCGGCAGCATCGGAAACGCGTCAGCCGCAACGGCGCGCTCCGCCGCGGCGTCGAAACAGGACCGCAGCCAGTTCTGCGCGGCGGGGTCGGCGCCCTCCATCGCGGTCAGCAGGTCGACAAGCACCGCCGGGTCATCGGCCGCCAACCGAGCCCACGCCGCTTGGGCTTCCGCCGGCGCCGCTTTGGTCGCCGAAACGTTCCGGAGGGCCGCTAGGTCGGCCGCCCGATCCGCCGCGGCGAGCGGGGCGCCCAGCCCGAGCAACACCAACGCAACGGCCGGCAAGCAACGCATCCCCAGGCAGAGCCACGCAAAACGGCGCACCGAGTGGCGGGCCTTTGATTGACGGGGCATCTGACGTGGCATCGATTGACGTGGCATCGATAGGGCTCCTGAGTCGGGCGCCGCAACGGGCTCAGCCGGATGCGAAACGGGTCTCGCTTGTGGGGCGTCTTCCCCACCGGGTACGATGCCGTAACGTTACCACACAGGCCGAGACGCCGCACGCTCCGGCGTTGAATGCAGCACGCACCATGAGAAAAGTCAAAACCGGCGGCGGCTGGCCGGCGGTGCTGTACACGTGGAAGAAGGCCCAGGAAGCGGGCGGGCTGCTCAAATTCTGGCGGGCCATGCGGACCCGCAACAGTTGCAAGACCTGCGCCCTGGGCATGGGCGGCCAGAAGGGGGGCATGGTCAACGAAGCGGGCCACTTCCCCGAGGTCTGCAAGAAGTCGATGCAGGCGATGGCCGCCGACATGCAGGGCGCCATCAAGCCCGGGTTCTGGGACCGCTTCGGCGCCCGCGAGCTGCGGGCCCTCTCGCCACGCGAGCTCGAGGCGAGCGGCAGGCTCGTCTCGCCAATGCTCTACACGAAAGAGACCAATCGGTACTACGCCATCACCTGGGAAGACGCGCTCACGCGCATCGTCGACAAGCTCGCCGCGACGCCCGCCGACGAGACGTTCTGGTACTTCAGCGGCCGGAGCAGCAACGAGGCGGGCTTCCTGCTGCAGACCTTCGCCCGCCTGTACGGCACCAACAACGTCAACAACTGCAGCTACTATTGCCACCAGGCGAGCGGCGTTGGCTTGACGAGCGTCACCGGCAGCGGCACGGCGACCGTGGTGCTTGAAGACCTCGACCGGGCGGACTGCGTCTTCGTCATCGGCGGCAACCCGGCTTCGAACCACCCGCGGCTGATGCGGACGCTGATGGAGGTCCGCCGCCGCGGCGGCAAGGTGATCGTCATCAACCCGCTGGTCGAAACCGGCATGGTCAACTTCAGCGTGCCGAGCGACGCCCGGAGCCTGCTGTTCGGGTCGGAGATCGCTAGCCTGTACGTCCAGCCGCACATCGGCGGCGACCTAGCGCTGCTGACCGCCATCGCGAAGCGCATCGTGAACATGGGCGCCCACGACGGGGCGTTCCTGCGGGATCACACCAATGGCTGGCCCGAACTAAAGTCCGCGCTAGACGCAATCGGGTTCGATGAACTCGTCGCGAAGAGCGGCGTGCCGATCGAACCGATCGAAGAGATCGCCGCCCATTACGCATTCTCGCAGCGCACCGTCTTCGCCTGGACGATGGGCATCACCCACCACGACAACGGCGTGCAGAACGTGCAGGCGATCGGCAACCTGGCGCTGCTGCGTGGCATGGTTGGCAAGCGGGGCGCGGGGCTCATGCCGATCCGCGGCCACTCGAACGTCCAGGGCATCGGCTCGGTGGGCGTGACGCCGAAGCTCAAGGAGGCCCTCTTCGAGCGGCTGCAGAGCCACTTCGGCGTTCGACTCCCAACGACCGCCGGGCTGGACACCATGGCCTGCCTGGAGGGCGCCGCGGCGGGCCGGCTCAAGGCCGGCTTCTGCCTCGGCGGCAACCTGTACGGGTCGAACCCGGACTCGCGGTTCGCCGACCACGCGTTGTCGCGGCTCGACCAACTGGTCATGCTCAACACGACGCTCAACACGGGCCACGCCCACGGGCTGGCGCGCGAGACGATCATCCTGCCGGTCCTGGCGCGCGACGAGGAGCCCTACAAGACCACGCAGGAGTCGATGTTCAACTACGTCCGTCTGAGCGACGGCGGCCGGCGGCGGCACGAAGGCCCCCGTGGCGAGGTGGACATCATCGCCACCATCGCCGAGGGGGTCGCCGCCCGGCGCGAAGAGAACGCCGGCCTGTCGGTCATCGACTGGCGGCGGATGCGAGACACCGGGAACATCCGCCACGCGATCAGCAGAATCGTCCCCGGTTGGGACAGGCTCGACAACCTCGGCGAGACGAAGGAAGAGTTCCAGATCGACGGGAGGACCTTTCACCGGCCGGCGTTCGCAACGGGCAACGGCCGGGCCAACCTGCAATGCAACCACCCGCCCGACCTGCGGGGCGCCGGCGAGAACGAACTACGTGTGATGACCATCCGCAGCGAGGGGCAGTTCAACACGGTCGTCTACGAAGAGCACGACCTCTACCGGGGCGTCGAGGGCCGGCGCGTGATCCTCATGCACCCGGACGACCTCCGCCGCTTCGGCCTCGAGCCCGACGACTCGGCCACCATCCACGGCCCGGCGGGCAAGATGGAGCGCGTCCGTGCCGTGGCGTTCCCGAGCATCCGAGCGGGGAACGCCGCGATGTACTACCCTGAGGCCAATGTGCTGGTCGGCCGCCACGTCGACCCCGCCAGCAAGACGCCGGCGTTCAAGAACGTTGTCGTCACGGTCAAGAAGCAGGCGCCGGTCGTGGTCGGCGCCCCCGCCCCGGCCGCGGCGGCTGGTTGACTCTACTCCGACGCCCTTCCCCCCTCGCCTGGAACACCGACGGATTGAACCCGCCATGCAGATGACCTTCTCGTGCGTTGCCCTTACCGTGGCGCTGTTCGCCGCGCCGGCGCCGCTCGTCAGTCCGTTGTTGGCCGACGACTGGCCGCAGTGGCTTGGCCCCAACCGGGACACGAGTTCCCGCGAGACCGGGCTGCTCCGCTCCTGGCCCGAGGGCGGCCCGCCGCGGGCTTGGCTCTTCCGCGACTGCGGCAAGGGGTACAGCGGCCCGGCGGTTGTCGGCGGCGTGCTGTACATCCTGGGCTCGCACGACGGGACCGCCTCGCTGCTGGCGATCGACACGGCCACCGGCGCCGAGCAGTGGCGACGACCGCTCGCGGAAGAGTTCACCAACGGCTGGGGTGACGGGCCGCGGAGCACGCCCTGCGTCGACGGCAACCGCGTCTACGCGATGACGTCGGGTGGCACGCTGGCGTGCGTCACGACCGCCGGCCGGCTCGTGTGGAGCGTGGCCATGCAAGACCTGGGCGGTGAGACGCCAACCTGGGGCTACGCTGAGTCGCCGTTGGTCGACGGCCGCCTGGTGCTCTGCACCCCTGGCGGCGGCCAGGGCGCCATCGCGGCGCTCGACAAGCAAACCGGCGGCGTCGTGTGGCAGACGACCGGCGTCACCGGAAACGCGCACTACTCGTCGGTCGTGCCGGCCACGATCCTCGGCGTCCGGCAGTTCGTTCAGCTGCTGCCCGCCCGGCTGGTCGGCGTCGCCGCGGACGACGGCCGGCTGCTGTGGGAGTACCCCTGGACCAAGCCGACCGCGGCGATCCCCACGCCCCTGGTCGACGGCAACCGCGTCTACGCCACGAGCGGCTACGGCACGGGGTGCGCCTGCGTGGAGATTGCCCCCAGCGGCAGCAGCGCTGACAACGGCGCCGCGGGTGGCGACGGGCAAGAGTTCGTCGCCAACGAGGTCTACCGGAACAAGAACCTGAAAAACAAGCACGGCGGCGTGATCCTGCTAGACGGCTGCGTGTACGGCCACAGCAACCCCGGCGGCTGGACGTGCCAGGACTTCGAGACCGGTGAGGTCGTCTGGAAAGAACGCCGCGCGGTCGGCATGGGCGCCCTGGGCTACGCCGACGGCATGCTCTACCTGTTAGACAAAGACACCGGCGACGTGGCCCTCGTCGAGCCCTCGCCCGAGGGCTACCAAGAGCGCGGCCGCTTCACGCTCGAGCCGCAGACTGAAATCCGCAAGCCGCGGGGACGCATCTGGGTGCACCCGGTGGTCGCCGGCGGCAAGCTCTACCTGCGTGACCAAGACCTGCTGTTCTGCTTCGACGTGGCGGACCAATGACCGACCCGGGCCTGCCCGCTAGCGCCCGACCGGGCGACGCCCCGCCGAGCGATGCCCCCGGCGCCGCCCGCGTGCCGACCGCCGACGAGCTGGCGCGGGTCGCCGACCTGCTGGAGCAGGTCGCCGCGGACCGCGGGCTGCTCGCCACGATGCCCGACGACCAACGGCAACGGCTGCTGCGGTACGCCTCGCAGGTCGCCCTGCCCGACCGCGGCTCGCGCCGGCGGCTGCGCAAGGCGTTTCAGAAGAAGAGCCAGGCGGAACTCGACCAGCTGCGGGCCGACGACGAGGCGGTGCTCGCCCAGACCGGCATCCGCCGGCAGTACAGCGTCCGCCAACTCAAGAAGCCACAGCCCGTGGCGCCGATCGAGCCGGACACCGCCGCGGCGCCGCTCCCTTCACCAGAAGCCCGGCCACCCCAGGGCGAAGCGCCTCGGCTGAAGCTCGAGCGGTGCTGCTACACCTGCAAGGCCAAGTACGAACGCGTCCACCACTTCTACGATGCGCTCTGCCCCGCGTGCGCGGAGCTAAACTGGTCCAAGCGCAACCAGGCGTGCGACCTCACCGGCAGGTACGCCCTGGTGACGGGCGGGCGGGTGAAGATCGGCTACCAGGCGGCGCTCAAGCTGCTCCGCGCCGGCGCCCACGTGGTGGTGACCACCCGCTTCCCGCGTGACGGCGCGGGGCGGTTCCTCGAAGAGGCCGACTCCGCCGACTGGCTCGACCGGCTGACGCTGCAGGGCCTCGACCTGCGCCACACGCCGAGCGTCGAAGCGCTGGCCGACCACCTCGTGGCGACGCTGCCGCGGCTCGACTTCGTGCTGAACAACGCCTGCCAAACGGTCCGCCGGCCGCCCGGCTTCTACGCCCACCTGATGGAGGGCGAGCGGCGCCTCGCCGAGTCGCTGCCCGCCGACGCCCGGCCGCTGCTCGCGTCGTACGAGCAGCTCCGCGGCCACACGCAGCCGGACGCCGAAGCGCTGGTCACGACGTCGGTCGACAAGCTGACCGCGGCCAGCATCGCCGGCGTCACGCGGGCGGCCGAGCTCTCGCAGCTCGAGCTGGTCGAGGGCGACGCCGAGTCCTTGTCGCCCGGCCAAGGCGGGTCGCTCTTCCCCGCCGGCCGCTACGACCAAGACCAGCAGCAGGTCGACCTGCGCGGGGTCAACAGCTGGCGGCTCCGATTGGCCGACGTGCCGACGACCGAGCTCTTGGAGGTGCAGCTGGTGAACGCCGTGGCGCCGTTCGTCCTCAACGCCCGCCTCAAGCCGCTGATGGTCCGCGTGCCGACGCGCGACAAGCACATCGTCAACGTGTCGGCGATGGAGGGGGTCTTCTACCGCGCCTGCAAGACCGACAAGCACCCGCACACCAACATGGCCAAGGCGGCCCTGAACATGATGACCCGCACGTCGGCCCAAGACTACGCGGCCGACGGCATCCACATGAACAGCGTCGACACCGGCTGGATCACCGACGAGGACCCCGCCGAGATCGCCAAGCGGAAGAAGGACGAGCTCGGCTTCTCGCCGCCGCTGGACACCGTCGACGCCGCGGCCCGCATCTGCGACCCCATCTTCACCGGCCTCCTAACCGGCGAGCACGCCTGGGGCAAGTTTTTCAAGGATTATCAAGTGGCGAACTGGTAGCGTAGCGGTCGAGACCCCCGGGTGCTGTCAGCGGTGGCCCCGAACGAAGCTGCGCGGCTGTAGCCCGTTGGTCGGCAGGGACGCCAACGGACAGCGGCTCATACCCGCGTGTCGAAACAAGCAGAGGTGATCGATCGTGAAGTGTGTGACGGCGGTGCTGGTCGTTTGTTCGCAGCTCGTCTTGTGCGTCGGCGAGTGCGGCGCGGAGCGCCACGCCGAGGCGGAAGTCTTACTCGACTTTGAGACCCCGGGTCTTTCCAAGACTTGGAACGCCAAAGGCCAAATCAAGGCGGCCCGGGCGCCGATCCCGTCGCCGAACGGGGGCAAGCTTGTCAACGGCCCCACCGGGGCGGGGCTGGAGCTCTCCACCGGCGGGGGTGCGCTGATTCACACCAAAGCGGGCGCGCTCAACGTGCCGTGGGAAGAGATCGAAGTGATCTCGTTCTGGGTCTACCGCGGGCAAGACGAGGCGGTTCGTCGCGGGTCGAGCACGATCGAGCTGCAATTGCACGAGAAGGACGGGGGGTCGCGCTATTGGCGCAAGGCCGTCTGCGACCAACGCGGCGGGTGGAAGAAATTCGAAGTCCCGCTGCGCTGGATGGCCTGGGGCGGCAACGCCGTCCCCGACTGGAAGCGTATCAACCGGCTCGCTTTCTGGTTCCGTGACCCGGCGGAGGTCGTCATCGATCACGTTACCGTCCGTCGCGGCGGGGAGGGCTCCGCCCGCCTAACCCCGCGTGTAATCGCCGAAGCGGCCTTCGGCGCTGACGCCGAGGTGAACATCACAAAGAACAACCGGCTTGCGCTTGTCAGCGACGTTGAAGGCTTGTCAGCGGAGGGTTTTCTCGACCACGCCCAAGCGGTAGCCGATGACGTGCTGAAGACCTTCCCGTGGCTTTCCCCGCCGCCACTCCCAACGCCGTTCGTCCTCTTCGCGAAGGAAGAAGCGTACCGGACCTTCCCCGGGCGTTTCGCCGCCAGGCAACTCCGCGTGGCGCCGCGGGTGGAGTCGGACGGCTACACCTTTCAGGGCATCGCCACCACGTGGATCGACCAACGCCGAGAACCACTACGACCCGTCTTTACGCAGGAGTTTGTGCACGCGATGCTCGCCCGCACGGTGCGGATCCCCAACAGCGGCGAGTGGCTTCACGAGGGGATCGGAAACTATTTCCAGCTCAAGCACTACCCCCAGGGTGACTTTGCAGACACCGTCCTCCGCGGGGTCCGCGACCCCAACCGCCGCCTCACGCTGCCGACGCTTTGCAGCGGCAACAAGATCCCGACGCGATACTACTGGCAGGCGGTCACGGTGGTGGAGTTGTTGATGCAGGACGAGACGTATCGGCCGAGGCTCCCCGAGGTCGTTGACTGGTTCCGCGAGAACGGCGCCACCAACCTAGACACACCACTCAAGCAAATCCTGAAGACCGACTGGGGAGCCTTCGAGAAGCGGTGGCTCGATCACTGCCACCGGGCGTACGGCGATAATGAGGCGTGACACGAGGTGCGTGACGCAGAGACTCCGCCAACCAAGTCGCTACGCACACGGATCGCCCGCTGTGGATCCGCCGGATGGTGGCTGCCAGAAGGGACCTTCCCGGCGGTTACTCCGCGGACCCCCGTTGAGTCGGCGACTCGGCAGCGCCTTCTTAATCTCCTTTCGAGGCTTTGGCGCGGAGCATCGACAGGCCGCGATGAGATTTTTCCATAGCTCGTCCCATCCGAGATGTCTTCGCCAGGAACGCTCGGCTCTCACAGGCATTCGCACGATCGAGAACCACGCCGACGGAGCCGGGCTGCTCTTCTTGTGATAGAGTACGGGCATGGCGACCGACGTCCTGACCACCGCCGACGAGCTGCCGGAGATCTCCGCCGCGGCGAGGAACCGCGGCCAGCGGTGCGAGCTGATCGCAGGGGAGCTGAAGATGATGTCGCCCGGCGGATGGAAGCACGGCAGGACGATCGGCAAGGTCGAGCTCCGGCTCGCCAGGTTCATCGAGGATAATGAACTCGGGGAGTGGTTCGGCGCCGAGACCGGGTTCCGGATCGCCCGCGAGCCCGACACGGTCCGGGCGCCCGACTTCGCGTTCATCGCCAAGGCGAACCTGCCCGAGCACGACCCGCCCGAAGCGTACTGGCCCGGCGCCCCGGACTTCGCGGTCGAGGTGCTGTCGCCCCACGACCGGACGGGCGACGTGGACGAGAAGATTAAGGCGTGGCTCGCCGCGGGCGTGCGGCTGCTGTGGGTGATCAACCCGGGCCTGCAGACGGTCACCGCCTACCGCTCGATGACCGACGTTTCGGTCTGCGTCGCCGGCGAAGAGGTCGAGGCCCCCGGCCTGCTGCCCGGCTTCCGTGTCGCCGTCGCGGAGTTCTTCCGGTAGCGTCTGGTTCTTCGGGTCGCCGGTTGGCGGCCGAGGGGTTTGCCTACTCAGTCGACTTTTCTTCGGTGGCCGCGGCGCCCTTCGCCGGCTTGAGCTTGGGCCGCAACACCATCCGCACGGGGTAGCCCAGCGGCGGGATGCGTTCGGTGAACGCCTCGAAGAGCAGGCCCTCTTGCGACTGCGTGCTGGGGGCGGGGACGTCAAGCATCGCGGTGCCGAAGTTCGACACGCAGATGAAGTCGCCCTCCTCCGCCAAATAGTAGTTCTGCCCCGTTTCTTCGTCCTTCCAGAACCCGCTGCCGGCGAAGACCCACGGCAGGTCCATCGCCTTGCCGGTCTTCGCGTTGCGGACCCAGTCTTGGGCGCGGGCCTTTTGCATGTTGCCCGCCTCGTCCCGCCAGAGGAGTTCGATCTCGATCTCGGCGCCCGTCGGCGGGGCGTAGGTCGGCTCCCAGCGGACCGGCGTGCCGACCTTCGCCCCCAGCCGCAGCAGCGCCGCGTGCGCGGAGAACGCCAAGGTGTTGGCCGAGAGGATCGACTCGTGCTCCTTGGTGCCCCGCGTGCAAGCGAACATCTCGAGCATGCCCCGGCGGAGCGCAACGTTGGTGTCGATAATCACCACGCCCCGCTCGACGTCGATCCACAGGTCGTGCGTGGGCGAGAGCCGCGTCGCTCCCTCGGGAGCGGGCAAAGGCTCGGGGAGTTCGGGTTGGCTGTCGGCGGCGCCCTCGACGGGCATCGGCGGCTGGGCGACGGCGGGCAAGCCGGCGCCCTCGGTCGCGGGCGCCGTGGCCGGCGCCCCCTCGGGGACGACGTTCGCCAGAGGAGATGAACCTTCTGGTGACGCCCCCTCGGGAGGCGGCGCAGCCTGCTCGGCGAGGTGCTCCACCGCTCCGGCGTCGGCGAGCGGTTCTTCCGAAGCGTCGCCGCCGCACCCACCGGCCGTAACCGTGAACGCAACCAACAACGCGAGCCCCGAACACCAAGGACGAGCAACCGCCGTGCCTTGCTCGGCAGGGGGTCGGCTGCGGCTAAGCCCGTGGCTAGGCCCGTGGCTAGGATTGAGGGCTCCGCGACGATAGACTCGCATGCTTGCCGGCTCCGTTCAGGGGGTCGGTGGCAGCCGCCGGGCGGGGCGGCGGCTCAACGGCATCGTATCGGATGTCGAACGGACCGGTCTACTCGGCTCACGATGCACCACCTAAGCCAGCCGGTCGCGACACCGGGGCAAGCATGACAGGGCGCAGGCGCAGACAGCCGCAACGGGAGTAGCGAAGACGTGTCGATCCTAACCACGGACGGGAGAACGTTAGCTGGTTTGAACCCCGCCGAGTCGCTCGAAACGCCGATGGGCGGGCTGCCAGCCGAAGCGCTTTGGCACAACTCCACGCCGGCGGCGGTGCGCAAGAAGTGGGAATCGAAGCCCGACGCGGCGTGGTCGGCCTTTACGGCAGGCGTGCGCGGCGCGAGGCCGCCGCTGAAGGAGCTTGGCAAAGCGGGCGATTGCCTCGCTTGGGGCCTCGGCGCCCAAGCCGTGCCCGCCGGCCTCGCCGCGATCGCCGCGGCGCTCGA
>JBCCZD010000024.1:0-24315 GCA_039188275.1 Planctomycetota bacterium
GGTTTTTGGCTTCCGGCCCTACGGGGGGCTTTATGTGGTGGGTGTGGGCCCCCCCGGCCTGTTTTTAATCGCCGCGGGCGCGGCGGGGCGCCGGCGCTCCCGGCTCGCAGCATTCCCCGCCCCCCAGGCCCGAGCCCCCAGCCCCCGCCGAGCACGCGGCGATCGCGTCGCAGATGACCGCCTCGGTCAGGTCCATCATCGACTCGTAGTTGCCGTACGCCTGGTAGACCTCGAGCATGGTGAACTCGGGGTTGTGGCGGGGGCTGATGCCCTCGTTGCGGTAGACGCGGCCTAGCTCGTAGACCCGTTCGATGCCGCCCACCATCAGCCGCTTGAGGTGCAGCTCCAGCGCGATCCGCATGAACAGGTCGATGTCGAGCGCGTTGTGGTGCGTCGTGAACGGCCGGGCCGCGGCGCCGCCGGCGATCGAGTGGAGCGTGGGCCCCTCGACCTCAACGAAGCCGCGGCCGGCAAGCGTGCCGCGGACCGAGGCGACGATCTTCGAGCGGCTCAGGAACCGCTGCATGACGCCCTCGTTGTACGCCAGGTCGACGTACCGCATCCGCTGCCGCATCTCGGGGTCGGTCAAGCCGTGGTGCTTCTCGGGCGGCGGCTCGAGGCTCTTGGTGAGGAAGTGGACCCGCTCGGCGGCGATCGACAGCTCGCCCGTGTTGGTGCGGACCAGCTGGCCGTCGACGGCGATCAGGTCGCCCAGGTCGAGCTTGTCGACCAGCCCCCAGCTCTCGCCGACCTGCTTCTGCCCGATCATCAATTGCAGGTCGCCCGTCATGTCCCGCAGGTCAATGAAGTGCAGCTTGCCGGCCTTGCGGTGCAGCACGATGCGGCCGGCGACGCGGAACTCCGGCCCGGCGACCTCGCCCCGTTGGCCGTCGTGCTCGGCGTTGCGGTCCGCCTTCCACTGGCGGAATTGGAAGCCCTCGGGCTGAGCGTCGAAGTCTGGCAGCGCAACCTCGGCGCCGTCCGGAAACCGGTAGACGACCTCGCCGGCGCGAGCACGAACATGGGCGATCAGCGTGTGCCCGTCGAGCCGCTGGCCCCACGGGTCGACCCCCATAGCGGCGAGCGACGCGAGCTTTTCCCTGCGGGCGGTCGTCGGGTCGGTGTTGTCGGGCGTGGGCGAAGAGTCTGAGGTCATGTCGCGTGGGGGATAGATTTGCGGAGCAGCGCATTGGCGCAAGCCGCGCCTACGTCAGCAGCGGCGGCGGCATTCTCTCCCGGGAAAATAAGGGGGTCAACGGCGGCGGTTTTTGAAGTGGATGTGCGGTAAGTGTTAAGAAGCAATAAAGATCGCTGTTTCCTCGATTCGAGAACGTCTTTAGCATTCCTCGAACGCTCCAGGCGGCCCCTCCCACAGCCCTAGGCAGAAAGAGGCGCGTATGTACCGCTGGCTGAGAAGGATCGCGCTCGGTTCGGGTCTGATGCTGACCGGGGCCGCGGTGGCGGTCTTCTTCCTCTACCGAGCCGCCACGGCGCCGGTGCCGGAGTACCAAGCTCTGGTCGAGCAGACCCGTCAGCAGCTCGAGACGGGCGAGATCGAGCAGAACCGCCAGGAGCTCGAGAGCCAGCTCGCCGCGCTCTACAGCGACGCGGCCGAAGCCACCCGGTGGGAGACGACGATCACCGAGTTGCAGCTCAATAGCTGGCTCGCCACGCAGCTCGTGCACGATTTCCCTGAGCTGGCGGAGCAGGGGGTGTACGACCCGCGGGTCCTGATCAAGGCGGGCGTCGTGACGCTGGCGATGCGGGCCGAGCTGCACGGGATGAACGCCGTTGTCGCGTTCGACCTCGAACCGTTCGTGGCCGAGGACGGCTCACTGGCGTTGGAACTCGCCGCGGCGCGGGTCGGCTCGGCGCCGCTGCCGACGGCGCAAATCATGGACCAGCTCAACGCCGCGATGGGCGACGAGGGCCTGCCGGGCAGGTGGTCGACCAGCAACGGCAACCCGGTGCTGCTGATCGACTTTGAGCAGCAGGCGTCGAGTTTCAACTTCTCACGGTCGCTCGACGCGATCGAGGTCCGGCAGGGCGAGGTCTACATCGCCGGCGAAACGCTCGAGCGGGCCCCACGCGTGGCGGAGGTTTCGCGCTGACGTTCCGGGCCCCGACGGCGCGAACCGCTGAGGCCGACACGCGGTCATCTGGGCAAGCCGAGCCCGCGGCAGGCTGACGCACGCAGCCGCCCGCGGCTACACTTAGGGCGTTCTGTTTGGGTCTGCCGCCGCGACCCGCCTGCGTCCTCCCGCCCCTCCCGCCGCGATGCCTAAGCAAGTCTTCGTCAATGGCCAATTGGTCCCCGCCGAGCAGGCCAGCGTCAGCGTCTTCGATCACGGCCTGCTGTACGGCGACGGGGTCTTTGAAGGCTTGCGCATCTACAGCGGCAAGGTCTTCCGGCTCGGGCAGCACCTCGAGCGGTTGTACGACTCGGCCAAGGCGATCTGGCTCGAAGTGCCGATGACGGTCGAAGCGATGACGCAGGCGGTCGTCGACACGGTCGCGGCCAACGACTTGATCGACGGCTACATCCGCCTGATCGTCACACGCGGCGCCGGCACGCTGGGGCTGGACCCGCGTAAGTGCAGCGACCCACAGGTGATCATTATTGCGGACACGATCGCCCTTTACCCGCCAGAGTACTACGAGCACGGGCTCGAGATCATCACCTCGAGCGTCATCCGCAACCACCCGGCCGCGCTCAGCCCGCGGATCAAGTCGCTCAACTACCTGAACAACATCCTCGCCAAGATCGAGGGCATCCAGGCCGGCTGCATCGAGGCGTTGATGCTCAATCACAAGGGGGAGGTCGCCGAGTGCACGGGTGACAACCTCTTCCTCGTGTCGAAGGGCCGCTTGCTGACCCCGCCGCTCGACGCCGGCATCCTGGCGGGCGTCACCCGCGAAGCGGTAATGGAGCTGGCCGTCGACGCCGGCATCGAGACCCGCGAGGCGCCGCTGACCAAGCACGACATCTATATCGCGGACGAAGTCTTCCTGACCGGCTCCGCCGCCGAGGTCGTGCCCGTGGTGAAGGTCGACAGCCGCGTGATCGGCGACGGCAAGCCGGGGCCGACGACCAACCTGCTCAAGCAGCGCTTCGTCGAGCTCGTGCGGGCCTGACGGCTCGGAGTCGGCGGTGGGCTGGCCTACTTGTGTGCACCGCGGTCCGCGACGCTGGCGAGCTGCCGGCGGCCCTTGTGGAATTCGGCGTTCGAGACTTTTTGGAAGCTGGCGAGCTGGTCGGCCGAACGGTCGATCTTCATGCGGTCTTGCTTCGAGAGGACCCAGTCCACGACGTGCTCCGCGCGGAGCGAAGGTTCCTCGTCGTCCCGTGCGGTCAGCTCGACTTGCAGCGGGATCACGCGGTGGCGGAACAACGCCTCGTTGACCCGCAGCCGCGGCTCGGGCGGCAGCCCCGCTTCGACAAGCGTGTGCAGTTGGGCGAAGCCGTCCAGGAAGGCCCGCAGCTCCAGATTGACCTCCGGGTGCTTGAGCGGCTCGGTGATGATGCGGTAGGTGAGCTGATCGCTCGCCATGCGCAGTTCGCCCGACTCGGCGTCGAACGACTCCTCGAACCGCGGGGCGCCGGTGAAGCGGAGGAACGGGTCGTCCTGCGCCGCGGCCCACCGGCGGAGCTTGGTCATGGTTGCCGTAATCTGCGAGGCGGCAATCTCGGTGAATTGCTCGCGTTCGGTATCCAACAGCAGGAACCGCGACGGGCTGTCGCCGACGGCCGCCCGGAAGATCGTTACCCGTTTGGCGGCGGGCCGGAAGTCGTAGACCGCGCCCGCTTGAAAGCAGGTCACGCTCTCGTTGACCAGCGTCTCTTCAGCGGTTTCGTAAACACGTGTCTCGATCCGCAGGTCGGCGGCTGCCGCGAACACGCCCGTTCCCCCGGCAATCAGGGCGGCTAGGAAGGCGGCTAGGAAGCTAGTCGAGGTGCGTCGGCGAGCGCGGCAGCGCATGGTCACAACTCCGGCGGCTTGGAAGCAGGGGCGGTGCGGGACCGTAGCGGCGGGCAGCTCACGCTGTAAAGACCAATGCCGGCCAGCGGGGCGGCAGGTTGGCAAGCCAGCGGGCTAGCCGAAGTAGTCCGGCTCGCTGCCGGCACGCCACTTGATGTTGCAGCCAAGGCTCGGCGTCTGGTCCTCCGCCGGCGCCCGGCCGGCGAGCACCGCGTCGGCCGCGGCGCGGAGGTCGACGCCGGTGGGCGCTTCACCGCTGTCCGGCCGGGTGCTGTCGAACTGGCCGCGGTAGGCGAGCCGCTTCTCTTTGTCAAAGAGGAAGAAGTCGGGCGTGCAGGCCGCCTGGTACGCCTTGGCGACCTCCTGCGTTTCATCGTACAGATAAGGAAAGACGTAGCCACGCCGCTCGGCTTCGCCGACCATCTTCTCGGGCGAGTCGTCCGGGTAACCGGCGACGTCGTTGGAGCTGATGCCGACGATCGCCAGGCCCTTGTCGGTGTACTCCTGTGCGAAGGTCGCGAGCGCGTCAGCGAGGTGGATGACGAACGGGCAGTGGTTGCACATGAAAACAACCAGCAACCCGGGCGACGCCCGAAAATCGGCCAGGCCGACCGTGCGGCCGTCGACGTTGGGGAGCGAGAATTCCGGCGCCGGCGTGCCGAGGGGAAGCATCGTGCTGGGCGTTCGGGCCATCTCTTTATCCGTGGCTTTGCTTGGGCGTGCGGTGCTAGGTGAGCGGGTGGGCGTAGCCCGGGGTGGGGCCCGGTTTGCCGCGTCATAGCCACACGAGTATCGCCGCGTGCCCCTCGCGTGGCAACGCACCGCGAGCCGATTCATTGACACTCGACTCGGTCCTTCTACAATGTGTTGGCCGGTAAAGGCTTACGTCGGGGCTGGCCCGCCGATAGCGATGGGCCAAGCGGCGAGGGAGCTGGGCTTAGCGGCGAAGCGAGCTGAGCCCCACGGGTGCCGAACCACTTCTGGTGATCGGCCGTATACTGGTGCAGTGAGTCCTGGCGTCCGACGCCGACGGGCAGAGGCGACACCGCGATGCCCGCCGAGCAAGCACTGAATACCCGCAACGGCAAGCGGATATCGACAAACACACACCGGCGACCCACGAACCGCGCCGCGGATGATTGGGAAACCGACAACTGAAGCGGAGGGAATGCCATGGGCAGCGTGCTCGAAATCAACGACGACAACTTCACCGCCGAGGTTCTTGAGTCTGGCGAGCCCGTGCTGGTCGACTTCTGGGCGCCGTGGTGTGGCCCGTGCCGGCAGATCGCGCCGCTAGTCGAGGAGCTCGCCGGCGAGAACACCGGTTCGGCCAAGATCGCCAAGCTGAACGTCGACGACGCCCCCGGCGCCGCGCAACAGTACGGCGTCAGCAGCATCCCAACGCTGATGGTCTTCAAGAACGGCGAAGTGGTCGACCGCTTCGTCGGGCCGCAGCCAAAGGCACGGCTGCAGGAGTCGATCGACGCCGCGAAGGCCTAGAACGCCGAACGCGGTATCGCCGAGGCGGCGGCCGAGAGTCCGGCACGGCATCAACGCATGCGCCCGGTTCGGGGAATCCCGTACCGGGCTTTTTTTTGCGCGGCGCCTCAAGACGATCGCCTCAGCGGCCGAAACGTCCCGATAGGCAAGCTTTGCCGATTGTAGCGATTGAGCGCCGTGCTAGCGGCGCCACTCAGGACCGGCGGAAGGAATCGCCTGCGATGCGTGGATCGACCCCGGAAGAGAACCCCGACTCCGACAACCGTCCAACCGACGCGTACGACCCACGGGCCGGCAAGGCGGAGCGACTCGACGGGCCGCACGAAGTGAGGCCCGCGTCGGCGAAGGCGCCCGCGCCGATAGCGGCGCACTCGGCTTCCGCCGCAGACGGCGCCGACGGCGAGGTTCGGCCGCTGCCAATGGCCGACACGAGCCCGCTCGCCGAGCAGGCCGCTGACCTCGCCGAGCGGCTCGCCGAGCGGCAGGCCGATCTCGACCGCAGGGCCGAGGACGTCGCGATCAAGGAAGCGGATCTGGAGGGCAAGCTGCAAGCGGCGCGGCTCTGGTTCGACGAGCAGCAATCGGCGCTCGACGCCCGCGTCGAGCAGCGAGAGCAAGCGGGCGAGGCCACCGGCGGGGCAGACGTAGACGCCGCGGCGCCAAATGCCGAGGCGCTTAAGCTAGCCGAAGCCGAAGCGGCACGCCAGGCCGAACGCGAGGCGGAACTCGACCGTCGCCAGGCTGAACTCTACGAACAGATCGACAAGCTTACTGCCGACCGGGCGGGCTTCGCCGAGCGCGAAGCAAAGCTAGACGGCCGGCAAACGGCGCTCGACGGCCGCCAGGCAGAGATTGATCGGTTGTGGCAAGAGTTGACCGAGCAGCGTAGCGAATCGGCCGCGGTTGCCCGAGAGAACCAGCAGCAGGCCGCCGAGCTTGAGGCGGCGCGCGCCGAATTGGCGGCCGAGCAAGAAGACATCGCTAACCAGCAGGCGGACCTCGCCGCGTGCGAGACGCAGCTCGCCGGCCGGCGGGCGGAGGTCGAGGCGGCGATCAAGCGGTTCGAGGGCCTGGGCGTCACCGAGCAGCGTGTCGCCGAGCTGGCGGAGCAGGCCCAGCAGTTCCAGGCGCGGGCCCGTTATCTCGACCAGGCCGAGGCGATGCTGACCGACGAGAAGCAAGCCCTGGCTGACGACCGCCGCCGCCTCGCCGCTGAGCGGCAACAGACGCAAGAGGCGTTCGTTGTCGAGCGTCGCCGGATCGAGGCGGAGCGGTCAGAAACGCGGACGCTCGCCACGCAGAACGAGAAGTTGTTCGCCGCGAAGGAGGCTGAGATCGACCAGCGGCAAACGGCCCTAGGGCAGCTTCAAGCGGAGCTCGAGGCGGGGCAACGCGAGGTGCTGGAAATGCGGTTAGCGACCGAGGAAACCTGGGCCCAGCTCGCCGGCGCACTGGCGCCGGCGACGCTCACGCGGTCGATCGCTCAGGTCCGGAGCCGGCTGGCGGACCACTACCAGCACACGCTGGAGGAGATCGGCGCCCGCCGCAAGGAGCTGGCCGACGTGACGGGGAAGCTCTCGGCGGAGCACCAGCGGATCGATGAGCAGCGTGCCCGGCTGCAGCAATGGGCTTCGCGGCGCGAGGAAGACATCGAGCAGCGTGCCGCGAGGCTGATTGCCCGGGAGCGGGAACTCGACCGCCAGCAACGCCACTACGAACAGCTCGAAACCCGCTGGACCTCCGAGCGGGCAAACTATCGGGACAAGATCACCGAGCTCTTGGCAGAGGTCCGCGACTGCCCGTCGCCGGCCGAACCGGCAACGGGGGCTAGCGACGACCGCAGGAACGCGGCTTGATTGGCGAGTGGCCTACCCCGCTTCGCCGAGGTAGCTGTCTTGGGCGGTTGGCTTCGCGGCGGCTTCAGCCCGGCGGTTCGCTTCCTTTGCGTAGGCCATGGCCGCTTGCAGCTGGGCCTTGGTGAAGTAAGGCGCCCGATTAAAGTCGCGGGCGGTGCCAGACTGCTTGGCCGCGAGCTGGGCCCAAGTCATGTCGTTGTTCAGTGCCCAGACGGCGGCCTGCGCCGCGGCGTGGTCCAGTTCGCCTCGGCCGTACGCCTTGAGCAGCTCGAGTACAGCGGGCCGGGTGACGTACTTGTTGGCCGGCACCATCTCGTAAGGCTTGCTCGACGATGGGTCTTTCTTGCCGTGATCGAGGCAGACCATAGCGACGTCGATCTTCGAGGTCTTCTCCGGCGGGATGCTGAACTGACCGCCGCCGCCACCGATGCCGCCCCCACCGCCACCGAAGCCGCCGCCACCGGCCTGGTTACCACCACCGCCGCCGGCGCCGAAGCCACCGCCGCCGCCCCGTCCGCCGCCGCCGAAGCCCTGGCCCAGCACCGGCACGCCCGCGAATGCCTCGGGCAGTTGAAGATTAACCTGCTTGCTGGTCTTGTTCGCCAGGATGACCCGTGCCCGCCGATCGCTCTTGGCGATGAACTTCATCTCGACCACGCCCTGCTCGACAGCGTCGAACAAGTTGATCCGATCGGTGTCGGCCGGCGTGGCCGCGGAACGCTCGCCGGCGTTGGCGGTCGCCGATTCGGCGACAGCTTGGGCGGCAAAAGTCAGTAGCGTCAGCACGGCGGCCGAGGCCGCCAGGGCGCGGAGGGTCATCGCAAGACTCCGATCGGGTTGGTGGCGGGCGCCTTTCGGCCTGTCGGCCGGCCGTTGGGCGTTCCCGCCAAGAACTCTCAGCATAGTCAGCCGTCCGGGGGGTGTCCAAGCAGCGTGGCGGCCGGGAAGCGGGTTCTTCCGCGGGGCCGGCGGTTGACGCTCGATAGCAGCCGATCCGCCGTGCTGGCAGGGAGTTCGCTCCGCTCGAGTCGATTATTCCGGTTTGACGTTCTCGCTCGGATCTCCTGCCGGGTTGTCATCTCCCACTAGGCGGCGGAAGTCGGCTTCTGAGAGCACCGCCACGCCCAGGCTGTTGGCCTTCGCCAGCTTGCTGCCCGCTTTTTCGCCGGCGACGAGGTAGTCGGTCGACTTCGAGACGCTGCTGGAGGCCTTGCCGCCGTGCTGGCGGATGAGGTCCTGGATGGCGTCGCGGCTGTAGCCGGCGAGGGTGCCGGTGACGACCAGCGTCTTGCCCGACAGAGCGCCACCGGCCGCCGGGATCGTGGCTTCCGCGGCGTCGGCGTCGAGACGGACGCCGGCGGCGCGGAGTTCGTCGACAACCGCCTGGCCGGCGTGGCTGTGGAGGAAGGCGTGCAGCGAACGGGCGATCTCTGGCCCGATTCCCGACTCGGCGCCGGCGACCCGGAAGGTGGCGATGTCGTCCCGCGAAGCCGCGAGCAGCTTGTCGATCGTCCCGTAGTGGGCAGCGAGCACCCGCGACGCGGTCGACCCGACGTGCCGAATGCCAAGGCCGGCGAGCACCCGCTGCAAGCCCCGCTGCTTGGCGGCCTCGATCGCCGCGAACAGGTTGTCCGCCTTCTTCTGACCCATCCGCTCGAGCTGGAGCACCGCGTCGCGGTGATCGGACAGAGAGAAGACGTCGCCAAAAGTCTTGACCAGGCCGGCGTCGATCAACAGGGCGATGACCTTCTCGCCCATGCCGTCGATGTCCATCTGCCCCCTGCCGGCGAAGTGGAAGAGGCGCTCCCGGAGCTGCGCCGGGCATTCTGGGTTCAGGCAGTAGCGGCCCGACTCGTCGAGTTCGCCCAGCGGCGCCGGCGGCGGGAGTTCGGTTGGCGCCTCGCCGGCCTTCTCGGCCCGCAGGCGTTCGCGCTCGACGCGGGCGGGCCAAGCCTGCAGGTCGTGCGTTCGGCGTTGGTCGTACTCGACCTCGACTTCGCCGGCGCACTCGGGGCAACGCTCCGGCGGCGTGATCGGCTCGGCCGCGGACGGCCGTTTGTCCAGCAGCACTCGGACCACCTGCGGGATGATCTCGCCCGCCTTCTCGATGATCACCGTGTCGCCGACGCGGAGGTCTTTGCGTCGCACTTCGCCCAGGTTGTGAAGGGTCGCGTGCTGGACGGTCGTCCCCGCGACAAACACGGGCGCCATGATCCCGCGCGGCGTCAGCTTACCGGTCTTGCCGATCTGCCAGTCGATGTTCAGCAACTCGGTGACCGCCTGCTCCGTGGCGTACTTGTAAGCCAGGCACCAGCGGGGAAAGCGGCTGGTGTGCCCTAGGCGGTCTTGCAGTTCGAACCGATCGACCTTGATCACAACGCCGTCGACGCCGTAGGCGAGCGTCGGCTTCTGCGGCTCGAACGCCTCGATCGCTTGCCAAGCGGCGTTGATGTCAGCAGCGGGCTTGGCGAGCGGGTTGATCGGCAGCCCCCAGGCGCCGAACGCGGCGATCATCTCGCTCTGGCTGGTGAAGGGCTCGCCGGAAACCTCGCCCCGCCCGTGGGCGAAGACACGCAAGCCACGCGACGCAACGAGCGCCGGGTCGTACTGCTTGAGCGTGCCCGCCGTGCCGTTGCGCGGGTTCACCAGCGGGTCGTCGCCCCGCTCGGTCGCCTCGCGGTTGATCCGCTCGAACTCGTCAAACGGCAGGTAGACCTCGCCGCGGACCTCGAGCACGTCGGGCACGGGCCGGTCGGGCGGGCCGGCTAGCAGCAGCGGGATGGCCCGGATGGCGCGGGCGTTGGCGGTGATGTCGTCGCCCGATTGGCCGTCGCCACGCGTGGCGGCCTGCACCAGACGGCCCGCCTCGTAGCGCAGGCTGACGGCGACGCCGTCCACCTTGGGCTCGACGAAGTAGCCCCCGTCGACCGCCGAGCCGGCCGCGACGGCCGCGGCGAGCACCTCCTCGCGACGGTCGCGCAAGGCCAGCCTTTTGTCGTCGATTTCCCGCCGGCTCGCTGTGGCGTCGGCGCCCCTCTGGCCCTTGAGCTCCGCCTCGCGCCGGTCGAGTTCCGCACCGTCAGCTTCGATCGCCGCGACGTCGCTCGCCAGCGTTTCGTAGCAGCGTGCGGCCCACTTGCGGAGCCCTTCCTCGTCGTACGTGTTGTCGATCGAATACATCCGCCTCGCGTGCGGAACGGTCTCGAACCCGTCGATCGGCTCGCCGCCGACCCGCTGTGTCGGGCTGTCGGGCGTGACGAGGCTCGGGTGTTCCTCCTCCAGGGACCGGAGCCGCTCGAGCAGCTGGTCGTACTCGCGGTCGCTGATCGTCGGCGAGGCGTCGACGTAGTATCGGCGGTCGTGGTCGCGGATCTCGCGGCGGAGGGCTTCGATCTCGTCGGCGACAGGCATCGATGCGGAGTTGGTTGGGAGTGCGCGACGGGGCCGCCGTGTCGGTCGGCTGGTGAGGTCGACGGGGGTCGCTTATGGTAGCGGATTGGTTCCGCCCTCGTTACGCCGCGTAATGCCCCCACTGACCACGACTCAGAGCGAAGACGGCGCCGGCGTCGGCCGGTACACCGCTGACCCTGCGCTGGGCGCCGGCGACGCGCCGGCGGCGATCCGGGTGCGTGGCGCCGCGACGCACAACCTGCGCGACGTGGACCTTGACCTGCCCCGCAACGAGCTGATCGTCTTCTGCGGCGTCTCGGGCAGCGGCAAGACGAGCATGGCGATCGACACCCTGTACGCTGAGGGCCAGCGGCGTTACATCGAGAGCTTCTCGACCTACACGCGGCAGTTCCTCGAGCAGCTCGACAAGCCGGCCGTCGAGAAGATCGAAGGCCTGCCTCCGGCGCTCGCCGTGAGGCAGGGGGCCGCCAGCCGGTCGAACCGGGCAACCGTCGCCACGGCGACCGAGGTGGCCGACCACCTCCGGCTGATCTACGCCCGCGCTGGCGGAGTGGTCTGCCCCGACTGCGACCGACCGGTCCGGCGCGACACGGTCGAGTCGATCGCCGAGCAGCTGGCGGCGACGGCCGACGGGACGAGGCTGATGCTTGGCTTCCGGGCCCCAACCCGGCCCGGCGGGGAGCGGTCCGCTTGGGCGGCCGACCTCATCGCCATGGGGTATGTGCGTTGGATCATCGGCGGCGAGACCCGTTCGATCGATCCTCATGCCGCCAAAGAGATCAACGCCGAACCGATCAACGCCGATGGAGCCATCGTGCTGGTCGACCGCCTGGTGGCGAGCCCGGCCGCAACCGCGCGGCTGACGGAGTCGGTTGAGTCCGCCCTCGCTGCCGGCGATCAGTCGTGCGTGGCGCTTATCGAAGCGGAGGGCGACACGGCCGCAACCGCTGAGATCGATGGCCGGCGGTGGCGGGAGGTGCGGTTCAGCTCCGCCCTCCGCTGCGACGCCTGCGACCGCGGATTCGCCGAGCCGACGCCGGCACTCTTGAACTTCAACAGCCCGCTGGGCGCCTGCCCCGAGTGTGAGGGCTTCGGCAGCGTGGCCGAGACCGACATGGACCTCGTCGTTCCCGACCGCGGCGTTTCCGTACGCGATGGCGCCGTGGCCCCGTGGAACACGCCTGCTTACAAGCACGAGTTGGAAGAACTCCTCGCACTCGCCGACGACTACGCCATCCCGGTCGACGCCCCGTTCAGCGAGCTCTCCGAGCAGCACGTACGGCTGATCGTCGAGGGGGTCCCCGAACGCGACTTCGGCGGGCTGAACGGCTTCTTTCGGTGGCTTGAGCGGCGGAAGTACAAGATGCACCTGCGGGTCTACCTGAGCCGCTGGCGGTCGTACCGTGAGTGCCCCGCGTGCGGGGGCGCCCGGCTTCGGCCGGACGCCTTGGCGATCCGCTTCGCCGGCAAGAACCTGGCCGAGCTGTGCGGCTTGAAGACGATCGACGCGATGCGGCTGCTCGAGTCGGTGCTCAAGGACCCGCACCGGGTGGCCACCGCAACGCCCACGACCGCGCGAGCCGTCGCCCTGCCGATCTTGGAGCGCGTTGTCGATCGCTTGCGGTACCTGGTCGACGTCGGCCTCGGCTACGTAACGCTCGACCGGCCGCTGCGAACCCTCAGCTCGGGCGAGGCCCAGCGCGTCGCGATGACCTCGACGCTTGGGTCGAGCCTGGTCGACATGCTGTACGTGCTGGACGAGCCCTCCGCGGGGCTGCACCCTGTTGACGTGTCGGCGCTGGCCGGGGCGATTGGGCGGCTCCGCGATCGTGGCAACACGGTGGTGGTTGTCGAGCACGAGGAGGCGTTCGTCCGCGCGGCGGACCACGTCGTTGAGTTCGGCCCGCAGGCGGGCGTCGAGGGAGGGCGGGTTGTCTTTCAGGGCTCGCCCGAGGAGTTGTTGACCGCCACCGGCAGCCGCACCGGGGATTGGCTCGCCGGCCGCCGGGCGATGACCATCGGCCGCCGCCGCACGCCGACCGCCGAACGCCTGCAGCTCCGCGGCGCCCGGGGCAACAACCTCAGGACCGTCGACGCCGACTTCCCGCTGGGCTTGCTCACGCTGGTGACCGGCGTGAGCGGGGCGGGGAAGAGCTCGCTGGTCCTGCGGACGCTCTACCCTGCCCTTGCCGCGTTGATTGTCAGCCGAAAGGGGGCCGCGCGTTCGCGGGCCGAGGGCCCGAAGACGACCGGCGCAAAGTCGATCGACGCCCCGCTCCCGTACGCCGAACTGCTCGGCGCCGGGCCGATCGACGGGGTGCAGCTGATCGACGGGGCGCCGATCAGCCGCTCGCCACGCTCTAACCCAGTTACCTACGTCAAGGCGTTCGATCCCATCCGGGCGTTGTTCGCCGAGCAGCCGGACGCGCAGGCCCGTGGGCTGACGGCGAGCCACTTCAGCTTTAACGTCGACGGAGGGCGGTGCGACACCTGCCAAGGCGCCGGCTACCTGGAAGTCGACATGCAGTTCATGCCCGACGTCTACATGCGGTGCAGCGAGTGCGACGGCCGGCGTTACCGCCGCGAAGTGCTAGACGTCCGCTACCGAGGCCGCGACATCTCTGAGGTGCTGGAGATGACCGCGCACGAGGCGCTGCGGTTCTTCCGCGGGCAAAACAAGGTCCAGGCGAAGCTCAAGGTGCTGCTGGACGTTGGGCTCGATTACCTCCGCCTGGGACAGCCGGCCAACACGCTCAGCGGTGGCGAAGCGCAGCGTTTGAAGCTCGCTGGCACACTGGCAGGTAAGCAGTCGGGCAGGACGCTGTTTGTGCTCGACGAGCCGTCGACAGGGCTGCACTACTCTGACGTGGTGCAGTTGATCGACTGTTTCGACGCGCTGGTCGACGTTGGCCACACGCTGGTTGTTGTGGACCACAACCCGCAGCTCATGCTGGCCGCCGACCGGATCATCGACCTCGGCCCCGGCGCCGCGGAAGAGGGGGGCGGCATCGTCGCCGCCGGCACGCCGGAGGAGGTTGCCGCTTGCGCGGACTCCGCCACTGGCCGCGTCCTCGCCGACACGCTCCGATGTGCCGAGGCCGCCGCCACGGCGTTGGCCGACGAGCCGGTTGACGGTTGACCGCCTAAACGCCCTCCGATCGATGCCTCGGGACGACGCCATGCCACCCAATCGCGAACGCTACTCGCGCCAGGTACGCTTCGCCGGCATCGGCGAAGAGGGCCAACAGCGGCTTGGCCGGTCGCGGGTGCTGATCGTTGGCTGCGGCGCCCTCGGCTCGGTTGTAGCAGAGACGCTGGTCCGCGCCGGCGTCGGCCATACGACCCTCGTCGACCGAGACTTCCTTGAGGTCAGTAACCTGCAGCGGCAAGTTTTGTTCGACGAGCAGGACGTCGCCGACGGTCTGCCGAAGGCCGTCGCCGCCGCGTCGAAACTCCGGCGTATCAACTCGGACGTCGACGTCGAGCCGGTCGTCGCCGATGTCACGCACCAGAACCTCGCCGATCTGGCGGCCGCCGCCGACGTGATCGTGGACGGCACCGACAACTTCGAGACCCGGTTGCTGATCAACGACTTCGCGGTATCGGCAACCAAGCCGTGGGTCTACGGCGGGTGCCTCGGGGCCGAGGGGCAGGTGCTGGCGATCGTCCCCGGCCGGTCGGCCTGCCTCGCTTGTCTGGTGCCCGAGCCGCCCGCCCCCGGCGACACGCCAACCTGTGACACCGCCGGCATCCTGGGGACCGCCGTCAACGTGGTGGCCTCGCTGCAGGCCACCGAAGCCCTCAAGCTGCTGGTCGGCGCCGAGGGGGCCGTCAGCCGCCAGCTCATGGTGGTCGACCTCTGGCGGAACCGCGTTCGCTCGATCGATGTCGACGGCCTGCACCCGCCGGGGGAGTGCCCCACCTGCGACCGGCGAGAGTTCCCTTGGCTCGAGGGCCGGCGGGGCAGCGAGGCGGCGATCCTCTGCGGGCGGAATTCTGTCCAGCTCCGGCCTTCGGCGGCAACCAAGCTCGACCTGCCAACCCTGGCGGAGCGCCTGTCCCGCGTCGGACAGGTCACCTGCAACCGCTTCCTGCTTCGACTCTCGGTGGACGCATCCGGCTTCACCCTGTTCAGCGACGGCCGCGTGATTGTCAGCGGGACGGAAGACCCGGCGGAGGCTCGCACGCTCGCGTCGCGGTACCTAGGGCTTTAGGGCGGTCTTTGATTCAACCCCGGGAACGGCATCTGAAGCCGCGTACGATCAAGGATTGGATCAAGGGTGTGAAGATTTCGGGCGTGCGCGTGGCCGACTGGTGGCGTTCGGTATACTGCCGGCGTTCTCCAACTGCCCACCGTGTTGCAAGCTTGACATGGCCGACCTACCACGACTCGTTCGCCTAGAAGCGCGGCGGTTGTCGAGCGGGACCGCACGCTCCACGCTGACTTGGGCCCCCACTTGGGCTGCCGCTGTTGCCCTCGCGTTGGCGGCCGGGGCGTGGTCCGCTAGCTGGGCGCCGCACCCGGTCTTTCAGTGGGTGAACGCGTTTACCGCTTACTTTTATCTGCCCGCGTACGCGATTGCGGTCCTGGCGTTCTGGCGCCGGCGTCGCGCGTTGGCCGCCGTCTCGTCGGCGATCGTTTGCTGGCATGTTGCGGTTGTTACGCCCACGCTGATGCCCGCTAGCCAGGGCCAGTCAGCCGCCGAATCTGCCGCCGCGGCGGTCAAAGCCGCCCGCGAAGCCGCCCCGCTCCGGGTGTTCTACGCCAACGTCGGAAAGGAGAACCGCAACTACCAAGGCCTGTTCGAAGAGGTCCGGCGAGCCGCCCCCGACGTGCTCGTGCTGACCGAGTTCACCGAAGCGTGGCACAACGCCTTCAACCACGCCGACCTGCTGGTCGACTTCCCGAACCACATCCATCTAGCGAAGTACAACCCGGCGGCAACGGGCGTCTATTCGCGGTACCCGCTGAGCCATGACGACCGCGTTTACCAAGCCAAGCGGGTCGTGGTCAGAACACGGGTCGAGTACGGCGTTGGGCTCGATATCTACGCCATCCACGCGCCGCGGCCGGTCCGTTCGCCGCTGCACAAGTACGATGAATTTTGGTCGCTGCTCCGATCGGAACTGCAGCCCCAAGTGGTGGATGGCCCGATGTTGCTCGTCGGCGATTTCAACGCGACGCCCTATTCGCTGATCTATCGGTCGCTGACCGCCGGCGCTCGGCTGCGAGACTGCCACGTCCTCACCGGGCGTGGCGCGGCGACGACCTGGCCGAATGGAACGCGCTGGATGCCACCCATCCGAATCGACCACGCACTCGTGTCGCCTAGCGTTTACTGCGTCACCGCCAGCGAGGGCATCGGCGCCGGTTCGGACCACAAGCCGCTGATCCTGGACCTCGTGCCGCTTCTGCGGCCCGCCCGCGGCGTTGCGATCCGGTCCGGCAGCGTCCAACAAGCGCGTTGAGCCGCATTCCGGCCGGAAACCGTCTCACAAGAGGCTCCAGCCAAAGCCCTTGCTGAGATCTGCTTGCGCATCTCCGCCGGTGTAGACGGTAAAACCGGCGCCCTTCGCCTGGATTTCCCAGTCTTCTGCATCAAGTTTCTTGTGGTATTCGGGAGCTAGGGCTAGAATCGGCGTCATGGGAAGGCCCCGACCAGGCTGACTGACCAGCAACATTTGACTCCCCACCCCCTAGTTGCACCCCTGTAGGAACGCTAGTGACGCGGACCTGAGATTCGATTTTGCCCGTTCTGCCATTCGCTGACGCGCGGCATCGCTCGTTTTCTCGCGAGGAACTGACCGTAGATTAAGCTGCCGTTGGTACCCTCGTTGTCGGTCGTCACAGTGTTCGCCTGACCACCTATGGCGGCGGCTCCTGTCTCTCCTTCGATCGACTCGCTTCTGCGGTCTCCTCCTGAGGCCCACGACGCATGGGTATTGGGTTCCCATCCCCGTGTCACGCAGATTGCCCACCACGCCGAAAAGGCGGCCGAAGTTCAATGCACGGTGCTCATCACCGGCGAAACAGGCACCGGCAAAGAGGTTTGGGCGCGAACGCTACACCGGCTCAGCCCCAGGCGTGAGAACCCGTTTGTTCCGGTGAACTGTGCGGCTTTGACCGCGACGCTGGCCGAGAGCCAACTGTTCGGGCACGAGAAGGGGGCGTTCACCGGCGCCGCTGGCCGCAGCCTAGGTGTCTTCCGCTCGGCGGCTGGTGGGGTGGTTTTTCTCGACGAAGTCGGCGAAATGCCGATGGAGCTGCAACCCAAGCTGTTGCGCGTCCTTCAAGAGCGGGAAGTCACGCCGGTCGGGGCCTCAACGCCCGAGTCAATCGACGTTCAGGTCGTCGCGGCGACCAACCGAGACCTTGACGCTGAGGTATCCGAAGGCCGGTTCCGGGAAGACCTTTACTACCGACTCAACATGGTGGAATTGTGCGTTCCGCCACTCCGCGAGCGGGTTGCCGATATCCCGCGGTTTATTGAGTTCTTCGCCCAGCGGTTCGCCGCCAAGTACGGGCGTGACCTGTGGCGGCCGAGTGAAGGGACGCTGCGAGAGTTTTGCGAGTACCCCTGGCCGGGTAACGTTAGGCAGTTGGGCCACGTCATCGAGCAGGCATACGTGTTGGACTGCGAGCCATCGCTTCCCAATCGGACTTCCCCTAAGGCCACCAATCCGGTGCTGCCTTTCACGAATCTCAGTCGCCTGCGCGGCGCGGCGGTTCGCCAGGCGTTGCTGGCGACCGAGGGCCACAAGGGCCGGGCGGCTCAGCTCTTGGGGGTCCACCCCAACACGATGACCCGCCTCCTCGCCCAACTAAAGCAGGCTGGCGAGAACGGCGAACGCTAGCCAGCCTTGCCCTAGCGAACCTGGACGCTCAGCCAGGAAATCAGCCCTCGGGCACGTCTCTCGCGCTGCCGGACTGCCTCGGATGGCCGCGTCCCCCCGTTCGTTCGGTCTCGCTGTCGGCGGCGATCGTCGCTGGGTTCTCTCAATCCGGCAGCCGCGCGACGCGCCTCATTTTCGCCTGACGTCCGGCACGCGGCTGGCTCTCTCTTAGTGCCCGCATCAAGTTTCTTGGGGCCTTCGCTAGCGTCACGGCTTCAGTGAGCGTTCACGCACCTGGTGATTGGCGTCGCAAGTCGTTTTCCAGCAGAGACTTGTGTTGTGCATGCGGTGTCAGCCCTCACCACTGTGAGGAGCTCGCTTTTGAGGGCAAAAACGGCCGGTATGAAAATATTGTTGGCCAAAGTCCCTTTGTCACAACACCTTGCGAAGCCGCTTTCTCGTTCGCCGAGCTTTTGGCGCCAGGCTCGCTTTTAGGGTCCGCCGTTCACAACCGGCACAACCGGCCGGCTGCCGAGCACGTTTGGTCGAAGGTTCGGGGTAGAGCCTTCGAATGCCCAAGCACTGGCTTAGCAAAGGAGCGACGAACATGAGCAGCGAGATGAACTACGACGGTTTGGAAGCAGCCGATTACGGCGACTCGGGCGACACACGGTTCGCGGTCGGTTCGCGTCCCAATAGCAACAAGCGGAAGAAGCCGGAGCAGGGCCGCAAGCGCGGCAAAGCGCCTTCTTCCTTCAACGGAATGCACCGCCGCCGCCGCCGCAAGATGGCCTGGTGAGCGCGTCGTGAGGCGCCCGTCGCGCCGTCGAGAAGGCGTGCCCTGCTACTCGCGTTAAAGACGCGGTGCGGTGCGCTACTGCCGTCTTGGCCCCGGCCCTGTCTCACAAGAAATCCGCGTCTCGCGAAGCGCACCCCGGTGCGCGGTGATCCAGACGCATGGGGCGATTAATCAACCTGTGAGGGCCATTGATATGGCTGCAACAACCGTCGGCGCGCCGCGACTAACGTCGCGGACCGCGCCGGGCGCGAAACCACAACGCCCGCCGGACGGCGGCTCCTCGGCTCCGAGTTGGCCCTGCTTACTCGCGAGCAGCGACGGGCATCTCCGTGAGCAGATCGGGTCGGCAGCGGCCGAGTTCGGCTGGACCACGGTTCATAGCGAGGGCCCTCGAGACGCGTTGCGGCACGCGGTGCTTCACAGCTTCGCGCTCGCGTTCGTCGACATCGATGGCGGCGCCGACGCGGGTTCTCTGCAGGCCTACGCAGAGCTGCTCCAAGCGCTGCGCGGCTCGCCCCCCGGTTTGGTCATCGTGTGCGAGCGCGGCGGGGGGGAAGCGCAGCGAGAGCTTTGGGCACGCGAACAGGGGGCTTGGCTGTACCTGCCAGAAGTGGACAGCCAGAGCGATTTCAACGGCTTGTGCCGCGAGGCGCGTGCGGTTGCGGAGAAGCTGCGCGGACCGATCGCGTACGCATAGCGCGGGCGGACCGTTCCCGACCTAACACGCCGGAGATCGATGTGCGAAGGGCTGCAAGACGATAGCGCCGAAGGTTTCGGACTCGGAGTCGCAAGACTCGGTGAGGGAACCAGGAGTTATAGCTGCGGCCGAGCAAGAGCCCGGAGAGACAGCACTTACCACATAGGGTCGCGGGCCCGGGCGTGTCATCACGCCGGGGCGACCGCCAACCGTTAGAGACACCAAGGCACTAAGCGGGGCAAAGACGGCCTGCGGGTTGCGCGTTGGTGGTGAGCAGAGCGAGATGAGGAGTCGGGTCGCGTGGAGTCGCCAGCAGCGGCGCACCTCCGCCCCTTGAGTGTACGGACAGATCAAAGCGATGCGCGGGAGGCCGGCGAGTAGGCATCGCCGAGCCGCGCGTCGAGGCAAATCAAAGGTCATGACAAGGCCGGCGGCTTCCGCCGGGAGTCCACGCATCAATAACGCGAAAGGCTATCGCATGGCGTCTTCAAAGCCGGGGGCGTACGACCCCGAGGAATACGACGAAGCAACCCCCAACGCCGGTGGCAAGAGCGTGCCGCGGCGCTCTCGATCCGCCGGGAAGGCGCCAAAACTCGGCAAGGCCCGCAGCGCGCAGGTCAAGCGGAAACCCAAAGCCCCCAACGGCATCCACCAGCGCCGCAACAAGCGCATGGCTTGGTGATTGGGCATGCCCCGGCGGAACGAAACAACCGACAAGCCCGGCAAGGGACGCCGGCCGCGTGGGTCTCGTTGAGACCGCGGCAGACGCAGACAGGAGGTCAGGAAGTTAGGAAGTCAGGAAGACACAACGAGTAGCCGGCGCGCCCACGCTCTCCGAGCGAGGGGCGTCCGCATCAGACCCACTAAGCAAGACCCTACACGCCTGAAGAACTACCAAGGACTTACCAGATGACACGTACCCTCACGAGAGCTGCGCTGCTCGCCGCGGCGATCGCGGCTTCGCCATTCGCTACGACGGCCGACGCCGCTTCGATGGCGCCGGCCACCGAATTCGGGCTCGGCGACCAGCCGACGCTCGCCGAGCTCGAAGACTGCTTGGGCGTCATCGTGATCGGCGACAAGGAGTTCACCGACTTCACCTACACGCCTGGCGTCAACGCCCCGGCGTCGGATCAGATTGTGGTCGAGGGTTATCAGGATTCTGATGGCGAGATCGGCCTCATCTTCAACGTCGGTTTCTTTGCCGGGGTTGTCGGGCCGGACGTGATCAACGCCAGCCTCCGATTCACGGTGAACATCCTCGACCCGTTGTTCGTCTTCGACTCCGCCACGCTTACGACGACCGGTACCGTCCCGACGCTGGCGGGGAACTCAGGCGTCCTGGGGATCGAGGAAGTGCTTGTCGGCGAGCCCGGGTCCGGTCAGTACTTACTCCAAACCGAGAACAACGTCCTCAACGGGGTGCAGGGCCCTGTCAGTAACTTCGACGAGGTCTTCTTCCCGCAGTCAACCGCCTTCACGTCGCTGACCGTGACCAAGGATATCGGCGTTGCGGCGGGCGAATTCAACGGCACCGGAATGGACCCGCCGGACGACTTCGACCGCGCCCGCCTGACGACGTTCACTCAAGGATTCAACCAGCGTGTGATCCCGGAGCCGACCGCCGTGGCGTTGCTCGGCATGGCGGTCAGCGTCGGCTTAGCATTCCAGCGGCGGCGGTAGGCAGACGAGTTCAGAGCGGGATGCGTTAGCGTGTGTAGGTCGAAGACACTAGCCGATCGGCGGAGCCGATCGGCTAGTGTTTTTGCGCGCGCTCGCCAATTCGTGGGCGAATCCTTGCAAACGGCTCGACGCCGGCTATAAATGTACGCACGTACAGTTTTTCATGCCTCGCCGGAGCGGCCGCTATGCTCGCGCGGTTTCAGACCTACAGCCTGCTCGGGATCGAGGCGCTGCCCGTCGAGGCGGAGGTAGACGTCTCGCCCGGCGCGATTCCGAAGACGATTCTGGTCGGCCTGCCCGAGGCGGCCGTCCGCGAAAGCACGCACCGCATCGAGCGGGCGATGGTCAACAGCGGCTTCGTCCGCCCGCACGACCGCATTGTCATCAACCTGGCCCCTGCGGAGTTGCCGAAGCAGGCGTCGAGCTTCGATTTGCCAATCGCGCTGGGGGTGCTCGCCGGAAGCGGCCAGCTCGAGTCGGACCGCTTTGACGCGTACGCCGTGGTGGGCGAGTTGGCCCTCGACGGCAGCATGCGGCCGGTGAAGGGCGCGTTGTCGATGGCGTTGGCGGCCAAGCGGCAGGGCTTTGGTGGGCTGGTCGTGCCGTCGGCCAACGCGGCCGAGGCGGCGGTCGTCGAGGGTGTGAACATCGTTGCTGTCGACAGCCTGACGCAGGCCGTCGCTTTCTTCTCCGGCGCGATCGAGATCGCTCCGCAGCCGTGCCGCGTCGACGAGCTGTTCCGGGAACACGGCGGCTACGGCTTCGACTTCGCCGACGTCCGCGGGCAGGAGATGGCGAAGCGGGCCGTCACCGTCGCAGCGGCCGGCAACCACAACCTGCTGATGATCGGCCCGCCGGGCAGCGGCAAGACGATGCTGGCCAAGCGTGCCGCCACGATCCTGCCCGACCTATTGGCCGAGGAGTCGATCGAGACGACCCGCATTTACAGCGCTTTGGGGCGCATGCCCAACGGCCAGCCGCTGCTGGCGCGGCGGCCCTTCCGCGCCCCGCACCACACCATCAGCAACGCGGGGCTGGTCGGCGGCGGTTCGACCCCGTCGCCCGGCGAGATCAGCCTGGCCCACAACGGCATCCTCTTCCTTGATGAGCTGCCGGAGTTCAATCGCCAAACCCTCGAGGTGCTGCGCCAGCCGCTCGAAGATGGGAGCGTCACGATCAGCCGGGCGCTGTCGTCAACGCAGTTCCCGGCGAGTTTTATGCTGATCGCCTCGCTCAACCCGTGCCCGTGCGGCTACCGCAACGACAGCCGCCGGGAGTGCCACTGTTCGGTAGTGCAGGTCGAGCGCTACATGAGCAAGATCAGCGGGCCGCTGCTCGACCGAATCGATCTGCACATCGAGGTGCCGGCCGTCGGCTACGGCGAGTTGAGTTCTTCGTCACCAGGGACTTCGAGCGCTGAGATGCGGGGGCACGTGGCGAGGGCCCGGTTGATGCAGGCCCGGCGGTTCGGCGATTCGCGGAGCCGGACGAACGCCCGAATGACGCCGCAGGAACTGCGGGATTGTTGCGCGCTCGATCGGCACGGCTCGGACTTGCTGCGGGAGAGTGTGCACCACCTCGGCCTCTCGGCGCGCGCCCACGACAAAGTGCTGCGGGTCGCGCGGACGATCGCCGACCTCGAGGGCGCCGAAGCAATCCAACCGGAGCATGTCAGCGAGGCGATCAACTACCGGACGCTGGACCGCAAGCTGTGGTCGTAGGCCGCGCGGCGCTACGCTACGCGACATCGGAGTGGCCTACGTCATCGGGGTGGCCTTTGGCTCCGGGCCGCTCTTCGAACAACAGGGCGATCAGGATCGCGGCCAGCAGGCTGGCCGACGCCGGCAGCCACCAGAAGAAGCGCCAGTTGTAGATCGGTTCGACCCCGGGCGGGGTCAAGTAGGTCGCCTGAGCCCACTGCGAAGCGAACGCCCCCGCTAGGTGCCCCAGCCCGCCGGTCACCAGGGCGTGCAGCCCCTGAGCGGCGGACCGCGCGTCGTGGTCCGCGACCCGATCGGCGTACAGCTGCCCGGTCATGTAGACGAACGCGAAGCAGGCGCCGTGCACCAGGATGGCGGGGTACGCCAACCAGGTCGACGCGCTCCCGCACTCCGCCAGCAGGGCGTAGCGCACCGCCCAGGCTAGCACCCCCGCGATGAACAACGACTTGATGCTGTAGCGTAGCATCAACGCGGGGAGGGCCAGCAGACACGCGACTTCGACGGCTTGCCCCAACGCCATCTTGGCGGCCGTGTGCTGGAAACCGATTTGGTTGAGGAACGGATTCGCAAAGCTGTTGTAGAACTGCGTCGGCGCCGCGGCGAGCGCCGACACGGCTAAGAAGATGATGAACGGGCGGTTCTTCCACATACCGGTCCCGCCAATTAGCTTCCGCCAACCCGTCTTGGGCCCCCCCGCCGCGGGCGTCGGCGGCAGCGTCAGGCAGTAGGCTGCCATGACGCCGTGAGCGGCAACGGCGATCCACAACGGCGTCAAGCCGGTCTCGATGCTCCGCCCCAGCAGCAGCGGACAGAGCAATCCAATCAGCACGCCGGCCGCCACCCACCCGACCGTGCCGAACGCTCTGACCACTGCGAACTGACGGTCGGCGTCCGGCAGGTTTCGCAGGGCTAGGCTGCTCGTGAGCGTGGCGCTGGGGACGTAGGCCTGGAAGTAGAGCAGCAAAGCGAGATAGAAGACAGACTCGCTGCGGGCCGCCAGCATCAGCCAAAGGCATCCGCCGCACACGAGGTGCAGCAACGCCAACAGCTTCTCGGTGGAGAAGTACCGGTCGGCCACGACGCCCATGACCACCGGCGAGACGAGCGCCCCGATCGCCCCCGCGGTGCCGGCGAGGCCGATGAAGCCCGGCCCAAAAGTCCCGGCGCCGGCTTCGCCCGTGTTGGCGTTGATGTAGCTGCCAACGGTGACCGCCCAAAGCCCGAGCGTGGCGTACTCCAGTAGCATCATCACCGACAATCGGGTGACGATCAGGGGCGGCGCCGGGCGGTCTTTGGTCAAGGGATCAGGCGCTTGGATAGGGGCGTTGCCGGGGCGTGTTCCACTTCGGACGGGCCAGGGCTCATGCCGCCCAGCGTCTGGTGACGGCCGCGTGGGGGCGCTGAAGGGCTTGGTGTCGAAGGTCTTGGTGCGGCGGCAAGGCGTCTGCCGCTTCGGCGAACGAATGAACAACATCGACCAAGTGCGTGGTCGAATCACGTGGCATCGTGGCAAGAGCCGCGTGTTTGTCGGCGGAGTGAGCTGTGGTTAACCTATTGCTGAGCCGTGGCTGATGAACCCAAGGGCTCGCGCTTTCCTCGACGAGGCCCGGGCTCCGATTGGTCGCTACCGGCCTCTTGGCGGCGCAGGGGACAACTGAAGCTACCACCGGCTGGAAGCCGGTGGGTTCGAGTTTAATCGTGAGCTACGGACTGAAGTCCTTCGCCCACGAGAGTTTGAGTTATACGTTCGCAGCGGTACCGGCTTTACATCAGCATCAGCATCAGCACCAGCATTTACATCAGCATCAACATCAACATCAGCATCAGCATCAAC
>JBCCZD010000025.1:0-24231 GCA_039188275.1 Planctomycetota bacterium
CGTCACCCCGCCGATTGCCGCGCCGACAGATGGCTTGATGGAAGGCGGCGTCGCGGAAGGCGGCTACGTGGAGAGCGGGATCGACGGCGAGGTACCAGGCGCGGACGACCCGTTGTTCGACGGTGCGTCAGACGATGCCGGTGCGTCGCCCCTGCTGCTCGTTCGGCTGGAGCTGCGCCGCGATGCTATCGACAGCCGCTTGATCGACAGGGTGCTCCTCACACAGGGCATCTCCGTAGAGAGCCTTAGCGATAGACGGCCCGCGGCGCCGAGCGCGCCGCAGCGGCAGCGCGTCGTCGCGAACGCCCGCCGCCAGTTGGTACTGCCGGGCGCCGAGCGGCGGAATCGACAAGAAGAGTCGCCCGCCGAGGTGTTGCTGGTCGATGCGCCCGCCGCGCAGGTCGCCGCGTGCCTCGAAGAGTTACGGGGCGATGTTGGGAACTTCAGCTCGGTGCTCGTTCAACCGGTCGCCGTTCCGTCGACCGACGCCACACGGCGGCGTGCGACGGCCATGCGGTCGTCGCCCGGTTCGCCCCGCGTGTCGGCAGAGGCGCTGCAACAGGTCAACACACTAAAGTGGCTGGGCTATAATCGCGAGGGTTCGAAGGACGCCGCGGCGGGTCTTCAATCGCAGCGGGAAGGCCAATTGCGCCAGGCGGACGGTGCGCGACGGGCAAAAGCGTCCAGCAAGGAAAAGTCGGCGACGCTTGGCTTCGCCTTCCGGCTGGCGGAGGGCGAACTGAGCCAGTTCCCGATCGACCTGGGGCGCGCCGACCTATCGCTTCTCACCCTGTCGGCGCTCAAGGGTCAGTCGCGGCCTGAGGGGGCGCCATCCGTTGAAAGTGTTCCCATGAAGGGTGGAAAGACGCGTGGTGAGCCGCGTAGCCGGCGCGCGGCCGGGTTGCCCGAGGGAGAATCGGCTGCCTACCGCTACGCGGCGCCGATCCCGGCCCCGACGGACGCGTCGGCCCGGCTAAACGCGCTGGTAATCGTCAACGCGGCAGCGCCCGCCTCAGCGCCCGCAGAGCGTGCGCAGCCGGCGACGCCCTCACCGTAGCGCCGTGGTGGGCCGCCTTGACGTCGCAAGTTGCCCGGCGACGGCTTGGGTTCTAGGGTATCAACGGCGTACGGCGCGGTTGGCCGCGTCGGACCCAGGAAAACCCCGGGAGCGAAGCAATGGCAGACATACGGATCCGGATGCGGCCCAACGGGCCGTTCGTTGTTGAAGGCCCGATGAAAATCGTCGACTCCGACGGCGCCCCCTTCGAGACCAACCCCGACAAGCCGGTCGTCGCGCTCTGCCGGTGCGGGGCGTCCGCCAAGCGGCCGTTCTGTGACGGCGCCCACAACCGGATCGACTTCACTTCGGACGAGAAAGCGGTCGGCGATGGCTGATCGACGCATCGATTGGCGGCGGTGAGCTGGCTTTCGACATCTTTTCCAGGAACTCGGTCGCGGCCATCGGCGGCACGGATGGCGCGCGGAGGCTTCGCACACCGCGCTAGGACCGCGGTTAACGGTTGTGCCGGCCGGCGCCGGCGTGAATCGGAAGCGTTGCGGCCTTTTGCTGCTCGCCCCGCGGCGTGGTGGCGTTGTAGACTCCTGCCCTCACGGCGCGGCTCGGCCGCCCCGCCGGTTAGCTTGCTTCGCAGGAGTTCTCCGCAGGATGTCAACCCCCAACAACCGCGTCGCCGCCAAAACAGCCACCGCCGAACCCGCGATCAACGCCTACCACGCCGCGGGCCAGCCGGCTGCTGACACTCCCTCAGTCGACTTCAGCCAAGAGGCGACCGAAGCGTCGACGCCGTTCATCGGTCGATGGCGGACACTCGTCAGCACCACCAACTGGGAGAAGGGCCGGATCATCACCGACTGGCGGGCGTCGCTCGCGGAAGCGGGCGCGTCGGCGGCGGAGTCCTCCGACGAGGCGTGGGCCCAGCTCGTCGGCGGCGTTACCGGGCAGCACGTCGGGCGGCTCCGACGCGTGTACGCACGCTTCGGCGGCGTCTACGCCGAATACGAGGGGCTCTACTGGAGCCACTTCCAAGCCGCCTGCGAATGGGACGACGCCGAGATGTGGCTCGAGGGCGCGCTGCAAAACGGCTGGTCGGTCTCTCAGGTGCGGGCCAAGCGGTGGGAGGTTGTCGGCGCCGACGGGCCAAACACCGAAGCACCCGCCGCGGGGCAAGACGACGTCAACGAGGACTTCGTCGCCGACGTTAGCCCCGCCGCCGAGGCGACCGCGGCGGCGGTGAGCGACGGCCTCCAAGGCGAAGACGGCGGCGGCCACGACCGATCGGACTCGGCGTCCTCGGCCGAACGCCGCCAAGACGAAACCGACGACCCGGGCTTGGCGCCGACCGATTCGTGGCCGCAGCCGGCCGACGCCGTCCGCCCCTTCGCCGACCTGCCGGAGCTGCCGGACGATGTCGCCGACGCGTTTGAGCAGTTCAAACTCGCGATCCTGGGCCACAAGCTGGCCGGCTGGGCGGAGATCGCTCGTGGCGATTTGGTTGGCGTGCTGGAGTCGCTCAAGCAGCTGGCGCTGGCGCCTTCGCAGGACTAAGCGATAGACCAACCGACGCAGCGCCGGTTCGACACAGCGCCGGTTCGACACAGCGCCGTTTGATATTGGGCCTGCGGTCGCGGCTCGCGGGCGCCAAGTCGAGGCCGAGCCGCATCGAGATCGGCGCCGGGTCACGACGACGCGGCGTACAGCTCCGCGTAGTCGAGCACCCAGGTTTCGATGAGCTCTTTGAAGCGCGCGGCGTCGTAGTCGCCGATCGCGTCGTAATGGTTGCGGGTGAAGCTCTCTTTGTTCCGCACCGCACCCTTAGCCCCGATCGCCACGACCTGGTAGCTGTTGAAGGGCTCGACCACGACCTGCAGCCGGCTGAAGAAGTTGTTCCGCTTGCCGCCGCGGATGCCGAGGTCGTCGCGGCTGACGCCGGCGCCCCAGCCCTTGTCATCGACGATTGTCTCGACACGGAAGCCTGGAAAGTTGTCCGCGAGCTGCTGGATGCACGCCTCGATGTGGTCGCTCAACTCGAGGCGGTGTTGCGAGTGCAGTCGGCGGCACTCCTCCTCGCTGAGCGCCTCGGCCGCTTCGGCGGTCTCGCGGGCACTGCGGGCGCGCGCGCCCCGGTTCGCGGCGTTTTGCAGTCGTTCGCGGAAGTCCATCGGGCGGGCCGGGCAGGGGGGCGGGAGGAAGTAACGCGAACCCGATTCTAGGCCGACACGGCGATCATCGACAGGCCACGCGGACCGACCGTCCTGCGGCGGGCGGGCCCTCACGCGTCTGGGGACGCCTCGCCTTTGTCGCCGCCGGTCTCGTCCTGCTTGTTCTGTTCTTTCTTTTTCTCGTGGAACTGCATCAGGTCGCCGAAGGTCCTCATCGCCTCCTTGCCCTCCTCCATCTCGCGCGTGATAGGCTTAGGTGGCGCCTTGCTGCGGGACTCGTAGGTCCGCTTCTTCTCGTGCTGCCCGCCGCGGCGGTCGCCCCGCCCGCCGGGCCGCCGCCCGCCGACTTGCTGACGGTCCTTCTGCGTCTTGGACCGCTTCGGCGTTTTCGTCGATGGCTCGGCGCCCGTCGCCCCCGCCGCGCCGTCGCCGCTCGCCGCGACCGGCCGTCGCGACCCACCCCGACGACGCGGGGCCTTTGACCCGTGCCTCGGCGGCTCGGAACCGGGCTCGACCAGCGTCAGCGCGACCCGCCGGCGGTCGGTGTCGACCGAATCGACCCACACGCGGATGCGGTCCCCAACCGCGACCAACGCGTGCGGGTCGCTGACAAAGCCGGTGCTCATCCGGCTGATGTGCAGCAGCCCGCTATCAGAAAGCCCGATGTCGACGAAGGCGCCAAAGTCGACGACGTTGAGCACGGCGCCCTGGAGTTCGACTCCGGGTTTCAGGTCTTCGAAGCGGACAACCCCTCGGCGGAAGACGGGCGGCGCAAGGTCGTCCCGCGGGTCGCGGCCCGGCGAGGCGAGTTCGTTGGTCAGCGATCGGAGCCGGAGCGGCCCGATGCCCAGCTCCGCTGCCAGCGCGGGGGTCTCGCGTTCGGCAACCGCCTGCCGGAGCCGCTCGCCCGTTCCCTCGGCGCCCAGGCTCGACTTGTCGAGGCCGACGATCGATAGCAGCTTGTCTGCCACGCCGTAGTCGTCGGGGTGGACCCACGACGCGTCCAGCGGGTCGTCGGCGTCGGGTACGCGGGCGAAGCCGGCCGCCTCGGCAAACGCTTTGGCGCTCAACCCGGCGACCGCCTTCAAGTCGGCCTTCGTCTTGAACGGCCCGTGAGCCGTGCGGTGCTCGACAACCCGGCGGGCGGTCAGCGGGTTGAGGCCGGGCACGTAACCCATCCGCGACGCGGCGGCGGTGTTCAAGTCCACGCCGACGTACGCAACACACGACCTGACGACCTCTTCCAGCTCGTCACGCATCGGCTTCCCCTTAGCGTCGTGCTGGTACAGGCCGACGCCGACACTGGCGGGGTCGACCTTCACTAGCTCGCTCAGCGGGTCTTGCACGCGTCGGGCAATCGACACTGCGCTGCGGGCGCCGGCGTCAAGGTCGGGCAGCTCTTCCCGGCCCACGGTGCTGCCGGCGTAGACGTTGGCGCCCGCCTCGCTGACGACGAGGTACTCGAGGTCCGCCTGCTTGAGCTCGTCAGCCAGCAGCGAGGCGACCAGCTCCTCCGCCGGCCGGCACGCCTTGCCGTTGCCAATCGCGATAAGGGTGGGCGTGTGCTCTTGGGCTACGGCCAAGAGCCGCGCCCGTGCCGAGGCGATCGCCGCCCCGTCGCCGACGATGGAAAACGACTCCGTCGCGGCTACGGCCCCGCACGGTTCGACAACGGCTATGTGGCAGCCGTTCTGATAACCCGGGTCGATCGCCAGGACCCGCTTGCCGGGTAGCCGCGGCCCGAGTAGGAGGTTCCGCAGGTTGCGGGCGAAGACCTCCAGGGCGTGCGACTCGGCCCGCTCGCTGAGCTCGTGGCGGGCCTCTTCCGCTAGTGCCGGGAGCACCAGCGAGCGGACCGCCGCTTCGGCGCAGCCGGCCAGCAGCTCGGTGTGGATGTGGGTCGGCGGGGCGAGCAGTTCCTTGGCGATCACGACCGCCGCTTCGGTATCGGCCTCGACCGTCACGCGGAGCGCCCCAGACCGCTCGCCGCGGTTGATCGCAAGCACCCGGTGCGGCGGGGTCTTGGAGAGCGGCTCTCGGTAGTCGAGGTAGGCCTTGAACGGCTCTACCTTCTTGTCCTTCACCCCCTCGGCCCGTTCGCAGACGAGTTTGCCCTTCTTGCGGACCAAAGACCGGACGCGCCCACGAAGCTCCGCGTCGTAGCTAAACCGCTCGGCAATCACTCGGCCGGCGCCGGCCAGCGCCTGCGCGGCGTCGGTCACGCCCTTGTCTTCATTGACAAACTCGGCGCAGCGGGCGTCGAGGTCGCTGGTCGACGGCGACTCGGCCAGGACCTCGTCGGCCAGCGGCCCGAGGCCTTGTTCAATCGCCTCGCCCGCCGGCGAGGCGACGCCCGCCTTGTACGGCAGGTAGACGTCGTCTAATCGTTGCAGCGACTCGGCCCGGTCGATCGCCTGCCTCAGCGCGTCGGTCAACTTGCCCTGGCCGTCGAGCAGCCGGGTGACTGTCCCTTTGCGGTCGTCGAGCTGACGGGCTCGGCGGAGGCGATCGCGAACGGCAACGACCTGCGGCTCTTGCATGCCTCCGGTCGCGTCTGGGCAGGAGCGGACGATGAACGGCGCCGAGTGGCCCGCTTCGAGCTGTTCGATCACGCCGGCCACGGCGCCCGCCTCAAGGGCGAGTTGCTCCGCGATCGTTTCCGGCAGTTTCGCGGCGGTCATGAGCGCAACGTTGGGGCGTTGGAAGCCGCCCACGCGGAGCGGGCTGCGGAGCAACACAGGCAGGGCCGGATTCGGCACAGCGCCGCTACAAATCGAACCAGCTAGCGGCGGCCGGGCAGTGCCTCTTGGCCGGGTGCGAGGCCTTGTGCGTAGTTAAAGGGGTGCCCGTAAGGTAGGAGAGGCCAACGACGGAGAAGAGACACGCCGCGATGGCGACAGCCCTCGACGACGGATGTTTGGGGAGAGCGACGGAGTCGCGTGGGTCAATGGGCCCCGGTTTCCTCCAGCGCGTGAGCTGCGATTCTTGGGAACCGCCGGCGCCGTGTCAAGCAACGCTAGCACAATCGCGCGAGCCGGCGCAATCCGAGAAAAACTTTCCGGTCGGCTAAACCGGCGCCACCTGGACTGCCGATACGATCCCAATCGGATCGCTGCGCCCCAACGGTGCGCGGAAGGCAACCAAGATCGAGCAAGGATGCATAGCATGGCGCACGCCCGTTTGAAGATCTTCCGTGGCCCAGAACAGATCGCCCCCGCACCGTCGCACGGCAACGAGGTGACGGTCTCGGTCGGCGAAGTCCTGCCGCTGCTTGCAGACGCGGTCGACCACGAGCGGACGTGGCTCAAGGACTTCGAGGATGACGACATAACGATTTCGTCCGACCTGTACGAAGTCTTACTCGCCTACCGCTTCTTCCGTCGCCCCTCAGCTTAGTCTGGCCCGAGCCGGCCTTGCGCCGCTTTCTAGCGACGCTTGCAAGAGACGAATCGATATCATTTTGATGTCGCATCGCCGCCGGCCGAGAGCCGCTTGCGAGCGGCTATGAGAATCGCAATTCGTTAGATAAGCCTTTTCATTTCAGGTGTTTAGCGACTGGATAACGGACGGTCTTTTCGTCGTCCGGCGCCTGGGTTGCGTCTCTGGATTGGCAAACGCCCCGCTTCGGGGGCCTGCCTTCTGAAGACACGTCTGACCCAGGAGTCCCGCCATGTTCAAGTCTGCCATCTTGCCGGCGTTGCTTGCCTTTGCCTCGTTGCCGCTGGCGCTAACGCCGGCCGACGCCGCGCCCGTGCCTGACGTCAGGCTGCGACCGCCCCTGGCGCAGCCTGAGCTGCCGAGCTTTGGGATGCGAACCTACCATGACGGCTACGGCGAGCGGGTCGTACGCGTCCGCCCCGGCGGCGTCGCCTGGCGCATGGGCTTGGAGCCGAGTGACACGATCTTGCGCGTTAACCGATTCTCGCTCCGCCGGCAGGGGGACTGGTGGGACGCACTCGCGCTCGCCATGCAACGGGGCGGCCGGGTGAGGCTGCTTGTGCAAGACCATCGAACGGGTCACCTCGTGCCCCGGTCTTTCAGTTTCCCGGTCCTGATTGATCCAGTGGGCCCAATATCGCCCAGGGCACGCATCACCGGCTACCGCCCCAGGTTCGCGCCGCCAGTCGAGCCCTGCGACGACGACCTGCGCTTCGAGGACCGCGGTTACCGTGGGCCTGCTGTCCCGGTCGATTCGGGCTTCGATCGTGGGTTCGAGAGCCGGTTTGATCAACGCGACGAGCGCACGCATCAGCCGCGGGCTGTTGACTTTGTCGAGCGCCACGCACCGAAGAGCGCCCGGGTGTCGATCAACTTGGGAGGGATCGGCCGCGGTCTGCACGGCCTGTTGGGTCGGCCGTGACCCCACAGCGTTCGTGAACGGGTATCTGGGATGCCAACCCGGCCCGGCCGCATGGAGTGCGGCGCCGGCCGGCTTAACAGCCTTCTATGAAAAACGCCGTCCTGGCGTTTTTCAACCTCGCCAAGCTCAGAGCAAGCTCTTCGCGGCTCGCAAAACAACGGCCTTGGCGCACGTTGTTTTGGCTCGGCATCGTGCCGATCGCAGCCAGTCGAGTCAATCACCAGGCTGTTAGCTTCTCGTGCTCATCTCGTGAACCATGTCGACTAGCGCCCGGGCGTGGTCGGGCGGCGTTTGCGGGATGATCCCGTGGCCGAGGTTGAAGATGTGGCCGGGCCGGCCTTCGGCTTCGGCAAGTACACCGGCGGTGCGGCGGCGGAGCTCGTCGACCGGCGCGAGCAGTGAGATCGGGTCGAGGTTGCCCTGCACGGCCCGGTCGTGCCCGACGCTCCGCCAGGCGTCGGCTAGCGACACACGCCAATCAACACCGATGACGTCGCCGCCCGCTTCGGCGATCAACGGCAGCAGCTTCGGGTTGCCGGCGCCGAAGTGGATGACCGGCGCCCCCGGCGTGATGCCGGCAATCATCTCTTGGACGTAGGGCAGCACGTACCGCCGGTAGTCTTCCGGGCCCAGGCAACCGACCCAGCTATCGAACACCTGCACCGCCTGGGCGCCCGCGGCGATCTGGGCGTTCAGGTACAGCGTCACCGCGCGGGCGAACCGCTGCATGAGCGTCCGCCAAGCGCCCTCGTCGCGGTACATCAGCGTCTTGGTGTGCAGGTAGTTGCGGCTCGAACCGCCCTCGATGGCGTAGCTCGCCAGCGTGAAGGGCGCGCCGGCGAAGCCGATCAGCGGCAGGTCGCTCGGCAGGTCCGCGCGCGTTTGCCGAACCGTCTCGACGACGAAATGCAACGCGTCGACGCTCTCTAAGTCGAGCAGCCGGTCGACGTCGCCCGCCTCGCGGACCGGGTTGTGGATCACCGGCCCGTCGCCCGGGGCGAATTCGAGTTCCATGCCCATCGGTTCGAGGATCGGCAGCAGGTCCGAGAAGATAATCGCCGCGTCGACGCCGAGGAACTCGACCGCCGTGCACATCACCTCGCTGCACAGCGCTGGGTTCTTGCACAGATCGAGGAAGCTGGTCTTTGCTCGGACCTCGCGGTACTCGGCCATGTACCGCCCCGCCTGCCGCATCAGCCACACCGGCGTGAACTCGGTCGCCTCGCCGCGGCAGGCGCGTAGGAACGGCGCGTCGCGCAGCCGTTGGCTGGTATCCATCGAGTTGCCCTGTGTCGACGAACCGCCGGCGGTGGTGGCGGGGGATTGGGCGATTGTCCGTTTGCGTCGCAGCACACGGGCCGCCTCGGCCGCCGTTTGCCGTACGAACTGCCCCATCTTTGGCGGCGACGCTTCGAGGTCGACGGGCAAGTCGCTCGAGCGGAGGCGTTCGCTGGTGGTCGGGCCGATCGACGCCACGACCATGCGCCGCAGCGCTCGGCGCAACGCGTCGGCGAGCTCCAGCCGCTCGGCGACCGCGAGGAGGTGGTCGATCTGCTGCGCGGAGGTGAACATCGCCACGTCGGCCGACCCGTCCGCGATGCGGCGGATGTTGGCCTCCAGCGGCCCCGTGTCGGCGGGCAACTCCCACTGGTAAACGCTAAGCCGCTCGACGCCGGCGCCGCGGGCTTCGAGGCCCGCGACGAGGCTCGGGTTCGTGACGCCGTACTCCTGCACACCAACCGTTAGGTTGGCAACCGGCAGCTCGCGGTCGAGCGTTGCGAGCACCTCACGCCAGGTGTTGGGCTCTGGCGCCCGCAGGGTCGGCTTCAAGCCCAGCCGGCTGAGCGCGGCGACGGGCTTCGGCCCTCGGGCGAGCGTCGGGATGTCCGAAATCGCGGCCAACAGCCGCTCGCGGCCGACGTGCCGTTCGACCTGGGAAACAAACTGCTCGGTCCCGACGCCGGTCAGCAGGATCATCGCGTCGATCTGACCGGCGATGAGCCGGTGGGCGAATTCGACCGCCGCGCGGTTATCAGCCACCGGCGCCTCGCGCATCGACGGGCTGACGTGAGCCACGCCGCCGTTCCTGCGGATTAACGAGGCGAACTCGTCGGCGCGGCGGCTCTCCATCGCGGCGATAACAAGCCCACCGAAGCCCGTGCCGGAGTCGCCTGCGTGGCGGTTGTCGTCTGCTTCGCTCAAACGTTTCTCGGGCGTTGCTGGCCGCCCGTTGTCACTCAACGGGCGGCGGCTCAAAGCGCTGGGTCTTGGGTAGCGTCTTGATCGGCGGCGTTAAATTGATTGTATCGCACGGCGCAGCGATGCGCAGGTCGCGCGGCCCGAAGACCTCCGGAGAGCGTTGCTGCAGTGGTGGTCGGCGTGTGGTGCGCGCCGGGCGTGCCTTGTTCCGATAGCGTCTGGATGTTGGCGAGAAAGCTTCTTGACAACGGGCCCTGAGCGCGGCAAACTCTGGCCCCATCGAAACGGAACGCTCGGTGTCGTCTCGTCGATTTGGCGAAGGAGTGCCGCTCCGGAAGCAGCCGCTTTCGGGGCGTTGTTGTTTCGGTCGCCGGAGAATTGCTCAAACGCTTGTGAGCACTTCGGCTTCCGTCTCTATGCCCTCCCTGTTCGTCGGCCGAATCGTTCGTTCGACGTACCGGGCGCCGCTCATTGCGGCGCCTTTCGTCGCCGTACCCGAAATCATTGTGTGCAGCCTAAGCACGCGCGGTAGTGGAGCTACGCGCTGTGCCGTCGACGCGGTCATAGGAGCCCGACAACTCAATCGAGGGGCGACGATATAGGGACGGATGATCGGCGCCCGCGGGCGTGGCATGGACGTCCCCCTCTCGAGTTGGCCGTCGTCAAGTCGGACGATCTGCCAGGAAGGTGACGGCAGCACTGCAATCCGGAGGCGGCGAGGGGTCACGAGGGCCGCTCGCCGCCTTCTTTTTTTGCTCGTTTCGCCGTACAGGGACCGGCAACTGGTCCGCGTGTCGGCCCGGCGGCGTAGTCTGGTCGGCTACCATCCCGCAGACGCACGTTTAGCGCACCCCCCGGCCCGCTCACGCCGCATGCCGGTTTGCCTCTTCGCCATCGGATCGAACCTCGGGGACCGCGAGCAGACGCTCGCCCGCGCCGTTGCGGCCGTCAAGGGCCGCGATTCAATCCGCGTTGTCCGCCAGAGCCGCTGGTTTAGCAGCGACCCGGTGGGCGGCCCCCAAGGCCAAGGCCCGTTTCTCAACGGCGCGCTTCTGGTTGAAACCGAAATACCGCCGCAGGCGCTGCTCCAAGAACTGCGGGCGGTCGAAGACAGCTGCGGGCGCCAGCGAGCCCAACGCTGGGGGGCGCGGACGCTCGACCTCGACCTGCTGCTTTACGGCGACCTCGTGATTGATGAGCCCGGGCTCCGCGTGCCCCACCCGCGGATGACGTTCCGGCCGTTTGTCATGGCGCCGGCGGTAGAGGTTGCCGGCGGGATGCGCCACCCGAAACTCGAGGCGACGCTCCAAGCCATCGACCAAACACGCCAAGCCGGCGCCGACGCGGTGCGCGTCGCCGGTTCTCGGGAGCGTCGGGAAGAGGTCGCCGCGCACGTTGCGTGGCTTGCCGGTACTTCGCGGGTGGGGCGTGAAGCGGAGAGAGAACGAGACGATGAAACCCTCGTGTGGCTAGCAGGCGCCCGATGTGCCGGCCCCCTTCGGCCAAAGCTCCAGGTCTTGGCCGACCCTCGGGCCAATCCCCTGCCGGCGACGCCGACCGTTTGGCTGCACGAAGCGCCCGCGAGCGATCACGCGGCGGAACTCGCCGCGGCGGTCGCGTGCGTCTGGCCCGGGCTGGGCTGACCGACGGGGCGAAGCGTACAATCTAAGCACGCGCTTCATCCCCCTTCGCCCCGGTTGTGCTCGATGCCGACGTCCGTCACGCCGCCGATGCCGGAGGTAATCACGCGTGCCGCCGACTTCCGTGCGCACATCGAGACCCGCCGCACCGCTCGGCAGACCGTCGGGCTCGTCCCGACGATGGGGGCGTTGCACGCGGGGCACGCCAGTCTGGTCGAGGCCGCGCGGGGGGACTGCGATGTCGTCGCCGCCACGCTGTTCGTCAACCCAAAACAGTTCGGGCCTGGGGAGGACTTCGATCGGTACCCGCGTGGCCTCGACGCGGACCGGCGGCTCTTGGCCGACGCCGGGTGCGACCTGGTCTTCTGCCCTTCGGTCGATGAGATGTACCCCGCCGGCAGCGCGACGTCGATTGACGTCGGCGCGGCCGGTCGGGTGCTTGAGGGGGCGTTCCGCCCGACGCACTTCGCCGGCGTGGCTACGGTCGTTCTGAAGCTGTTCAACCTCGCCCCCGCCGACCGGGCGTACTTCGGCCGCAAAGACTATCAGCAGACGGTCGTTGTCCGGCGGATGGTCGCGGACCTGAACGTGCCGATCGAGGTCGTCGTTTGCCCCACCGTGCGTGACGCCGATGGGCTGGCGATGAGTTCGCGAAACGCCTATCTATCGCCGGCCGAGCGGGTGCGGGCGCTTGCGCTGTCGAGGGGGCTCCGCCTCGCCGAGCAGATGCACGCCGGCGGTGAGCGGAGGGCGTCGGCGTTCCGTGAAAGTATCGAGCAACTCCTCACCGACGCCGGCGCCGCGGTGCAGTACGTCGCGGTGCTGGAGCCCGGGACCGTCGACGAAATTGCCGAGGTCGAGGGCAAGGCGGTGATCGCCGTCGCGGCGATGGTCGGCCAAACGCGATTGATCGATAACGCGACCATCGGCTAGCCTGCCGCCGCGCCCTGCGCCCTCCCCAACTCGATCGCCAACCCGCCGCGGCCGCGGCCATCCGTCATGCGTAGCGAACTGTTCCGCATCCCGATCGAAGTCGGCGGCGTGCCCCTGTTCGGCTTTGGTGCGCTGCTGCTGGCCTGGCTGGTGTTTGCCGGCCTGTGGGCTTGGCGGTCTTGGAGCCGGCCCGACGGGAAGGCGGAATTCGCCTCGCTGGCGCCGGTCTTTGCCGTCGTCACCGCGGCGATCATCGTGCTGCCACGGTTCGCCCCCGGCGGGCTGCCGATCCGCGGCTACGGTGTGATGCTCGTGATCGCGGCGTCGAGCGGCTTGGCGATGGCGATCCACCGCGCCCGGTCGCGTGGACTCGACTCGGACGCTGTCTTGTCGATGGCATTCGGCATGTTCGTGCTCGGCATCGCCGGGGCGAGGCTGTTCTTCGTCATCGAGTACTGGGACGTCGCCTTCGCGGGCGACACCTTCTTGGAGGGCGTCAAGAAGGCGCTGCTGTTCACCGAGGGCGGGTTGGTCGTCTACGGGTCGCTCATCGGCGGCGCCATTGCCTTCGCTTGGTTCTGCTTCCGCCACCGTGTCTCGGCGCTCGCCATGGCGGACATCATCGCGCCCAGCTTGGCGATCGGCTTGGCGATCGGCCGCATCGGCTGCTTGCTTAATGGCTGCTGCTACGGCGGAACCTGCGACCGCCCGTGGGCGGTGACCTTCCCGCGGATGAGCTCCGCCGATCGCATGAGCCCGCCCTACGCCGACCAGGCCGCGGGCGGCGAGTTCCACGGCTTCCGCTGGCAGCAAGACCCGCGCGACAACCGGGCGGTGGTGACGCGCGTCGTGCCCGGCTCGGCCGCGGCCGACGCCGGCCTGGCAACCGGCGCCGAGATCAAGACGATCGGCGGCGAGACAATCGCATCGGGCTCAACGCTCGGCGACGCGATCCTCGGCCGGTGCCTGGCGGGCTTGCCGATCGAGTTGGGGCTCGCGTCGGGCGAGCGGGTCACGGTCCCCCCGGCGCCGCAGCGCCAGCGGAGCCTGCCGGTCCACCCAACGCAGCTCTACAGCGCCATCAACGCGGGGCTGCTCGGCTGGTTCCTCTGGCTCTACTACCCCCGCCGCCGCCGTGACGGCGAGGTCGCCGCCCTGCTGCTGACGATTTACCCCGTTGGCCGCTTCCTGCTCGAGATTATCCGAACGGACGAGTCGGCCTTCTTCGGCACCGGGCTGAGCATCTCGCAGAACGTCAGCCTGCTGCTGCTCGGGCTCATGGCGCCGACTTGGGCCTACTTGTTGACCAGGCCCCTCGGCCCCGCAAACCGACTGTCCGCGGCAAGCTAGCACCGCGACGGGAAACTGGGGGGTAGGCTTTCCTTTGGGACCGCCTGGCGGCGATTCCGTGCCACGCGAATCACAGAAAAATTTTCGTTTCTAGCGCAAGGCGAACGCCTCGGCGGTAACTCTCTACCCGCTTGGCCCCGCTGTGCCGCCCCCCGCTCGCCATGCCCGCCAACAAAGCTCCCCACGACGACCCGGCGCCCCATCGGCCCGGCTTTGACTGGTGTGCGGCGTTTGCTGAGCACGAGGCTTGGTTGCGGCTCGTGGTATTGGCTCGGGTGGGCGAGCCGCAGGCCGTCGGGGACGTGATGCAAGAGGTTGCTCTCGCCGCCGGCCGCGGCGCCGACAAGCTGCGGGACCCAGCGCGTGTGGCGCCCTGGCTGTACCGACTAGCGGTGACGGCGGCCCTGCAGCACCGGCGGCGGGCAGGCCGGCGACGCAAGCTGGAAGAGAACTACCGGCGCCGCGGCGCGGGCTTCGGCCCCGATGAGCCGGCCGAACCGCTCGACTGGCTGCTGGCCGAGGAACAAAGCCAACTGGTGCGGCAGGCGCTCGCGACCCTGCCGCCCCGCGACGCGGAGACCCTGTTGCTGAAGTACACCCAGGACTGGAGCTACGCCCAACTCGCAACGCACCTCGGCGCCAGCGCATCGGCCATTGAGGGTCGGCTGCACCGCGCCCGCAAGCGGTTGCGTTCCGCGTTGCGGGCCGTCGACCCGACGCTGGCCTAGGCACGCTCAGCGGCAATCCACGCGAACACCAATCAACGCAAGACCATGGCACACCTCGACCCAACCAGACTTTTAGAGGACGACGAGCGCGACCGCTTGATCGATCGCCTGGTCGACAACGAACTCGACGCCGGTGACCGGCGGGCTCTGCTCGAAGCGCTGGACGGCTCGCCCGATGGCTGGCGTGCCTGCGCGCTGGCGTTCGTCGAGGCGCAATCCTTCAGCGGTGAGCTGTCGTCGTTCGCCGCCGATTCGTTGGCGGCGCCACAGGTAGCAGCGTCGCCATCAGAATCCCCGCGATCAGAATCCCGCCCGCGCTCAGCGACAATCCCCGGCCAGGCCGTCGGCGCGCGGCGTCCGGTGGGGCGTTTCCTGTTTGCCCTGGCTGCCTCGGCGCTGCTCGCTTTCGGGCTCGGCGCCTTGGTGCAGCGTTTCGGCGGCGTGAGCGGCCATCGCACCGATCCCGGTAGCGTGGCCGGCGTTGACTCGGTCCCCGGCCTGGGCCCAGAGCAAACCGACGATCAGCAACTGCTTGCCGGCGCCGCCCCGCCGCGCGCGGCGATTGATCAAGCAACGCTTGGTCAGCTAGCGCCCGGTCAAGCAGCACCCGGTCTACTCGGCGAGTCGGTCACCTTCTGGGTGCGGGACGAACGCGGCGGCCGACGCGAGCTCTCGGCGCCGCTCGTCGACGCGGAAGAGGTCGACCAGCGCCTGGGGCTGGAGTTCCCCACCCGCGTCACGCCGGGCATGCGGCAGCGGTTCGAGGGCCGCGGCATGCGGCTCCAAACGCGTCGGCGGTACGCGTCGCTTTTCCTAGAAGATGGCCAGCCGCTGATGGTGCCGGTCGAAGACGTGCAGATCGTGCCAGTGAAGGGCGCGGCGCTCTGAGTGTTCGAGCTGAGTGTTCAAGTGAAATCGTTCCCCGTTTGGTTGGAGGAGAATCCTATGAAGCAGTTGTTTGATCGTGTTGCGTGGCCGCTCGCCGCGGCGTTGGTGTTGGGCGCCGGGTTGCTGGTTGCAGCGCAGCCGGCGGCGGCCCAGTCGGGCAAAGCCCCCGCGGTTAAAGTAAAGACGCCGGGCGTGACGGTTCAGGTTGGCCCCGATCGCGGCGCTGTCGCCGAGGGCGGCGACGCGGGCGGCGCCGGCTCAGGCGCCACCAAGCCCGGTGTGCGGGTGCGGGTGAACAACGGCGGCCGAATCGTCCGCATCGGCCCCGACAAGGGCGCCCCGGACGGCGTTACGAACGGCGCGCCGGCGCCCGCCTCGGCGGCGCCACCTTCGTACTGGGTCGGCATCCTCGGCGGCGACGTGAGCCCCGAGCTGCGTACGCACCTCGGCCCGCTCGTCGAAGAGGAAGAGACCGGCGTCATCATCCGCGAGGTCGTGGCCGGCAGCCCCGCCGAGGCGGCCGGGCTCAAGGAGCACGACATCCTGCTCCGCGCCAACGGCAAGCCGATCGCCGGCATGGCGACCCTCGTCGAAGAGGTCGCCGCGGTGGCGCCCTCCAAGGGGCAGATCACCATCGACCTGATCCGTGCCGGCCGCCGCGAGACGAAGTTCGTCAAGCCGGCCGAGCGCCCCGCGTCGGCGATGGCCTCGCCGGCCGCCGCGTGGCCGGGCATGCCGCCGGGCGTGTTCGGCGGCAACGGGTTTGGTGACGATGTCGACACACTAACCCTGCGTATGTTCGGCAACGGCGGCGTCCTCGGCGGCGCGCCCGGCGTGCAGGTGCAGGCGAACGGCACGTCCGTGAGCGTGACCAGCGTGAACGGCAAAACGCGCGTCAAGGTTCAGCAGGGTGACCAGGAATGGGACATCGACGCCTCGGAACCGAAGGCGCTCGATCAACTCCCGCCCGACGTTCGGGCGATTGTGGACGGCGTCATCGGCTCGGTCGATGTCGACGTGAACGTCGACCGACTAATACCCGACGTCCGAGGGTTCTTCGGCCGCCGCGGTGAAGGGCGACGGGATGAAGGGCGACGGGGCGAGGGAGGTTTCTTCGGCCGGCGTGATCGGCAGATCGAAGCGATGCAGCGGCAAATCGATGAGATGCAACGCCGGCTATTCGGCGGCGACGTGCCCGCCGACCCCGAGTCGGGCGCCGGCGATCAGCGCGGCGGCGAACTCGACGAGGCGCCCCCGTTCGGCGGCGCAAGGCCCGCCACCCCGCCGGCGCCGGTTGAAGTAGAAATCCCCGCCGAGGAAGCGGGCGACGAGCCGGGAGAGGAGAAGTGACGCCGGTTAGATGAATGCCACGCATCCCCCGGTCGGGAACCGGGCCCTCGCCCGGCCCTCCTGGCCGGGCTTTGCGTGCGCCCGGCGCTTCAGGTTGTCGGCGACAGGCGAGACAGGGGAATCGTCACCGCTGTGTTGCGTCGCAACTGCCCGCACGCGGCGTTGATCTTGTCGCCCTTGCGGTGGCGGAAGCGGACGCTCACGCCCCCCTCTTCGAGCATCCGGCGGAAGGACTTTTGTGTGGCGAGGGACGGCGTCTCGTAAGGCAAACCCTCGACCGGGTTGTACGGGATCACGTTCAGCAAGCAGTGCCGGTCGCCGAGCAGGCGGACGAGCTGCCGGGCGTGCTCCGCGTGGTCGTTCAAGCCGGCCAGCAGCACGTACTCGAACGTCAGCCGCCGCCGCGACTTCTCGTAGTAGTCGTCCGCGGCGGCCATGATCTCATCGATGCCCACTTTGTGGTTGATCGGCACGATCTGGTTCCGCAACTCGTCGGTCGGGGCGTGCAGCGAGATGGCGAGCCGGTACCGCGCGTCGGCGTCGCCCAGCCGGCGGATCGCCTTGGGCAGGCCAACCGTGGAGATCGTGATCCGCCGGGGGCTGATGCCCAGGCCGTCTTCGCGGGACGCCTCGTCGAGCGCGGCGAGCACGTTGTCGAGGTTCGCCAGCGGCTCGCCCATGCCCATCATCACGATGTGGCTCAGCCGCTCGTCGGGCGCCAGTCGGCGCTGGAGCAGGAGCATCTGCTCGACGATCTCCCCCGCAGAAAGGTTGCGGTCGACGCCTTCCAGCCCGCTTGCGCAAAAGACGCAACCCATGCCGCACCCGACCTGCGAGCTGACGCAGACTGTTCGGCGGGCGGCGGCGTTTGCTTTCCCGCCCTGCTTCTCGCGAGCCCCAACGCCCTCGCGGAGTAGCACGCACTCGATCTGCCCGCCGGCGCCACCGCCCGTCGGGCCGCCGAGCGACAACAGGAGCTTCTCGGTGCCGTCGCCGGCGGTGATGTGCTTGGCGACGCCGGCCGTCCAGATCGGCAGCTCCGCGGCCAGCTGGTCGCGGAGGCCTTTGGGCAGGTTGCTCATCTCCTGCCAGTCGCCAACCCGCTTCTCGAACAGCCACTGCCGGACCTGCTTCCGCCGATAGCCGGGCAAGCCGTGCGCTTCGGCCCAATGCCCAAGGCGACGGTCGAGGTTGTCCAGCAGGTGGGGCATGCGTGGCGTCGCCTGGCGTCGCATCGTGGCGGGGTTTACCGCGGCGTGACGAGCGACGGCAGCACCGAGTAGAGGTAGTAGGCCCGCGGCGCCGAGAGGTCGAGCAGGCGAGCGAGGTCGCTCCGCGGTGCGACAACGTCCGACGCCGAGACGCCTAGCAGCGCGTCGAGCGCGGCGGGCGCCTTCTCGTAGCTGACGCAGCGGACTTCCTCGGGAGAAACGCCGGCCAGCTCCGCCGCGCGGGCGACGGCGTCCTCGACAAAGCCGATCTGGTCGACCAACCCGTTGGCGACCGCCTGCTTGCCGGTAAAAATCTGCCCTTGGGCCAGCTCGTCAAGCTCTTCGGGCGTCTCGCGGAACGCGGGCCGGCCGGAGAGGACGACGTCGCGGAAGCCCTGGAAGAGCTCGTCCACGTACGTCTGGAAGAGCTCACGCTCTTTGGCGGTCATCTTACGGGTGGGCGACCCCATCTGCTTGAACTGGCCGCTGGCGATCGAGTCCTCCTCGACGCCCAGGCGGCCAACGGTTGTCGAGAAGTCGTAGTGCGGCAGGATCACGCCGATGGAGCCGGTGATGGTCGCCGGCTCGGCAAAGATGGCGTCTTCCTGCTCGCCAACCGCCATCGAAACGTAGTATCCCCCGCTGGCGCAGACGCTGCCCATGCTGACGACCAACGGGAACGGCCCGCCCGCGGCGCGTTTCTCTTCCACCAGTTTGTTGAGGTGGTGCAGCAGGTAGTCGCTGTACGTGACGGTCCCGCCGGGCGAGTTAACGCGGAGCACCACGCCGACGACCGAATCGTCTTTCCGCACCCGGTCGATCTGCTGCTTGACGAAGTCGTCCCCCTCGATGATCGTGCCGCTGACGCTGACGATCGCGATCTTCTGGAGCGAGGCCTTGCTGAGCGAGTGGAACTTCTCTTGCGGGCCGCCCGCTTCGTTGAAGTAGCTCTGGTAGCTGGCCAGCATGCCGAAGATGATCATCACGCACATCACTAGCGGGATGAACAGCAGCTTTCCGAACCGGCCGAACCAGCTGTCGCGTTGCTGCACAACAATCGTTTGCGGGCCGGAGGCGGCCGGGTGTGGGGCGGGCGTTGGGAGGGCGGGGTCGCCGACGGACATGACGGGCTCGCTTGCTCGGGTTGAGTGCTAGCGGGAGTAATGGCCGCCTGACGGCGACGACAGCATTCTAGGGTGGCCAAGGGCAGGCGCCACCCGCCGCGTTGCGCCTTCCACGGTCCGCCCACGACCGTTAGAGTACAGCCCCGCCACGGTGGAGGCCGGCGAAAGCAGAAGCCGGCGCCACGCGGACCCACCCCAGACGAAGACCACCCCAGACGAAGAACCGACGAGAAGGAGCCCCCAGGTGTTTGTCTGTGCGTCGACCGAGTGTTTTCCGGAACTTGGTTCGAAAGAATCGTTGGCGAGCCTCGTCGACCTGGAGTACACGGGCGTCGAGCTCGCCTTGCACGAGCGCGACGGCTGGCTCAAGCCGTCCGACGTGCACGCCGACCTCGACCGGGCGATCGACCTCTGCCGCGCCACGCACCGGATGAACGTCGCGGCCCTGAGCGTCGAGCTCGAAGCCGAGGGCGACCTCTACTACGAGCAGTTCGAGTCGATCTGCAAGCTGGCCAAGGCGATCAAGGTCGTCTCGCTGGTGGTGCCCTCTTCCGAGCTGGGCACGCCGTTCAACGAGGAGATCGAGCGGCTGCGGAAACTCGCGGCGATGGCGTCGCTGGAGGGGGCGGTCGCCTCGCTGAAGACGCAGATCGACTGCATGAGCGAGGACGCCGACACCGCGGTTGTCTTCTGCGACAACGTGCCGGGCCTACGGCTCACGCTCGACCCCAGCTGCTTCATCGCCGGCCCGCACAAGGGCAAGTCGTACGACAAGCTGATGGACCGCGTCCAGCACGTCCACCTGCGGGACACAAGCGCCGATAGATTTCAGGTCCGCGTCGGCCAGGGGGAAGTCGACTACGGAAAGCTCGTCTCGCAACTACAGGCGGCCGGCTACGACCGCGCTCTTTCGGTCAACATGGGCCCGCTCGAAGGCTACGACCACCACGCCGAGATGCGGAAAATCAGGCTGCTCCTCGATAGCCTCCTGTAGAGCCCGGCTACGGCTTCGACCGGAACTCCGCTGGCGGCGCGGGGTTGGTAGACTAGCCGGTGCGGGGATCGTGGTGCGGGATGCGGGATGACGCGCACGCGTGTCTTCGGCCCGCCTGCGATCGATTCCGTGTTCCGCCTTCCGCCTCCCGCACTCCCGATGTCCGTTTCCGAATCGACGATCCAGCGTTACACGCACGCCGATCCCGACGTGCGGCTGATGCTGCGCGTCCGCGACGACGACGCGGTGGCGTTTGAGGAGTTGATGCTGCGCTACCAGAACCGCGTCGTGGGAGTGATAGCGCACCTGACGGGCAAACGGGACCAAGCAGAAGACCTCGCGCAGGACGTCTTCCTCCGCGTCTACCGGGCGCGGAAGCGGTACGTCCCCGGGGCGAAGTTTTCGACCTGGCTCTTCACGATTGTAAACAACGTGGCGTCGAACCAGCTCCGTTCGCTCTCCCGGCGGAAGGAGGTGCACGTCGCCCCCGCGCCCGGTGACACGGGCGCCAACCCGATCGAGTCCTCGGCCGCCGACGCCAGCGCGCTGATGCCGACACGGCAGATCGACAACGCCGAGCTACGCGACGCCGTGCAACGGGCGGTCGCGACGCTCAACGACCGGCAGCGGGCCGCGGTGCTGCTCGCCAAATTCGAGGGGCTGAGCTACATCGAAATCGGCGAGGTCCTCGGCATGACGCCGCAAGCCATCAAGTCGCTCCTGTCGAGGGCGCGCGGCAAGCTCCGCGAAGCTCTCGAACCCTACATGGAGCACGGGCACGAGGTTTAAGACTCGACTACTAGACTGCGACGAGCTTGTGTTCCCAAGACGCTGAACCTCCACCAGCCTCGCGGCGTCACGCCGATAGCCAGCAGCCGACAGACTGCAAGTACCGATTGACGACCCCAGCATGCCCGCCCGCCAGCCCATCGACGAAGCGACCCGCGAGCAGCTCGTGGCCTACCTCGACGGCGAGTTGCCCGACGCCGATTGCGAGGCGATCGAGTCGCGGCTCGCCACGGAGGACGCGCTGCGCGATCAGCTACAGGGGCTCGACCGGGTCTGGAACGCGCTGGACGGCTTGCCCCGGCCTCAGGTCGACGACTCCTTTGCGCGGACGACGATCGAGATGGCGGCGGTCGAAGCGCAATGCGACGTCGCGGCGATGACCGCGGCGCTGCCGGTCAAACGGCGCCGGCGGGGGTACGCGGTCGCCGGGGCGTGCGTCGGGGCCGCGCTGCTGGGCTTCGCGCTCGTGCGGTCGGCGGTGACCACCCCCGACCGGGTGCTCGTGAACAACCTGCCGGTAATCTACCGCGTCGACACGCTGCAAGACGTCAGCGGCCCCGACTTCCTCCGCCGCCTGCCGACGGTCGCCGAGCCGCTGCTGGCCGGCGCCGACAGCGAGCAGGTCGCCGCCGACGCGGCGGCCTGGATCGCCGTGGGCGAGGGCGACCGCGCCGCGCGGCTGGCGTGGGTCAACAACCTAGCCGACGGCGAGAAAGCGAAGCTGCTCGACGCCGCGCGCCGGTACACGCAAGAGCTGACACCCACGCGGCGGCAGAGGGCGGGCGAGGTCTACGCCTCGATCGCCGGCGCCCAGGACCGGGCGGCCTTGATGACCACGGCGATCGCCTACCAGTCTTGGCTCACGACGCAGCCGGCTAGCGAACAAACGCGGCTGCGGCGGCTAAACGACGACGCCCGACTGGAGGAGCTGGGCCGGCTCGCCCGCGACGCGGCGCGGCAGACCGCCCGCTCGCTGCCGCAGCCGGACGCCGCGGCTTTGCGTGCGGCGGTCAAGTCGCTGGAAGGTTCTCCGGAGTTTGAGCGGGCCAAGGCGCTCGGCCGGGAGTCGATCGAGCGGATCCACGCTTTCGTCACCACCCGCTCGCTGCAGCCGGACCAGCAGGAAAGGGTCGACCGCTTCCGCGAGCGGATGCTCGCCGGGATCCAAAAGGCTTCGCCGCTTGAGCTGGTCATCCGGCTAGCGCAGATCACGGGGCAATCGGGGCGCACGCGGCGGATGCCATTCTCGCCAGACCTGGGCGACGGGCAGGAGGCCGCCGCGCTGTGGGCGGACATCGAAGCCAAGCTGGTCGGCGCGTTGAGCGAGCCGACCCAGCGGACCTTCAACCGGATCGATAACCCTTCCCGACGCCGGGAGCAGCTGCTCCGCTGGGTGCAGCAGGCGACCCGCGACGCGGACTCGTTCGATCTCGAGGAGTACTTCGCGAGCCCGGCGCTCACGGACCAAGAGCGGCACGCGTTGCTGGCAATGCCGGCGGACGTCATGCAACGCCGGTTGCGGCAGATCTACGTGAAGCGCGAGCTTGGCGGCTTCGAGCAAAACCGCCTGCAGGACGTCCTCCGCGAGGTGTTTGGCGGCCGGCGGGGGGGGACGCCGGCAGACGACGCGGGCGGGCGGGGCCGCCGGGGCGGGCCCGGCGCGCGGGGCGGGCGCCGGGGTTTCGAGCCCGGCAGCCGGCCGGAGGGCGGACCCACGTATGGCGGTCCACGAGGTGGGCCTCGAGAGGGGCCGCCCCCTGAACGTTAAGGCGACGAAGGGGAGTTGTCCGCTGTGCCGGTGAGCCGGAGCTAACCTTCGCCGTCGGCGATCGCTGCCTGGGCGAGCCCGACAACATCGCCCCGCGCCCGCATCGCATCTCGCAGCGCGTCCCAGGCGCCTGAAGCACGGGCCAAATCGAGGGGTCGCGGGGCGTAGGGCGACAACGTGGCGCCCGCCGGCGCCAGCCGGCCGTACTCAGCGATCGCCTCGGAGGAGCGCCCGACGCGGTGCAGCAAGACGAGCAGCGTCTCCAAGGCGGCGAGGCCCTCGACTTCGGGCTTGGCGGCGTCGGCTTTATCGCGGAAGTAGGCCGTGGCTTCGTCGACGCGATCGCCCAGCTGCGCGGCGTAGAAGAGCTCGTGGGCGTGGTAGGCGTCCTCGAACGGCGGCGCGTCGGCGTAGTGCAGCGACGCGTGCAGCCGGCGGCCGTAGTCGGCCAGCTCCCACGCCGTCCGCACTTGGTCGGGCTGGTCGAGGACCCGGGCGATGCGGACGGTCGCCGAGAGGTGCGACGCGTCGACGTGCGCCGCCTCGACCGCGAAGAGCCAGTCGCGCGCGTCGACGATCTCGGGGAGCTTCGCCTCTTCAGGTGGCCGGCCCTCTTCCCGCTCGATGTGGCCGCGGAGGTTTTCCACAAGCTCGTCGTGGAGGTGGCCGGCCAGCACGGCTGCGCAGCCCGCGAGCGCGTCAACCGAGAGGTGCGGACCCATGCCTTCGAGCGAAGTCACGGCGTTGCAGGTCCCGTAGGCCTGGATCAGCCAGCGGAAGCCGCGTGGCGGGTCGGCGCCGTCGTGCAACGCGACTTCGATCAGCTCGTCGACTTCGGATTCGTTCGCCTCGGCGTCGCCCCGGTTTGCCACGCCGCCGTTTGTTGTGGTTCCGGCGGGGGCGGCCGCGGCGAGCGCGTTGCGCATCGCCGCGGGCTTGCCGGCCGTGTTGAGGTAGAACCAGGCGTCCCGCCACCGCCGCTGGCCGAGCAGGCCGAGGCCCGCTTCCTCGCACGCGTCGGTGTACTCCTGTTCGAGTTGCGCCCGCGCCTCAGCCGGCGCCGCGGCGAGCGACGGGGCGTCGACCGGCAGGCCGTGCCGGAGCCGGGCCTGCATCAGCCGGACCTCTAGCAGCTCGGCCCACCGCCCGGCGGTTCGCAGGCGCCTGGCGAGCGTCGCCAAGAACGCGGGGTCCGACCCGCGGGCGGGGATCAGATCGAGAAGGGGGTCTTCGTTCGTCAACGGGTTGTGCCTCGACCGCGGGAAGAAGGCTTGGCGGGCGCCAAGGTCCGCTTCCATTATGCGGTTGATCGGCACGACGGGGCGAGGGCCCTGATGGCGGTGTGGCCAGGCGGCCTACTGCCGGATAAACCGGATCTGATGGAAGCCGATCGACTGGATGCTCGGCTCTTCCAGAAGGCTGTTTGTCACCGCCAGGAGCCGCTGCCGGAGGTCGGACAAGTCGGGGTCGGTGAAGTCCTCGGGGGAAGAGGAGCGGACGGCGATCAGCGTGTCGTGCCGCAGGCGGTGCGACCGCTGCTCCAGCATCTCGGCGACCTCGGCCTGCCGGTAGCGTGGCAGTGATCCGTACAGGTGCATCTCGATCTCGACGGTCTCGATGGCGAACGGGTCGCGCGGCATCGTGATGTCGTACCGCCCGAGGTCGACTTCTTCGAGCCGGTGGCGGAGCGCGTCGTTGCGGACGCGGCCGACGAGGA
>JBCCZD010000026.1:0-23242 GCA_039188275.1 Planctomycetota bacterium
CGCTTGCCACCGAGTCGATTGAGGTGAGGGCAATTGCTCGCCGCGGGTCCGTCCCGGCGTGCCGGGCGGGGGGGGTGGAGAGGTGGGGACGCGTCGTCTTCGCGGCGCCTGTCACTGCGGCCGCTATCCCGGTCTGTGCTTAATGACCTAGCCGGATAACCGGCCCGGACAACCGGCGGAGATGAACGATGTGGGTGGCCTCGCGGTGTAGGCCTGATCGTGGCGGGTATTTTGCGCACTTGTTGGTGAAAATCAACCACGGCGATGGCGGCTACCCGAATAAACGGCCAACTCCTAAGCGGGCGACCACCCGCCCGCCAAGCGTCGCCCCCCTTCCACCGGCAAGCAAACCCCTGTGATGAAGGGGTTTTCGAGCAAGAACGCCACGGCGTGGGCAAGGTGCTCCGCGTGCCCCACCACGTCGAGCAGCGTCCCCTCCGCGACGGCCCGTTGGCGCTCGGCGGGCTCGTCCTGGGAAACAATCACCGGGCCCGGCAGGACAGCGTTTACCCGGACCCGTGGGTTGCGCGCCGCCAGCTCGACGGCCAGCGACCGCGTCATCGCCGGGATCGCCCCTTTCGACGGGTGGTACGCGGCGTAGCCCGCTTGCGGGCGCTCGGCCGCGGCGTCGCCGAACAACACGATCGCGCCGCCCGTGTCCTGCTCGGCCATGATCAGGCCCGCCTGTTGGGCGCACACGAACGAGGCGACCGCGTTCACATCGAAGTGCTTCCGCACGTCGTCGGCATTGGCCGCGTCGATCGGCATGGGCTCCCAGATCGCCGCGCAGGCGACCAGCGCGTCCAGCCGGCCGAAGTGGCGGCGTGCGCGGTCCACCATCGCGCGTGTCGCGCCCTCGTCGCGGAGGTCGGCGCCGAGGGCGAGCGCCTCGCCGCCGTCGTCGGTAATCTCCGCGGCCAGCGCCTGCGCGGCGTCGAGCGACGTGTTGGCGTGGATCGCAACGCGGCAGCCCCGCTGGGCAAGGTCGCGGCTGACCGCGCGGCCGACGCGCCTCGCCCCGCCAGTGACAAGGGCGACCGATGGTTGCTGGGGGTCCGCCATCGGCTGCCTACTCGACTCCGTGGAACGCGGCGATGATACCCCACGCCTCTTGCGGGGTTTCTGCGTAGGAGATCAGGTCCATGTGGTCGTCGGCGATGACGCCCTCGTCGGCCAGCGATTGGAAGTTGAGGACCGAGTCCCAGTACTTCTTGCCGTACAGGATGATGGGGATCGCCTGCATGCGCCCGGTCTGGCGGAGGCACAACGTGTTGAACAACTCGTCGAGCGTGCCGAAGCCGCCGGGGAAGACCACCAGCGCCGCGGCCCGCAGGATGAAGTGGAACTTCCGCATCGCGAAGTAGTGGAACTGGAAGCAGAGCTCGGGCGTGATGTACGGGTTGGGCTCCTGCTCGTGCGGCAGCTCGATGTTCAGGCCGATGCTCTTGGCGCCGATCTCGAAGGCGCCGCGGTTGCCGGCCTCCATCACGCCGGGGCCGCCGCCGGTGGTGACCACGTACTCACACTTGCCGTCCATCTGGCACCGGCTCGAGACGAGCTTGGCGAACTCCATGCACTCGTCGTAGAAGTGCGAGTTGCCGAGCCGCGCCTCCGCCCGCTCGACGCCGCGCCGCAGCTTGGCGTCGTCGGGGCTGGCGGCCAGCTCGGCCTTCGCCTTGGCGAGCCGCGCCTCCGCCTCTTCACGCGGCACGATCTGCGTGCCGCCGAAGACGACGACCGTCGACTCGATCCCCTCACGCTGCAGCAGCACCTCGGTCTTCTGCAGTTCGAGCTGCATCCGCACGGGACGCATCTCCGACTCTTTGAGCCACTCCGTGTCCTGCTCGGCCAGCTTGTAGGTCTGCGAGGCGATGATCTTCTGCCGATTCGCCTCGACCTCGGGGGGGAGAGCCGAGTGGGCGGCGTCGAGCGAGAAGTCGGGCGCCACGTCCATCGGCTCCGCCGGTTTCTGCGCCTCGGCGCCGATGTGCTTAGAGGGTTTGTTCTTGGGCATCGTGATCCAGAGCGACTTGCTGCTCAGAAGTAAGCGGGTAGGTGGAGTAGTATTGGAGTGATTGAGGCAGGAAAAGAGCTGGCTTAGCCGGGTTTGCAATGTCGTGGCTCAGGGAGGTTGGCTCGCGACGTTTGACGATGCCTGTTGAGCGAAGGTCGGCGAACATCGAACTCTCGTGTATCCATGGTTGCGATTAGCGATGTTTCGTCATGGAAGAGAGAGTGATGGGTGATATTGTGCTCATCAAGATAGGTTAAAGCGTTTGTTCGCTCCGAGGCAGGAAGTGTGACTCGCACCAACACATCCTGATCGACGATCGGATTTTCTAACGCTACTGCATCATGATGCGAGCAGAAGAAATGCTTCTCATCTCTATATTGAGTGGCCATCGTGTATTCAGCTTGCTGCGAAAAGTGTCGAGGATCCGTCCGAACAAACGGACCGAATGAACGAATAGTTGGAGTCCCGCCTTCCGCGTACTTTCCGTACCCCTGAGTCTCAATAAAGGCGAATATCGCTACTCGCTCGCAAGAAGGCATACTGGCAAACGCGAAGAATGCGGCAATGTATGGCGAGCGGGTCCAATCTAGCAAAGGTGAAGCAAACCCGTGGTGACGTAAGTACACCATATACTCGTAGCAGGGTAAATCGGCGTACAGCGAATCTGTGTTCTTCAGGCTTGCTTTGACTGAGGTGTAGTCTGTGCCGCTCCATCGCTTTCCGGAGTAAGCTTCGATTTCAGGAGCGTATCTCGTTGCTGCCTCCACGTAGGAGTCAATGTTCATGCTGTCCGAAGTGCGCCGTTCAAGTGTTGTCTGCAACTTCCAATCTGAGTTCGCTTGCCCTCGGAACAGCATGTGTTCTGTATCGTGAAAGACTCGCCCATCATCAAGAGTCTCAGTTGATTCTGCGTACTTCCGACGGATCTCCTGAAGCGTTGGCTCGAAGTCTGCCCATGACGCCAGCGGAAAGTCCTCGCGTAATCCTCTCAAGGTTACATTCCTTCTGTCACCAACATCGCAGACCTTCTGCGTGAGACGTTACCTAAGATCAAACGAATCACCTAACTCCGGAATCGTCACCTCCCACCCGCGGTCACTCCGGAGCGTCTCGGCAAACGCGGCCGCGCTGTCGGGTTCGCCATGGGTAAGGAAGGTCTTCTTCGGTTGGGGTAAATCTGCCAGCCAGCGCAGCAGGCCCGAGCGGTCGGCGTGGCCTGACAGGCCGGGGATCTTCTCGATCGCAGCGCGAACGGGGATCTCTTGGCCGTGCATGCGGAGCGTTTCGGCGCCCTCTTCGAGCGCCCGGCCGCGGGTGCCAACGGCTTGGTAGCCGCCCATGACGATGGTGGTCCGCGGGTCGGAGAGCCGCCGCTTGAGGTGGTGGATGATCCGCCCGCCGGTCATCATCCCGCTCGACGCGATGATGATCGCGCCGCCGGTCAGGTTGTTGAGTGCCTTCGACTCATCGGCGCTTCGGCAGAGGTGCACCGCCGGGCCGCCGAGCACGGGGCGGTCGCCAGAGAGCTCGCCCTCGGACAGGTCGTGGTCCTCGCGGTGCTCGCGGTAGATGTCGGTGGCGGTCGAGGCCATCGGGCTGTCGATGTAGATCGGCAGGTCGGGGATCTTGCCATCGCTCTTCAGCAGTTGCAGCAAGTAGACGAGCTGCTGCGCTCGGCCCACGGCGAACGACGCCATCAGCATCACGCCGCCCCGCTCGATCGCGCGGTTGACGACTTCGGCCAGCGCGGTTGGCAGGTCACTCTCCGGGTGGTCGCGGTTGCCGTAGGTGCTCTCGCAGACCAGGTAATCGCAATCGGGCGGCGGGGTCGGGTCGTGGTACAGCGGCCCGTCGTACCGGCCGACGTCGCCGGAGAAGAGGATGCGCGTCGTCTTTGCCGGCTCGCGGACCTCGACCTCGATCATGTTCGAGCCGAGCAGGTGCCCCGCGTCGTGGAACCTGGCCCAGAACGGCCCGGCGACGCCCACCCACTCGCCACGCTCACACTCGCGGAGCCGCTTAACCGTCTCGAGCACGTCGCGGCCCTCGTAGAGCGGCAGCGCCGGCTTGTGCTTCGAGTAGCCCTTCTTGTTGGCGTACGCGGCGTCGTGCTCCTGGATCTTGGCCGAGTCGAGCATGATCACCTCCGCCAGCTTGGCCGTTGCGGGGGTGCAGAACACGCGGTGGTGGTAGCCTTCCTTCACCACCCGCGGCAGGTAGCCGACGTGGTCCAGGTGGGCGTGCGTCAGCAGCACGGCGTCGAGCTCGCCCGCCTTGAACGGCGTGCCGGCCCAGTTCAGCTCGCGGAGCTTCTTGAGCCCCTGGAACATCCCGCAGTCGATAAGGATGCTGGCGCCATTGGATTCGAGCAGGTACTTCGAGCCGGTGACCGTGCCGGCGGCGCCGTGGAAAGTGATGCGCATGCAGGAGAAGCGAGGGCAGGGGGCGGTGGCAGGTAGGAGCGGGCAGTGGCGAGTCGGCGGGCGGAACCCGTCGCGCGCCGGCTCGGCAGCATATCCGCTGCGGGCGTTGTTCCCAAGTTGACGCTTGGCGACGCCTCGCCGGCGTGCGACCCGCCGCCGCAGCTACGCCCACCGCCGCTAGTGACCACAGCGGCTACCGCCAGACGAGCCACGCCACGATCACAAACGCCGCGGCGAACGCCGCCTCGATGAGCGGGTAAACGGGCGAGATCCGCGTCTTGCAGTCGTAGCACCGGCCACGCAAGAGGAGCCAGCCGACGACCGGCAGGTTGTGGCGGGCGCGGATCGGGTGGTCGCACTCCGGGCAGTGTGAGCCCCGCCACACCACCCCTTCGCCGCGCGGCACGCGGTACAGGACGACGTTGAAGAAGCTGCCGAGGCACCCGCCGAACGCCGCTACCCAGGCGTAGAAGGCGACCTTCGGGGCGTACACTATCCACTGCGCCCCGTCGGCGTCGTCGATCCAGTCCCACATGCGGCAGAGTCTAGCAGGTAGCGGGCGAGCCGAGGAGCCGACGCGCAACAGCAGCGCTTGCAGCGAATGCGGCCGCCGCGAGTCGGCGTTAGAAGAGGCCGTGCAGCGGGCCGCCGCGTGCGGCCATGGCTTCAACCTTCCGGCTGACTTCTGGGTCTTCTTCGACCGCGGGGGCGTGGTGCGGCTTGATGCGGGCGTCGATGACCAGCGGGCCGCGGCAGCCCCAGTGCTTGTCTCGGCAGAAGGCCCCGATGCCGTGCACGTCGACCGCGGGGTTGGCTCGCGTGAACGTGACCCAAACGAAGTTCGCGACGTTGGCGGCCGTGAAGGGCGCGTCATCGACAATCAGCACGAGCCGGAAGTTGTTGATCGGGTCGGCCTCACCGAAAGCCTCGCAGAAGCGACGCATGTCGTCGGCCGTCTGCTGCCGGGCGTCGATCTGGCCGGCGGCCTCGGCCTGCTCGCCGGTGAGCGTGCCACGCCGGACGGCGTCGTAGTCGAACGTCGGCGGCGGGAGCCGCGGCCCGCCGATCGCCAGCACCCCGGGCATCACGACGCGGGCCTCGGCGAAGCCGGCCGGCAGCTTGAGGCCCCGCGGCGTTTCGGTCGCCAGTTCGAACCTGGGCGGCCCCGCGGCGGCGACCACCACCTTCGACCCGGCGTTGACCCCTTCGCCCGAGTAGTCGAGCGTGTCGATCGTCGTCTGCGTGTGGAAGTGCAGGTCACGGCGCCAGTCGGCCCTCCGGAGCATATGGGCGAAGAACCCGCCGAGATCGTGCAGGTCGAGCTGCGTGTTGTCGGTGTGGTTGGCGATCCAGAGGAACTTGGCGAGCGACAGTTGCCCCTGCCCGAGGATGGCGCTCGCCTGGGTCAGTAGTTCTTGTGGGCGCTGCTCCTTCAGGAAGGGCATGTAGCGCTCGCTGCCGATCGCTAGCAGCAGCGGATGGACGCCCGCCTCGTCCACGGCGTTGACGCCCTTCACGCCGGGCAGCACCGTCGGGATCACCGGCCCGGTCAGGTCGTGGATCAGCTCGCCAAACGCCGTGTCTTCGGCGGGCGGCCGGCCCACGACCGTGAAGGGCCAGATGGCGTCGTCGCGGTGGTAGACCTTGTCGACACGCAAGACCGGGAAGTCGTGCTTCAGCGCGTAATAGCCCAGGTGGTCGCCGAACGGGCCTTCGGGCAGCGTCTCGTCGTCGACGACGGCGCCGCAGATGGCGAAGTCGGCGTCGGCGTAGACGGGCAGGGCGGTCGGACCCTGGCCGGTGGCCCGGCGAGCCATCTTGATCCGGCGGCCGCCGAGGGCCCCGGCGAAGGTCAGCTCGCTCATCCCCTCGGGCAGCGGCATCACCGCCGCGAGCGTCATCGCGGGCGACCCTCCCAAAAAGATGTTCACCGGGAAGGGCTTGCCGGCCGCCATCGCCGCGGACTGGTGGACGCCGATCGAACGGTGCAGCTGGTAGTGCAGGCCGACCTCGGCGTCCTTGGCGTACTCGTTCCCCGAGAGCTGCACGCGGTACATGCCGAGGTTCGACTTCATCAACGCCGCCCGCGAGCCCGGCTTGGTCGTGGGGTCTTCGGAGTAGACCTGCGGCAGCGTCACGAAGGGGCCGCCGTCGCGCGGCCAGCTCTGCATCTGGGGCAGTTGGGACAGCGTCGTTTCGTTCGCCAGCACGGCCCCGCGGCGGGCGTAGCCGGGCAGCATCCGCGCTGCGCCGAGCGGCGCCATGGCGTACTTGATCGGCGCTTTGAGGGCCCGCGTCGGGTCGATCTTCAGGTCGATCAGCCGCTGCACGCTACGGTAGGTGTCGCGGAAGAGCCACTTCGCCCGCTCGACGGCGCCGAACAGGTTGCTGACCATCGGGAACCGGCACCCGGTGACGTTGGCGAACAGCAGCGCCGGCCCGCCCGCCGCGTACACCCGCCGGTGGATGGCCGCCGCTTCTAAGTACGCGTCTACCGGCGCTTCGATCCGCACGAGGCGGTCGTGACGCTCAAGGTCGTCGGCGCACTGTTTGAGCGAGCGGTAACCCATCAGGCGAAATGATGAGTGATGAATAATGAACGATGAATGACACGCAGGCGGCCCGGAAGCATCGCTTCGCGCGTCGTTCGTCGTTTATCGTTCATCACTCTGCCTCCTTCCCGCCGGATGCCCCGCAGATTTCACGGCACTTTACGCTGCAACCGAAGCCCTTCTTGGCCATGGTAGGTGAGCAGCAGCGATCCGACCGCCCCGGATTCGGCGAACAGGTCGAAGACGATCTGCTCCTCACCAGGCCAGGGGTAGGCGAACACCAGGTCGAAGTCGTCGGGGTCGAGCCCCAGCCACTCGTAGGCGTCGGCGCCGTCGGTGCGGAGCCAATTGATGTCGCGTTGCTCGGCGAGGTCGGCGTGGCAGTCCTCGGGCACGAAGCTGCCGCGGACGAATTCGACCGCCACGTCGTGGTCCTCGGCCAGCCCCTCGGCGAGGTCGACCAGGTCGTCTTCGATCTCGATGCCCACGGCGTCCCAGGCGAGCATCGCCGCCAGGCACGCCACGACGCCGGCGCCGCTCCCCCACTCCACGAAGCGGCGCCCCGGCGCCAGGCCGAGCTCGTCGATCTCGTCCAGCGCGTGATAGGCGGTCGCGAAGTCGCTCGGCACAAACGCGGCGATCGGCCGATCGCGGCGCTCGTGCTGAAGCCGCTCGATCCGCTGGTCGGCGTCGTTGAGCAGCTCGTTCACGCGCGGCGGGAGCGCCCGCGGTGGCGCGTTCAGCTCGACGGCTTTCAATCGCATGGCAAGCGCGGCTCGGCGTGTTCGGTCGGCGGTCCGCCCCGCGCCGCGGGCCCGCCCTTCGGCACTAGCCCACGGCCCCCAGCCCTCGTTAACCTGCTGCTGACAGCTTACCAGCAAGGCCCGAGATCCCCTACCCAATCGACGCCCCCCGCCGGCGCACCGCCATGCCCGAAACCCTTAATATTGGACTCGTCGGCTACAAGTTCATGGGCAAAGCCCACTCGAACGCCTACTTGTCGGTCGCCAAGTTTTTCGGCGCCAAGCTCGACCCCACGATGAAGGCCGTTTGTGGCCGCAACGAGGCGGCCGTCCGCGAGTTCGCCGACCAGTGGGGCTGGGAGTCGATCGAGACCGACTGGCGCCAACTCGTCGCGCGGGACGACATCCACCTGGTCGACATCGGCTCGCCCGGCGACACTCACGCGGAGATCGCGATCGCCGCGGCTAAGGCGGGCAAGCACGTCTTCTGCGAGAAGCCGCTGGCCAACTCGTTGGAGGACTGCAAGCGGATGGTCGCCGCGGTCCGGTCGACGGGCGTCCGGCACATGATCAATTTCAACTACCGCAAGGCGCCGGCGGTGGCGCTCGCCAAGCAGATGATCGACGCGGGCGAGATCGGCGAGGTCCGCCACGTGCGGGCCACGTACCTACAGGACTGGCTGGTCGACCCCGACTTCCCGATGAACTGGCGGCTGCGCAAAGAAACGGCCGGCAGCGGCGCGCTGGGCGACCTGGCCGCGCACAGCGTCGACCTCGCGCGGTTCCTCGCCGGCAACATCGCCGAGGTCGTCGGCGACATGAAGACGTTTATCACCGAGCGGCCCGCCGAGGGCGACGCGAGCGGCCTGGCCGCGTCGGCGGGGCAGGGCGTCGAGGGCGTCACGGTCGACGACTGCGCGGTGTTCCTCGCCCGCTTCGCCAACGGGGCGGTCGGCACCTTCGAGGCGACCCGCCTGGCCGCGGGGCGGAAGAACCACAACCGCATCGAGGTGAGCGGCAGCCGCGGCTCGCTGGCGTGGTGCTTCGAGGACCTCAACTACCTCGACGTCTACCGGTGCGACGACCCGACCGGCGCCCAGGGCTTCCGCCGGATCATCGCCACCGAAGGCGAGCACCCCTACGCCGGCGCGTGGTGGCCGCCGGGCCACATGCTGGGCTACGACCACACGTTCGTGAACGCCGTGGCCGACCTGATCGAAGGGGTCGCCACGGGCGAGAACCCCAGCCCCTGCTTCCTCGCCGGCGCCAACTGCGTGTCGGTGCTCGAGTCCGTCGAGCGGAGCGTCGAGACCGGAAAGTGGGAAGCGGTCGAGCAGGTGAACTGACACGGCTTGTGGCCAACGAGCATCCTCGGGTTGCTTGCTCCCGTATCGACGTTCTGTGTTAGGATGCAAGCATGTCAACCGCGTCTGCTTACGACCTGATCGGCTCTTTTCAAGTGCCGGCCCCCGTGATGTCGCTCGACGCGTTCCGGGCTTGGGCCGCGTCTAGCGACTTCCCCGAGCGCGGTAAGGTCACCTATTACAACGGCAGGCTGATATTCGATATGAGCCCGCAAAAGTATTACACGCACCTCGCGGTATTAGATGCCATCAACAGCTCGATCGGTGTGCTGGTGCGTGAGCTCGATCTGGGGCGTTATTTCCCTGACGGCGGCTGGATCACGCATGACGACGCGGCGGTGTCCAACGAGCCAGACGCGATGTTCGTCTCCTGGAAGTCCTTCGAGTCGGGCCGCTTCGCGATGCGCGAGGGGGACGAAGAGGACACGCTCGAGATGACCGGCCCGCCCGACTGGGTTTGCGAAGTCCTCAGCGACTCGTCGGTCGAGAAGGACACGAAGGTCCTCCGCGAGGCGTACTTCAAGGCGGGGATTCCTGAGTACTGGCTGATCGACGCGCGGGGCGAGGAGATCGACTTCAAGCTGCTCGTCGCCGGCGCCGAAGGGTACGGCGAGGCGCCGGCCACCGCGGACGGCTGGCGCCGGTCGCCGGTGTTTGGCCGCGAGTTCCACCTCAGCCGCGACCGCGACCGCGTCAACCGCTGGCGGTACTGCTTATCGCACCGCTAGGCATCGCCGTCGAGCGGTTGCGAACGGCCCCGGGGCTTCGGCGAGACGCCGGGGGCCTGTTACCAGCCAATCGCACAAGCGGCGCCAGCAATACGGCGCCGGCGCGGCGGACACCGCGGGGCGGAGGACGCCGCGCTTCGGTGCCAATGACGGGGCCCAATGGCGGGGCCCAATGACGGGGCCCAATGACGGGGCAACGAAGCGCGGCAACAATGCGGTTGGTGCCGGCAGGGGCATCTGTTACCGTCCCCGGCCGCAGACTGCTCGGCGCCGTGCTAGCAGTCGCCTCGCAGTGATCGGCTAGGTGCGCGTCGCAACGCAGGCGGACATGCCCGAAGGCCTGACAATCCTTATCCCTTGCAAGAACGAGCTCCGCCACTTGGCGAGCGTCGTTGCCAGCGCGCAGGCGATCGCCGACGAAGTGCTCTTGGCCGACTCGGGATCAACGGACGGTTCGCTCGAAGCGGCCCGCGAGCTCGGCTGCCGGGTCATCGAGCGAGACTACCGGACCAGCGGCGACTTCAAGAACTGGGCCATCCCCCAAGCCCGGCACGAGTGGGTGTTGATTGTCGACGCCGACGAGCGCGTGACACCCAAGCTTGCCCGCGAGCTGAAGCGGCTGCTGGCAGGATCGCCTTCGAAAGACGGCTACTGGGTACGCCGGCGGAACCTCTTCTTCGGAAAACCGCTGCGGTACGGCTCGTGGCGGCCCCGGCGGCTGATGCGGTTCTTCCGGCGGGATGCGGGTCGGTACGTGGGTGCGACCGACCACGCGGAGGTGAGTATCGCCTCGGGCAGCGTGGGCAGGCTACGCCACCCGCTGACGCACCACGCCTTTGTCTCGTACGACCGCTACCTACCCAAGCTCAACCGTTACGCCGATGTCCAGGCTCGGCTGTGGCACGCCGAGGGGCGGCGGGCCAGCATGCTCCAGTTGCTGTTCCGCGGGCCGCTCCGTTTCTTGCAAGACTACTTGCTCCGTGGCGGCCTGCTCGACGGACCCGCCGGCTTGCAGAGCGCCATCCTGGTTGCCTACGGCTCGTACCTGAAGCAGGCCCGGCTGTGGGAGCTGGAGCAGGAGTCGCGCGACGCCAGGACGGGTACGGCGGACCCGACCGGCGAGCCGGAAGCGGCACGACCGTCGGATCCGCCGGCGGCAGCGGCTCGGGTCGACGCCGCCGCTTGAAGCCACGCCGAGCGGCTTCTATCCTGAGTCCTTGCGGAATCCCGGTGCTTGGGTTTCCCACCGCTTGTTTGTCGGGCGGCGTTCCTCCGCTTTGGCTCGATCCGCTTATTTGCGACGGCCCCGCCCGGCTTTCCGCGGCGATTCCCCTCCGATCAAGGCGCCCGCGCTCGCGGCGTAGCAACCGCCGATGAGCGACCTCGCAAGCCGCCTCGCCAAGCTCACCCCCGCCCAGCGGGCGTTGTTCGAGCAGCGGGCTCAACAGCAACCGTCGGGCAGCGCCGCTCGGCCCGGCGACGCCGCCAATCCCGCGCCTGCCGAGCCGATTGCCATCGTGGGCCTCGCCTGCCGGCTGCCGGGCGGCGGCACGCTCGACGACTACTGGCGGACGATCGTGTCGGGCCGGTCGGCGGTCGTCGAGACACCACCCGACCGGTGGGACATCGCCCCGCTGCTCGACGCCAATGGCGGGAAGCCGGGCAAGCTCACCACACGGTGGGGCGGCTTCCTCGACCAGGTCGATCAGTTCGACCCCCGCTTCTTCGGCATCACTCCCCGCGAAGCCAACCGGATGGACCCGCAGCAGCGGTTGCTGCTGGAGGTCGCGTGGGAGGCGCTCGAGCACGGGGGCGTCGCGGCCGACACGCTGGCGGGGACGGCCACCGGCGTGTACGTCGGCATCGGCGGCAACGACTACTCGAAGGTGCCGGTCCACCAGCCGATCGACTACTTCGCCGCGATCGACGGCTACATGGGCACCGGCAACGCTCTGTCGATCGCCGCCAACCGGCTCTCGTACGTGTTCGACCTGAAGGGCCCGAGCATGGCGATCGATACCGCCTGCTCGTCGTCGTCGGTCGCCATCTGCTTGGCGGTCGAAGCCCTCCGCCGGGGCGAGTGCACCGCCGCGATCGCCGCCGGCGTGAACGCGATCCTTACGCCCGAGACGACCATCGCGTTCAGCAACGCGCAGATGCTCTCGCCGCACGGCCGTTGCCGGCCGTTCGACGCGGCGGCCGACGGCTACGTGCGGGGCGAGGGCTGCGGCGTTGTGGTCCTTAAACGGCTCGCCGACGCCCGCCGCGACGGCGACCACGTCGCCGCGGTGCTCCGCGCAGCCGCGATGAATCAGGACGGCCGCACGTCGGGCATCAGCGCGCCCAATGGCGAGTCGCAGAAGGCGTGCCTGCGCGCGGCGTTGCGGCAGGCGGACCTGGAGCCGGAGGCGGTCACCTACGTCGAGGCCCACGGCACCGGCACGCCGCTGGGCGACCCGATCGAGATGCGGGCCCTCGCCGATCTGTTCACCGACAAGGATTCCGCCGAGCCGCTGAGCGTCGCCAGCGTGAAGGCCAATATCGGGCACACCGAAACGGTGTCGGGCATCGCCGGGCTGATCAAGGTCGCCCTGATGATGCGGCACGGCGTGATCCCGCCGCACGCGGGGTTCGAGTCGCTCAACCCGCACATCGACCTCGCCGGCTCGCGGATCGAAGTCCCGACCGAGGCCTACCCGTGGCGGGGCCGCCGGCTGGCGGGCGTCAGCTCGTTCGGCTTCGGCGGGGCCAACACGCACCTGATCGTCGAGGCGCCCGCCGCCGCCGACGCGGCAACCGTGCAGCCGCCGATGGACGACCGGCGTTGGACGGGGCCGCGCCTGTTGAAGCTCGCCGCGAAGTCACGCGGCGCGCTCGAGACGCAAGCCCGGCGGCTCGCCGATTGGATCGAAGGAAACCCGTCGCCGCCCCTGGCCGACGTCGCCCACGCCGCGAACACCGGCCGGGCCGACTTCAACGAGCGGGCCGCCATCGTCGCGGCCGATCGGGAGGACGCGCTCAGGCAACTCCGTTCGCTGGCCGACGGCGCCCCGGCGTCGCCGACGCGCGTCGGCACCGTGGCCGGCGCCAAGCGGCTGAAGACGGCCATGCTCTTCTCGGGGCAGGGTTCGCAGTTCGCCGGCATGGGTCACGAGCTCTACGCCAACAACCCGGTCTTCAGGCGGGAGATCGACCGCTGCGAGGAACTGCTCACCAACCTCATCGAGGAGCCGCTCACCGGCGTCTTGTTCGGCGATGCCGCCGCGTCGCCGATCGACCAAACGGTGTACGCGCAACCCGCGTTGTTCGCGGTTGAGTACGCCTTGGCTGCGGTTTGGCGGGAGTGGGGCGTCGAGCCCGACGTCGTCGCCGGGCACAGCATCGGCGAGTACACCGCCGCGGCGGTCGCCGGCGTGATGAGCTTTGAGGACGCCCTGCGGCTGGTCGCCGAGCGCGGCCGGCTGATGCAGCAGGCGCCGCTGGGCGGCAAGATGGCTGCCGTGTTCGCCAGCGAGGCGGTTGTCGCCGGCGCCCTGGGCGGCGACGCGGCGGGCGTGGCGATCGCCGCGGTCAACGGGCCGGAGAACACGGTCGTCTCGGGCGAGGCGTCCGCCGTGGACGCGGTGCTGCATCGCCTCACGCGGCAGGGCGTCGAGCACCGCGGTCTGGTGGTGTCGCACGCCTTCCACTCGCCGATGATGGACGAGCTGCTCGACGACTTCGAGGCGTTCGCCGCGACGATCGAGTACCGCACGCCGAGGCTGCCACTCGCGTCGAACCTGACCGGTGGCCTGATGACCCGGGCGCCGACCGCCCGCTACTGGCGGGACCACCTGCGCGGCGCCGTCCGCTTTGCCGACAACCTGCAAGCGGTCGCCGGCGTCGGCGCGGCGCGGCTGATCGAAGTCGGCCCCGGCGCTGCGCTGCTGGGCATGGCGGAGCGGTCGCTCGCGGGTCCCGAGCGGAGCGCTTCGGCCTCGCTGCGGAAGGGGATGCCCGGCGCCGCGGTCTTAGCGGTCGCCGCGGCCGAGCACTACGCCGCCGGTGGCAAGCTCGACTGGCGGCGGATCGGCCCTCGCCCCGCGACCCGGCCGCTGCTGCCGACCTACCCGTTCGAGCGGACGCGCTGCTGGATCGAGGGCGCCGGCGCCCCGTCGGCTCCGCCGCAACGGCTGGCGGCGCCGGCGGCTGGCGGCGGCCTGCTGGGCGTCAGGGCGCCGACCGCTTGGTCGACCCGCGTCTACGAGTCGCAACTCACCGCCTCGTCGCCCGCTTACCTTGGCGACCACGTCGTGCAGGGGTCGGTCGTCACGCCGGCGGCGGTCTATCTGGAGCAGATGCTCCTCGCGGCACGCGAGGTCTTCGGCGCCGGCCGGCACACGGTCCGTGGAGTGAGGATCGGGCACGCGATGTTCCTGTCCGACGAAAAGCCGCTGCGGGTCCAGGTCACCGTCGCCCCCGAGTCGGGCGGGTCGTCCGAGGTGACGGTGCTCAGCCAGCCGCTGGACGCGCTCGGCAGTGACGGGGCCGATAGCGAATGGACCGAGCACGCCGCCGGGCGGATCGAACACCAGGCGGACGAGCCGCTGGCCGACTTCTCCGCGGCGCTAATCCCGATGCGTCGGTCGCGGGCCGAGGTGGTCCCGCGCAACGCCTTCTACGCACGCATCGCGCGGCGGGGCTTCGCCTACGGCGAGCGGCTGCGGATGGTTGGTTCGGTTGTCTCCGACGCGGCGATGGCGTTGGCCGACCTCGATCCAGCCGCCACGCCGGCCGTGGCGGCGGACGCCGATTCGCCCCCGCTGCTCCCGCCAGTCTGGGGCGACGCGTGCTTGCAGGTGTTTGCCGCGGCGATCGACTCCGCCCTCGATGCCGACCAAGCCCAGGCCAGCTACGTGCCGGTCGCGATCGCGTCGGTCAGGCGGCTCGCCGACCCGGCGACCGACCTATCAGCGGCGCCGGCTCGCTGCCTGGCGGTTGTGACGACCGAAGCCCCCGGCGCCGCGCCCGAGGCGCTCGAAGGGGACGCCTGGCTGCTCGACGCCGACGACCGGCCGCTGGTTGAGTTCCGCGGTATTCGCGTCCAGAAGGTCACCACCCCCGGTGGCGAACCAAGGACGCCGGACGCCTGGCTGCACGAGGTCGCGTGGCGCCCGGCGCCGCTGGATGGCGCGCGGGCCGGCGACCACGCCCGAGGCGTCTGGGTCCTGTTTGCGAGCGCCGCCGCGGGCGACCCGACGCCGGCTCTCGCTGCCAAGCTCGAGGCGGCCGGCGGCCAGTGCCTGGTTGTCACGCGTGGCGACGCGCTCTCGATGGCGGTCGAGGAAGCCGGTGACCGCACCCGCATCACCGTTGATCCGGATGAGCCTGCGCACTTCGAGCGCGTCCTGGAAGTCGCGACCGCCAACCCGCAGTCGCAGCTGCGCGGCGTCGCCTACGCATGGGCGCTCGCGGCGCCGGCGCTCGATGCGGGCGCCGAACCCGCCGCGGAGCAGGCGTGGCCCAGCGCTTCGGACGCCGCCCTCCGCGGCGCGATGCACCTCGTGGCGAAAATCGCCCGGCGTCAGGCGTTCCCTTCGGACGGGGTTTGCTTTGTTACCCGCGGCGCGCACGGCGTGTCGCCGACGGACGCGGTCCGCGTGGAGCAGTCCCCGCTGATCGGCCTGGCAAGAGTCGCCCAGAACGAACACCCGGAACTCGCGGGCAAGCTGATCGACCTCGATGCGGGCGTCGACGTACAGCTCCAGGATGATCAACTCGCCGCCGACCAGCTCCTCGCCGAACTCATGGCCCCCGCTGGCGAAACGGAGGTCGCCTACCGCGGCGGTGAACGCCTCGCCCCGCGGCTCCGCCCGGCCCGCAGCACCGCGGCGGGCGATCGGGTCGCAGCGCCCGGCTCCGGCGCCTACCAGCTCCGCATCCCCCGGCCCGGGACGATCGAAGCGCTCCGCTACGAGTCGGTCTTGCGCCAACCGCCTGACGCCGGGCAGGTCGAGTTCGAGGTCCGGGCCGCGGGGCTCAACTTCAGCGACGTCCTCAAGGCGCTCGGGCTTTACCCGGGCGTCAACGACAAGGTCGTTCCGCTCGGCATCGAGGCGTCGGGCGTCGTTACGGCGGTCGGCGAAGGCGTCGAACGGTTCGCCGTGGGCGACGACGTATTCGGCGTGGCGCCCTACGCGTTTGGCTCGCACGCCACGACCGGCGAATACACACTCGCCGCCAAGCCGGCGGGCGTCTCCCACGCCGAGGCGGCAACCGTCCCCATCACGTTCTTGACCGCCCACCACGCGTTGGTGCGGCTCGCCGGGCTCGCGCGGGGCGAGCGGGTGCTCATCCACGCCGGCGCCGGCGGCGTCGGGCTGGCGGCGATCCAGGTCGCCCAGGCGGCGGGCGCCGAGGTCTTCGCCACCGCCGGCAGCGACGCCAAGCGCGATCACCTGCGTCGCCTGGGCGTCCCGCACGTGATGAACTCCCGCACGCTCGACTTCTACGACGAGGTGCGGGCCGCGACCGGGCGCGAGGGCGTCGACGTGGTGCTGAACTCCTTGCCCGGCGAGGCAATCACCAAGAGCCTCGCCCTGCTGCGGGCGTACGGGCGGTTCCTCGAGATCGGCAAGATCGATATCTACCAGGACCGGCGGATCGGCCTGCTCCCCTTCCAAGACAACCTGTCCTACTTCGCGATCGACCTCGACCGCGTCCTCCGCCAGCGGCCCGACTACGTCCGCGAACTGATGGCGGGCGTTACGGCCAGGCTCGCGTCGGGCGCTTACCGGCCGCTGCCGTCCACTGAGTTTCCCGCTGAAGGCGTCGCCGAGGCGTTCCGCTATATGTCGCAGCGGAAAAATATCGGCAAGGTGGTCGTCGCGTTTGGCGATGGTTCGCGGGCCGAAGGGTCAAGCGGTGAAGCCGACAAACCGGTCGTCCGCGCGGACGGCGCCTACCTGGTGACGGGCGGCCTTGGCGCGCTCGGCTTGCAGATCGCCGAGCGGCTGGCGGCCGAGGGCGCGGGCGTCGTTGCGCTCGTCGGCCGCCGCGAGCCGACCGGCGCGGCGCTGCAATCGATCGCCCGGATCGAGCGGCACGGAGCCCGCGTCGTTTGCCTGCGTGGGGACGTGGCCGACCGCGGCTCGCTCGACGCCGCCCTCGCCGAACTCGCGGCCGCCGACGCCCGGCCGCTGCGTGGCGTCGTCCACGCGGCCGGGGTGCTGGCCGACGGCGTGGTCGCCCAGATGTCTGCCGAGCAACTCGACCGCGCCGTCCGGCCCAAGGCGGCCGGCGGGTGGAACCTGCACGCCACGACGCTCGACGCCCCGCTCGACTTCTTCCTGCTGTTCTCGTCCGTGGCGTCGGTGCTCGGGTCGCCGGGTCAGGCGAACTACGCGGCGGGCAACGCGGCGCTCGACGCGTTGGCCCTGGCCCGCCGCCAAGCCGGCCGACCGGCGACCGCCATCAACTGGGGGCCGTGGGCCGACGCCGGCATGGCGACCGGCGCCGACCGCGCAGCCGGGCTCGAGTCGAGTGGCATGCGGCTGCTGCCGGCGGGCGACGCGCTGGCGCAGATGATGCGGCTGGCTTGTCCGGTGTCGAGGGGCCGATCGCCCCAGGCGGTGGTGCTCGACGCCGATTGGCCCGCGATGCAACGGTTGTTGGGCGACCGCCGGTCGTCGCTCCTGGAGGACCTGCTGCCGGCAGCCGGGGCCGACGCCGAGGCCGCCGGCGTTGACACGGCGCTGAAGCGCCGGCTGCTCGACTCGGCGCCCGGCGAGCGGGGGGCGCAGCTGCGGACGCTCGTCCGCGACGACTTGGCGAAGGTCATGAGCCTGGCGCCCGACTCGCTCGACGTTGATCAGCCGCTCGCGGAGTTCGGCATCGACTCGCTGATGTCTCTCGAGCTGAAGAACGGATTGGAGCGTCGGCTGGGCGTCACCCTACCGATGGCGATGCTGCTTGAGGGGCCGAGCATCGCGTCGCTGGCCGAGGAGGTCGACGCGCTGCTCACCGCGGGCAAAGCGGCCGAGGCCGCCGCCGGGCAGGAGTGGTCGCCGCTCATGACGCTCAAGCCGGGCGCGGGCGACCCGTTGTTCTTGCTGCCGACCCTGGGCGGAGACGTCCTCTGCTACCGCGAGCTGGTAGCCGCGTTGTCGGTCGACGCGCCGGTTTATGCGTTCCGCCCCCGCGGGCTCGACGACGCCGCGGCGCCGCACGACGACCTTCCCACCATGGCGGCCGACTACGCCGCCGCCATCCGGCGCCGCCAACCGGCGGGGCCCTACCACGTCGCCGGCTGGTCCACCGGCGGCGTGCCGGCGATCGCCGTCGCCGAGGAGCTGGAACGCCAGGGAGAGCCGGTCGCCGTGGTTGCCCTCTTCGACACCGCGCCGCCCAGCACCTACCGCGGCGTTGACATCGACGATCAGGCGAAGCTGCTGCACGAAACAATGCAGTTCGCGAGCCGCTTCAGCGGACTCCGCTTCGGGCTCTCGATCGATGCGCTGCGCAAGATGCCCCCCGACGAGCGGTTCAGCGCGTCGGTCGCCGAGGCGCAGCGTGCCGGCTTGTTCCCCGCCGACGTCGAGGAGACGCACCTCCGGCGGATGGTGGCCGTCGGGGTTGGCTTGATCCGGGCGTGCGCGGCGTACCGGATCAACACGCTGCGGGCGCCGGTCACCCTGTTTCGCCCCCGCACGTCGGGCGCGCTGCCGCAGCTCGCCACGAGCAGCGCCCGCGACGACCGCGGCTGGGGCGCCGAGTCAAACCTTCGGCTCACGCTGCAAGCCGTCGACGGAGACCACTTCAGCATGATGACCGGCGCCGGCGCGGCGCAGATCGCGGCGGCGCTCGACCGATTACTCGGCGAGCCCGTCGTCGGTGAGCCCGTCGTCGGTGAACCCCTCACCCGCAAACCGGGCGACAACGTCCGCTAGGCGAACCGCCCGGCACGCAACACCCGCCGGCTGGGCCGACGTGGCGACCGCCAGCGAGTAGCCCGCCGCGGCCGGCAGCTTGTCCGTCGGCAACCGCTCAAGCCAACAACGCTCGAGGCGGAGCGGGTTGTCGCTCGGCAGCGTGATCCACCCCGTTGCGGCGGTCGCGCCGGGCGTCTCGAACGCGGTGAGCGGGAAGCTCAGCCCGGCGCCCAGCAGCTTGACGACCGCCTCTTTGCCGGTCCACAGGTTGAAAAACCGCTGCCGGCGGTCCGCGGCGTTTGACGCGGCAAGCCCCGTCGGCTTGGTAAGCCCGTCGGCTTCCGCTCGGGTGAAGTGTCGCTCGGCAATCGCTTCCCATTGGTCGACCTCGCGGTGGCGTTCGACGTCGACGCCCACCTCGCCGGCGGTCGACACCGCAACGGCTGCCAGCTCGCCGGAGTGCGACAGATTGAAGTGCATCGGCTTGCCGGGCGCCGCCACCGTCGGGTCGGCGTCGATCGAAGGCTTGCCGAACTCGCCGGTGCGTAGCCGCAGGCCCGCGGGGTGGCCGCCGGTTGCGATCGCAAGAAGGCCGCGCAGGCCGGTGTGGGCGGCCACAAACCGGCGCCGGTCTGCGGCGAAGTGGAAGCGGTTGGCCCGTCGCCGCTCGTCCCCGCTAAGCCAGCCCTCCCGCGCTGGTGTGTCGTTCAGTGACCAGCACCAGACGACGATTCGGGCCGGTTTGGGAATCCCGGGTTCGAGGCTCCCAATCGCGGGCGCGGACGAGGGTTTGTTGGTGGCCACGGTCGGCGTTCGGCTCGCTGCGAGGGGGGAGGGAGAAACCGCGAGACCCCGCCGGCGAGGCGAGGGACTTTAACCGCTTAGCTATTCTGCCTAAAATCCGCCCGTCGGGTCAGCCTAAAGTCCGCCGTGCGGGTCGAGGCGCCTCTGCCCTGCTTAGGGCGGAGCGGTCCGAATACCGCCCGCGGCCCCGCCGGCGTAGCCACCGAAGACGCCGCTCATGCGTCTGCCCGCCCGCACCGATCTGCCAACAACGCCCGCCGTGACGACGAGCCTGACCGACACGCCCGCCCGCCCGCGATTCGCGTCGCTCGTCGAGCTCCTTTCCTGGCAGGCGGCGCGCCACGACGACGCGATCGCGTTCCGATATATCGATGGCGGCGACGCCGGGGAGGTCTCATCCGCGCAGGGCCTTCCCACCCCAAGCTCCCCTGCGCCGGTCTCGGCCCCAGGCGGCGGCGAGACCCTCCTCACCTTCAGCGAACTCGACCTCCGCGCCCGTGCGATCGGGGCCGAGCTGGCCCAGCGGCTGCGGCCGGGTGACCGCGCGTTGCTGGTCTACCCGCCGGGGCTTGAGTTCATCAGCGCCTTCTTCGGCTGCCTGTACGCCGGCGTGGTGGCGACGCCGGCCACGTACCCCAAGCCGCGGCGGCCGCTGCCGCGGATGAGCCGCATCGCCGAGGACTCGGGCGCCGCGGTTGCGCTGACGACCTCGCAGACCCTGGCGACCATCGACTTCGATCAGCAAGACGCCACGGCCCGCTCGCTCGCCTGGCTCGCGACCGACGACCTGCCCGCCGCCGACGCCGGCTGGCGGCCGCACGACGCCGGCGCCGGAGACCTCGCCTTCTTGCAGTACACGTCCGGCTCGACGAGCGAGCCGAAGGGCGTGATGGTTACGCACGGCAACCTGCTGGCCAACCTCGAAGCGATCCGCGTCGCGTTTGGCCTCGGGACCGAGCCGACCGCGGGTGACGCGAACGCGGGCGTCTTCTGGCTGCCCGCTTACCACGACATGGGCCTGATCGGCGGCGTGCTGACGCCGCTCTACGTCGGTGGCCCTAGCGTGCTGATGCCGCCGCCGTCGTTCCTGCAGCGGCCGCTCCGCTGGCTCGAGGCGGTCGACCGGTTCAAGGCGACCATCAGCGGCGCCCCCGACTTCGCCTACCGGTTGTGTGTCGACCGCACCAACGAAGACGACCGTGGGCGCCTCGACTTGAGCGCCTGGAGGGTCGCGTTCTGCGGCGCCGAGCCGATCCACGCCGCGACGCTCACCGCGTTTGCCGACGCCTTCTCCGGCGCCGGCTTCAACCCCTCCGCCTTCTACCCCTGCTACGGCTTGGCCGAAGCGACGCTGCTCGCCGCGGGGCCCGACTGGCGGCAGCCGCCATCCATTTTGTCGGTCGATCGAGCGGAGCTCCGCGCGGGGCACGCGGTCGTGGCCAGCGCCGATCGCCCCGCCCAGGAGCTCGTTGGTTGCGGCCGGGCGCCGCGGGGCCACGGGGTGCTTGTCGCCGACCCCGAGAGCCTCACACCGCGAGGCGAGCAGGCCGTGGGCGAACTCCTCGTCCGCGGGCCTTCAGTTACCGGGGGCTACTGGCGCCGCGACGCCGAGACCGCCGAGTCATTCGGCTTGACCGTGCCCGGAGAACCGGGCGCTTGGATGCGGACCGGCGACCTCGGTTTCACCTACCGCGGCGAGCTCTTCGTCACCGGCCGCGTGAAGGACGTCATCATCGTCCGCGGCCGCAACTACTACCCGCAGGACATCGAACAAACCGCCGAGGCGGCCGACCCCGCGGTGCTGCCCGGCGCCGCGTTCTCGGTCGAGTGGGGCGCCGACCCCGATCGGGTTGACCCCGACCGCGCCGCGGCCGCCGGCGAGGAACGCCTGGTCCTCGTCTGCCAGATCGACCGCTCATGCCGGGACGGCAGCCGACCCGCCCTGGTCGACGCCATCCGCCGGGCGGTGCTGACCGAGCACGAGATCGACCCCGCGGCGGTGGTGCTCATCCGGCAGGGATCGCTGCCGGTGACCTCCAGCGGCAAGGTGCAGCGGAGCCTCTGCCGCGACCGCTACCAGGCGGGCGAGCTAACGACGCTCCACGCCTGGCAAGCCACGACGGCAAAGGCCGCCGGCCGCGCGGCGCCGGCGCCACCCGAGCTCGCCGGCCTCTCGATCGAGGCCGCCGCCGAGCGGATCGAAGAGTGGATGCTCGAGTGGCTCGTCGACCGTGCCGACCTGGAGGTGACCGCCTCGGACCGCGACCGCCCGTTCGCCGAGCTCGGCCTCGACTCGCTCACGGCGGTCGAACTGAGCGGCGAGCTGGAACAGGCGATCGCCGTCCCGCTGCCGCCGATCATCGCCTGGAACCACCCCACGCCGGCCGCGCTTGCCCGCTACCTGGCCGAGCAGTCACGCCCGGCGGCTGACGCCGCAGCTGACGCCGCAACCCGCGCGGCCGACGGCGACGCCGACATCGAAGCCCTGCTGGCCGACATCGAGAACCTGACCGACGAAGAGGCCCGCCGGCTGCTGTCGGAAGAGTGAACCCAAACGGGCGCGCCAGGCGTGGCCGATTCGCCAAACCCGTACGAGTCACCGCGCCATCAAGCCGCCTGTTGATTGACTCGACTGGCTGCGATCGGCACGACGCCGAGCCAAAACAGCGGGCGCCGAGGCCGTTGTTTTGCGAGCCGCGAAGAGCTTGCTCTGAGCTTGGCGGGGTTGAAAAACGCCAGGACGGCGTTTTTCAACAGGCTGCCAAGTAAAAAATGCCTCGATAGCTGTTCGGGAGTTGGCTCCCCCGCAAATCGCCCATACCGTTCCGCTTGTTCGTCCGTGAGGAAATCAACGGGCATGGCAGAATCTCACCTGCTTGAAGGGGGCAGAAGTGGCCATCGCCGGTTATAGCCCTGTGAACACCGCCCTTGAAGCTGACGCCCGGTTGATTGCCGCGCAGGCCGAAGCGGCCAAGAAAAAAATTGCGAAGCGACGAGAACCGGAGACCATGCGGCCATTGATCTGAGCGTGCCGGTTTCTCCACTCCGAGGCTGACGTGGGTCGCAAGCGCAAGCAAGGCCGAAAGCAGCCGGTGGAGTACCGCCCGCCAAGCAAGGCGGCCGCTTCGTCGAATCAACCCATCTGGAAACGACGGCACGCCTTTGTTTTCGGGGCGATAATTGCCGGGTTCTTGGGCGTCGCTATCACGCACAAGGTGATGTCGAAGCCGACACCACGGCCATTGCGGATAGACCCCGAGCATAGTGCCGCGACAGGGCTTCCCGGCATAGGCGAACTCGCCGCGATGAGCGATGAGGATTTGGCATCGCAAGACTTGGCGATGGTCAATCTGGTCTGTGCCCAGGGATTGCCCGGCTCAGAAGACCTCAACGTCAGCGAATGTTTGCGGACGCTCGATGAGTGGGCCAAGCACGTCAAATTCGAGACCGACCGTCACCTCTACCGTGTCACCGACCCTGGGTATCGCAAAGAATACCCGACCGAGGCGTTCTTCCGAGCCTCAATGATGCTGCAAGTGCTGCAGCAGGACCTCGGCGTTCACTACAATAAAGAACGCATCCGCAACATCGACTTCACCAGGTCGAAAGACCTCTTCTTGCACGGGATGATTGGCCACGGCAGGATCTCTAAAACCAATGGCGGCACCTGCGTCTCGATGCCGGTGCTCTACACGGCCGTTGGCC
>JBCCZD010000027.1:0-22904 GCA_039188275.1 Planctomycetota bacterium
TTGTCGGTACCGGGGTTCCCCGGCGAGCGTGGCTCGCCGGCGATTGAAACCGGTTCCGCCTGCTCTCTGAACGTGTATCCGATCGATCTTGCGGCGGAACGGCTGTGGCTCCTACTCTCCCCACCCATCCGTCACGGTCGGCCGCCGCGCGTGCGGCCGGGGGCGCCGCTGGTGGTCTACCGCGGCGCCGAGCCGTCCAATCGGCCGGCCAAGTCGAGAGCCGTCTACCCGATAGGAGAAGATGCCATGCGGATGCCAAACCGAACCCGTCGCCTGCAAGCCGTCGTCGCAGCCGCCGCGCTCGCGTCGTTGGGCACGCCACCGGTAGCAAACGCACAGAACGGATGGACGGTCGCCCAAACCGACAACCGGTACGGCAATCCCACCGCGCCGGCCGCGCTGCCGGGCGGCGACTCGCGATTCGGGACGGCCCTGGAACCGCTGGCCAAGCCGGCCCCCTCCGCCACGCGCCCCGCGCCATCACCAATGGGTGGCCAGCCATTCGGGGGGCAGCCGGTGACACCGATCGGCGCATCGCCACGGCAGGGCAACAACGCCCCGGTGCGTGCCAACCCGGCAATGGCGCCAACCGCCGCGTCCGGGCCGTCACGGGTCTCGGTGTCGAAGGGCACGGGCTCGCTCCCCAACGATCAGGGGCAGGTCTGGCGTGAGTACGACATCCGCCCCTACACGCTCCGCCAAACCACCACGCCGAACCCCGAGCAGACGATCGTCGACTGGGTCCTCCGCGAGACCGGCTACGAGGCCTGGCACTCGCAGCCCGTGGGCCTGCTCAGCGCCAGCCGCGAGACGCTGCGTGTCTACCACACGCCCGACATGCAGGGGCTGGTCGCCGACATCCTGGACCGCTTCGTCAACAGCCAAGCAGCGAACCACGCGTTCTCGCTGCGGATCGCTACGGTGCGCAACCCGAACTGGCGGGCGAAGGCGTTGCCGTTGATGTCGCCCATCCCCGTGCAGTCGCCGGGTGTGCAAGGGTGGATTATGCCGAAGGAGAACGCCGCGATCCTCCTCTCGCAGCTAACCAAGCGCAGCGACTGGCGCGAACACAGCGCGTCGAACCAGATGGTGCTCAACGGGCAGAAGGTTCTGCTCTCGACCATGCGGCCGCGCACTTACATCAAGGGCGTCATCCGCACCGACAACGCCTGGCCGGGCTTCCAGCCAGAGACCGGCCAGCTCGAGGAGGGCGCGACGATGGAGTTCAGCCCGCTGCTGTCGCTCGACATGAGGTCGGCCGACGCGGTGGTCAAAATCCGCATCCACCAGGTGGAGAAGATGGCGAAGGTCAAGCTCGACATACCGACCAACGTCACGGGCAATCAGCGGATGGAGGTCGAGGTGCCGCAGATGACCATGGCCAACGTCCACGAGCGCTTCCGCTGGCCAGCGGACCACGTGCTGGTGCTCTCGCTGGGCGTCGTCCCGCCGCCGACGACAACGGCCAGCAGCACGCTCAGCAAGATGATCCCCGGCATGAACAGCTCGCCGCGCGCGGACGGGTTGCTGATGATCGAGGCCCGCGGCACCGCCATCCCGAGCGCCACGCCCGGCGCCCCCGGCGCCCGAACGGCGCTGCAGCCCGGGGCCTTCTCAGGACGATACTGAGCAGGCCGTGCTCGGCAGACAGCCATGAAAACGCGAAAGAGCCCCGCCGTGTTCCTCGTGCCTGATTTGCGCTGAAGACCTACGCTCGAGCTCGAGCGTGGGGGGCGTCCCGTACCAGCGGCCGCGAAGCGGTTTCCCCGGCTGTAGGTCAAGAGCCCTCCCTACGGTCGGAGCCTCCTTGTTCCGTACGCGTGCGTGCTCCGTGCCCCCGAAGGCGTCACCAGCGAAGACCCGCCGAATCGCCGGCAAGGCTGGTCGTGGGAACCACACAAGCGTGCGTCGCCGAAAACGCCCGCAAAAGCCGAGCAGTCTGTAGACGCCCGCCCGACCGTAGCGTTCAGTCTTCCTAGGAGGGGCTCTTCTGAGGAACGAGAACGCGAGCGGGGGGACAAAGGATGCGGGTCAACCATTTGTCGAGACGGTTGCGGAGCGCCGCCGGCGCCCTCACGGCTACCGCAACCGTTTGGCTGTTGGCCGGCCTGGCGGCCGGTCAATCGGTAGGCGTGCCGCGGCTGTCGGACGCCGCGGGCGACTACGTCACCTACGCCGTGACGGACCTGCCGGCTTACTACCAGGCGGGCGCCGTCGCCGCGGCGGACAACACGCCGGTGTTGGGCGACGACGACTTCCCCAACCCCATCTCCAATCCAGGCGCCGAGCTCGGCCGCGTGCTGTTCTACGACAAGCGGCTGAGCCACAACAACGGCGCCTCGTGCGCTAGTTGCCACGCCCAAGAGAACGGGTTCGGCGACCCCAACCAGTTCAGCGTGGGCTTCGAAGGGAGGCTGACCGGTCGGCACTCGCCGGGGCTGAGCAACGCGGCCTACTACGCCCGCGGACGGTTCTTCTGGGACGAGCGGGCCGCAACGCTCGAAGAGCAGGTCCTGATGCCGATCGAGGACAGCGTCGAGATGGGCTCGAACCTCGACGAGCTCGAAGAGAAGCTCCAGGCGACCGACTACTACCCTGAACTCTTCCGCCGCGCGTTCGGCGATACCGAAGTGACGCAGGAGCGGATGGGCCTGGCGATGGCTCAGTTCGTCCGCTCGATGGTGACTTATAAGTCAAAGTTCGACGAGGCGCTCGCCGCGGGCCCCGCGGGAAGCCCAGGCTTTGCGGCGCAGTTCACTAACCAAGAGAACCAGGGCCACGCCATCTTCAACCGCGACTGCGGCCGCTGCCACGGGACAGAGGCCAACATCGCAACCCGGCCCGAAAACATCGGGCTCGACCCCGACAACGAGCCAGAGAACGGCAACGACGCCGGCTTTAACGGCAGGTTCAAAGTCGCCTCGCTCCGCAACATCGCTGTCCGCGGCCGCTTTATGCACGACGGGCGTTTCGACTCGCTCGAAGCGGTGATCAACCACTACGCCAACGGCATCCAAGACAACGACGCCCTCAGCGCTGGCCTGCCGGTGGGCGGCTTCGGGTACAACCCCAATCAGCGGGCCGCGTTGGTCGCGTTCCTCAATACGTTGACCGATCAAGAGTTCCTCTCGAGCGAACTCTTCAGCGACCCCTTCGAGCAGCTACCGGGCGACTACGATGGCAACGGCGTCGTTGACGCGGCAGACTACCTCATCTGGCGTGACGACTTCGGCAGCGAGGCGGGTGACTTCGGAGCCTTGATGGCCGACGGGAACAACGACGGCGTGGTCACCGCCGCGGACTACGCGATCTGGCGGGATAACCTGGGCGCGCGGTGGGACGACGACCCGACGGAGTTGCTCGCGCTCTCCGTTCAGACCATCCCGGAGCCGGCCGCCTTGGCGCTAGTGGTCCTGGCGTTCGGCGTACCGATCCGGCGCCGTCGACCCGACGGCTGACGCCGTGCACAAGACCCACGCCCGGGGGCCCGCGGTCGCGGAGAAGCGGCGGTCTGCTAGAGTACGGGTCAACGCCCGTGCCCGAGAGCCGATCACCGATGCCCGCTGACCTGAAGCTGTCGATTGTCATCCCGACGATCAACGAAGAGGCCGGGATCGCCGACGCGGTCGCTCGTGCGTGGCGGCTGCGGCCGGTCGAGGTCATCGTGTCCGACGGCGGCAGCGTCGACCGCACGGCAACGCTCGCCCGGCAAGCGGGGGCGATCGTGCTTGGCGGGCCCGCCGGCCGCGGCAGGCAACTGAACCGCGGCGCCACCGGCGCCACCGGCGAGGTCCTGCTCTTCCTGCACGCCGACACCTGGCTGCCCCCCGAGGCGGCCGAGCAGCTCGCGGAGGCGTTGGCAGACGACGCGGTTCTGTGGGGCGCGTTCCGGCAAGCCATCAACGCCGGGGGGTGGCGGTACCGCGCCCTTGAGTGGGGCAACGCCTACCGCGCCCACCGCCTGCAAACGCCCTACGGCGACCAGGCGATCTTCACCACGCGGAGTGTGTTCGACCAGGTCGGCGGCTTCGCGGACGTGCCGATCATGGAAGACGTCGACCTTTCCAGGCGCCTGCGCAAGATCGCGGCGCCCCGCCTTCTCACCGGCCCGCTACACACCTCGGCCCGGCGGTGGCGGCGGCACGGGGTCATCCGCCAGACGATCCGCAACTGGGGGGTGCTGCTCCTGTGGCGACTCGGCGTCGCGCCGCGGCGCCTCGCCGCGTGGTACCGACCGCATGTCGAAGCCGACGCGATCGCAACGAAGTCTAAGCGTGCCGCCGAGGCGTCCCCGGCTGCTGACGGCACGCGGTGCGTCGCTTCGCGGTCGTGAGCCGTCAGTTCAAGAGCTTCTGGATTTCGCGCGACTCGAGTTCCGCGCGCACGCCAGGCAAACCCGGCCACAGCCAGTCCCGTTTGCCTTGGCCTTTGCCCTCGCCGTCATCACCGCCGCCGATCCGCTTCTCAACATCGTTGCGGATCGACGGGTGATCGATTTCCCACGCACGCCGCTTTACCTCTGCGGTCATCGGTTTCAGCGGCCTGACGATCCGCATGCCGGTCCCCGTCGCCGGGTAATCGGTAAACCACCAGGGGCTCAACGGGATGTTGGGGTCGGAGCCCTTCCACTCCTCCGCTTCGGAGACGAGCCTCGACTCGACGCGGCAGTCCTCGACTTCCGCGTCGTAGAAGCCGCCTTTGGCGATCCTTGCCGACGGGCCGGTGGGCCAGCGGACCGCCTCGGACCAGGCGAGCGTCTTTGGTGGGTCGGTGGCGGCGTCTTGATCGCCCCCGTCCGCGGCGTCTCCTTCCAAATCCTCCTCGCCTGCGCCGTCGAGCACCCACTCCGCCGCGTTGCCGAGCACGTCGTACAGGCCCCACGCGTTGGGCTTCTTCTTGCCGACCAGGTGCGCGACGTAGTCGCTGTTGTCGGTGGTCCAGGCGTAGTCGCCCAGGTTGTCGGCGGTCACCGGCTGCTCGGCGCCGGCGCCGTAGTCGCCGCCCCCGGCGCGGGCGGCGTGCTCCCACTCGGCTTCGCTCGGCAGACGGTAGTCGACGCCGCTGATGACGCTCAGCCACTTGGTGTACTGTCTTGCCGCGAAGGGCGACATCGTCACGGCCGGCAGGCCCGGTTCCTGGCCCGATTCGTAAGTCGCGCTCGGGTCGTAGAGAGGGGTTGGCGCCGTGACGCCGTCAACCTCCTCGGCCTTGGCTGCGACCGCCGTTGCCAGGCGTTCGCTCTGCTTCAAGATCGAGCGAAGAGTCTCGGCGTCCTTGCCCTTAGTCCCCAGCATTGCACGCAGCGCTTCAAGGCGGCCGAAGCTGGTATCGAGCTCCATGTATCGCCAGTACTCCGCCCAGGTCACTTCGTGCGCGGCGATCCAGTAGGGCGCCAGGCGGACCTTGGTCGACCCGCTCGGATCGCCGGGCATCGGCGCCACGCCGCCCGGCGCGGGGACCATCCGGAACGTCATCGACGTCCCCGGGATCTTGGCGTCGTACGCGACCATGTACCCACGGTCACACTCCACGTAGCGGCCTTCCGTCGGACGCTCGGCTTGAATGCCGGGCGTCTCCTCGGCCACGAGAGCGCTGGGTGTGATCGCGGCAAGGCAAAGGATCGCGGCAGAATGGCAAGAACAGCGGGAAGGCATCGGCGCCTCGATTGGCAAGAAGACGTGAGAGATACGACAACGAGGGGCGCGACCAACGCGATCGCCAGTCCACTATTATGCATCAAGCGTGCCGCCGGGCCAACAACCGCGCTCGCCCAGCAGCACGGCCGCACGCTCGATCGGCAGGCCGACGACGTTCGACTCGCTCCCCTCGACAACACGGACGAAGTCGAGCCCGTCCTGATAGCCGAATGCACCCGCTTTGCCCCGCCAGCCCCCGGTGGCCAAGAACGGTTCAAGCCACGCTTGCTCAAGGGGCGCCATCCGCAGCCGCGTGACGGCTACCTCGGCGGCCGCCACCAACCCGCCACCGGCCAGGTAGACTCCCGTTAGCACGTGGTGCTCGCGGCCGCTGAGCCACGAGAGCATCTCGCGGGCGTCGGCTTTGTCTTTCGGCTTGCCCAGCACCCGCCCGCTACACTCGGCAACCGTGTCCGCCGCCAGAACAACGCGGTCGGACCCGCGACCCGGGGACGCGGCATCGACAGGCACGCCGAGGCGCCGGGCGACGTCTTGCCCCTTTAGCCGCGCGAGTTCCCTCACCAAGCCGGCTGGGCCGAGGCCGTCGATCGTCTCGGGTTCCGCGCCGTCGCTCGGCGCAACGACCTCAAACTCGAAACCGGCGGCGGCGAGCAGTTGCCTCCGCCGCGGCGAGCTACTCGCTAGAATCAAACGCGTCATCACACGCCGGCGCCTCGCGGGAGTCCGTTGAAAGTTCTGTACGAAGATAATCACCTGCTCGTCCCCCTCAAACCAGCGGGTCTGCCGACGATGGGCGCCGCCGCGGGGAAGCCAACGCTGCTGGAGCAGGCGAAAGAGTACGTCGCCCGCAAGTACAACAAACCCGGCAACGTCTACTTGGGAGTCGTCAGCCGGCTGGACGCCCCCGTGACCGGCGTGGTGGTGATGGCGCGGACCTCGAAGGCGGCGGCCCGCCTCTCCGAGGCCTTCCGCAACCGCCGGGTCAACAAGCAGTACCTGGCCGCCGTCGAAGGGCGGCCCGACCAACCGAGCGGCACCCTTGTTCACCATTTGCGGAAGGACGAGCGTCACCGCAAGGTCCACGCCACAACGCCCGCGGCTCCTGGTGCGCAACGCGCTGAACTCGCCTACCACACGCTCAGCGCCGGCCCGCGGGGGGCGCTGCTCTGGGTCCGCCCGGTGACCGGTCGCAAGCACCAGATCCGCGTGCAGCTCGCGAAGATCGGCTGCCCGATTGTCGGCGACCGGAAGTACGGCGCCGCGACGCCCTGCCCCGCCGGGATCGCGCTGCACGCCTGGCGGCTGGGGCTCGAGCACCCCGTGCGGCGCGAGCCGCTGACGATCGACGCCAACCGACCGGGCGACTGGGATCAATTCTGGCCGCTCGGCGCCGCAGAGACGCGGCGGATTGCGGATGGCTTGGCGTAGCTCAAGGGCCACCGAGCAAGGCGTGGCGGCCCAAGACGCGACGCCGGCCGACTTGGCGCTTGTGCGCCCTGGCGGTTAAGCTCGAACAGGTTAGGGGCTGCCGCGTCAGCGGGTCCGCCGCCGAGCAACGGTGCTCCTCCACGAGTCCCGCCGTCGCCGCGGCTGACGGCCCCCGCTCTTCTGGAGGTGGCTTCGGGAGGTGACGTGGCCGAGTTCGTCGAGAAGACCCTATTCGAGCGGGCGCTGCTCGCCAGCCGGTTGGTCGACCCGGCCGAACTGGTCGCCGCCGCCCAGCGGTCGCCAACCGATCCGCCGGGCTACGGGCCCGTCTCGGACGAACGCATCGCCAGCCGCCTGATCAAGCGCGGCCTGCTCAACGCGTGGCAAGCGGAACAGCTCCGCGCGGGGCGGACCAAGTTCACCCTCGGCCCCTACCTGGTTGTCGACGCGATCGGCAAGGGCGGGATGGGGCACTTGTTCAAGGGCCGGCACGCGCTGCTTGATCGGATCGAGGCGATCAAGGTCCTGCCGAAGTCGCGGTCGACGCCGCAGTCGATCGCCAGCTTCCAGCACGAGATCCGCGCCCAGGCGCAGCTCGACCACCCCAACCTGGTGCGTGTCTCGTTCGCCGGGCGCGACGGCGAGACGCACTTCTTGGTCACCGAGTTCGTGCCGGGCGTTGACCTTCGGCGGCTCGTCCGTCGACGCGGTCGGTTGACGTCTGACCAGGCGGCGTCGGTCGTCCTGCAGACCGCCGAGGCGTTGGAGTACGCGCACCGCCGGGGCCTGGTCCACCGCGACGTGAAACCGGGCAACCTGCTTGTCCAGCCCGACGGCGTTGTTAAGGTCACCGACCTGGGCCTCGCCTGGCGACTGGAGGACAGCTTCGGCCCGGGGTGTGTCGGTGGCGGGAAAATCGTGGGCACGTGCGACTATATCGCGCCCGAGTCGATCCGCGCGCCGGACCAGATTATGCCCGTGAGCGACGTCTACTCGCTCGGCTGCACGCTGTACTACGCCCTCACCGGCAAAGTGCCCTACCCCGGCGGCAACGCGGCTTCGAAGATGCGCCGCCATCTAAACGACGACCCCATCGACCTCCACGCGTTCAACCCCGACCTGCCAGCAGAGATGACCAGCCTGGTCACCGAGATGATGCAGCGCGACCACCACCGCCGGACGCCCAGCGCATCGGTCGTGGCCCAGCGCCTGCGGCCGCTGGTGCGCGACGACACGGCGCAGTCGCTCTCCACGCTGGTGCACCAGTCGGAGCTGCCCGGCGGCAGCCGCTCGGATGGAGCGGCGTCGGGCGCCGGCGACATCGGCGAGACGATGGTCTCTCTTAGCGGGGCCGACCTCGGGACCGCCGACCCCGCGACACAGGCGTCGCAGGGCACCGACCCAATCGCGTCGGCGACGGAGGACACCCCCCCGCTGTCCGACCGCCGCACCGCGGGAGTTAGCACTTACCGTCGGGCAACCGATCGGTCGCCCGACCTCGCGCTGCAGCCTCCTGGCGAGCAGAGCGTTGAGCCCAGGATCGCAAGGCCCAAGATCGCAAGGCCCAAGATCGCAAGGCCCAAGATCGCAAGGCCCAAGATCGCAAGGCAGAGCCCCTTCGACCGAGCCGTGCGCTTCACGGTGGCCGGCGCCGTGGGCGCGACGTTGGCCATCGCCGCGGCGGCGGCCCTCCGGTGGTTTTAAAGTGGGGCAAACCACCGCGGGGCGGCCATCTAGGGAGCCCCGTCGATCTCGCGGCGGAGCTTATCGACCTCGCTGGTCCCCAAGAACGCGCCGATGACGATCGCCGTGTCGCCGAAGAGCTTGTCGATCCGCTTCTGCACCAACGGGTCGTCCGACTTCGCCTGCTGCTGCGTCCTCTGCAGTTTCTGGCTGAATTGGGCGCGGCCCGGCATGCCGTCAAGCACCGCGAGCAGCTTGCGCGCGTTGTCCTTATCGCCCTGGTCGATCGCGTTGCGGATGCGGGCGGCCAGGATGCTCCGCCGCGCGATCAGGTCGAAGACCTCGTCCTTGAGCAGGCTGAGCTTCGCCTCGGCCTGCAGGCGGCTCCGTTCGTCGAGCAGCGGGATGTCGATCTGAGCGACCGCGCCCACCGGCGCCGGTGACTTGGCGACCAACTGCGAACCACTCTTGATGTACACCATCGGCACCGCTGCGTCGCCCGGGTCGATAGTGATCAATCCGTCGGCGTCGGTCGCACCGACCAGCACCCGCTCGGCGTCGTCGCCGTCTTGCACGTACGCCTGGTAGCCGGAAAGGGGCTGGTCGGGCTTGTCCCGCACGTGCAAGTGGATGCGGGTGGTCACGCCGGTGTTGCGGAGCACGATGCCGTAGTACTCAACCCGGCCACGCCGGCGGATGCCGAACGGCCGCTTCGTGTGGCTGTAGATCGCCGCCCGCGGGGAAGGACGGTCCGCCTCGCCGGCGTTGGTCGCGCCGGTCTCAGGATCTCCCTCGGCGTCTCCGCCGGCTTCCTCTCCGACGCCGACCGACACGCCGGCGCTTGTCACCGGTTCCGCGGTCGCCGCTTCTACTTGACGGAGGAACGTCCACGGGGCGACGCGGATGCCGTCCTCGACGAGTTCACCCTCGCGATTCGTCCGGCGGAGGACGGGCAGCAGGATGTCTCCCGGCCGGCCCCAGTCGGGCGCGCCCGGGCGCGCCGGCAGCGAAGAGCCGCGGTAGGTCAGCGTGACGAAGGCGTCACCGAAACGGGGATCGGGGTTCTTCTCAAGCTGGAACAGGGCAACCGGCGAGAAGGCGTCGACAAGCAGGCCGAAGCACCGCTCGGCAATCCCGTGCAACTCAGCCGGCGGCGTGGCTAACGGCTGGCCGACCCGCTCCAGCAACGAGTCGGCCTCGACGGCAGTAGCGGAAAGGCCGGTGAGCGACTCCCGCACGGCAAGGACGATGAGCTTGTCGGCGCCTCGCACCTCGCCGGCGGCCATCTCCAGCAACCGGCCGGGCTTGTGCCCCCGCAACGCTTCGAGACGCTCAACGCCCGAGAGGCCCTCCACGGTTAGGTCCCAGATCGGGCCGATCGATGCGGTCGCCCGCTGCTCGATGTGCTCGGCGATCGCCGACGCGAGGCGGGCGCTCGGCACCGACTCCGCCTCGACCGCGACCAGCACCCGCACGCGGTAAGGCGTGAGCGTCCAGTAACGCGAGTCGACGGCGCCCGCTTGGCTCGACATCAGCACAACCGCTGCGAGCACGAGCAGGCGGCGCCCGAACGGGTTGGCAATGCGGGGGGTCATCGTCTGGCCGTCCGGTACTGCCTGCGCCAGTCGCCCAGGCTCTGGTAGAGGTGGATCGTCGACGCGGGCAGGCCTACCAGGTTGTTCCGGAAAGCGTAGTAGTTCGAGGTCTGCCACAGCGGGATGACGGGCAGGTCACCCGCCGCGAGTTCGTGGATGTCGGCGAGCGTCTTGAGGGCGTCGTTCCAGTTGCGGGCCTCGTCGAGCCGCTGGAGCGCGACGAACATCGGGTCGCTGCACCGCCCCGCGGCGCCGACGGGGCCGAGTAGCCGCTTCGCGTCAACAACCGGTTCCCAGGTCGCAAGTTCGGCGTAGCGCAGGTCGAAGTCGCCTTCCGGTGTCAAGAGTTCCTCGGGCAGGAGTTCGACCAACTCAACGGGCACACCCAGCGGGGCGAGCTGCCCCTGGATGACCTGGCAAGCGGCCCGCGCGACCGGGTCGGGCGAGTGGGCCAGCCGGAGTTGCGGGAACGGGTCGATCTCAATCTCGGGCGGCTTGGCGTCGGGGTCCTTCTTGGCGCCCGGCTCCGGTTTCGGCGTCTTCTCCGCGACCTGCTGGTTCCGCCACGCCAGCGCGGTGAGCAGCGCCGCCAGCCGCGGCTCGTAAGGCCGGGGCCGGACGGCGTCGTTGTAGCCGTAACGCACCGGGTCGCTGAGCGACAGGCCGATCGGGAACGGGCCGCTGACCACTTCGCAGCCGGGCAGTTTGCCGCCAGGCACGATCTGCTCGTTGAGGATCCGCTGGCGATCGATGCCGTAGCAAAGGGCCCGGCGGAACTCGCGGCTGTCGAGGATCTTCTTCCGGCGTGTCGGGATCAGCACGTGGACGGTCGGCAGGCGGTACTGCCCCACGGTGATCGAGCGGTTCGACCGGAGCGTCGCTACCTGCCAGGGCGGCACCCGGGCCAGCACGTCGACGTCGCCGCGCACAAGGGCGTTGATCGCGTCTTCGTCGGTGGCGAGCGTCCGCTCTTCGACCAGCGAAACCGCCGCGGCGTCGTGAGCCGCTTGCAGCTCGATCGTCTCGTCGTCAACGTCGACGGCCCGGAAAGCGCCCAGCGGGTCGGGCAGCTTGCAGTCACGCAACAGGACTTCGCGGAACAGCGACTCCGGGCGGACGTGCGACCGCGAGAGGCCCACGACCAACAAGTCCGGCTCCGGCGTCAGCACCGTGCCGACCACTGCCGACAGCTCGGGGCGGTGCTCCGGCGTGGTCGGGTCAGCGGCTTCAAGCAGCCACCGCGCCACCGCGGCGGGCGCGTCGAGCGCCGCGGGCGAGCCGGCCGGGTAGTCGAGCACCGACAGCGTCAGCTCGCTGCCCGTCCCGTCGAGGCCAACCGCCCCGATCGGCGAGGCGTAGATACCCCCCTCGGGGCTGTAGTCGGTCATCCGCGTCAGCGTCGGCGCCGCGACAAACCCCGCCCGCAGCGACGCCGGGCTGTCGATCCGCGGCTCGACCGGCAGCGGCGTCGGCGTCCGCACGCCGACCACCACCGAAGGGTTAGCCCGCTGGATGAGCTCGAGCAGCTTCTTGGCCTGCTCGTGCTCCGGCCAGATCGACTGGGCCTGCACCGCCGCGGCACGCGACTCGCGGTACTTCTTCGCGCGGAATAGGTTGGCGCCCTTGCGCACCTGGTCGTCGGCGCCCTTGCGGAACCGCTCGGTCCACGCGTCGACCGTCGTGAGCTCAAGCGTGCCAAACTGCTTGTCCACGACGTCTAGCACGCTGCGCGCCGCGCGGAAGTCACGCCGCTTGAGGTGGCCCTGGATGATCTGGTCCGCCACGGTGTCGACCGCCCCCGCCAAGCCTTCGAAAGTCGGCTGCTCCTCTCGCAGGCTGGCCAGCATGGCGAGCGAACGGTCGTACTCCCCCGCCTCGAAAGCGGCAAAGGCGTTCTTCTGGAGGTAGCGGCTGGTCGCCGTCTTAAGCCCCGGTGTATTGGGGTAGCTGCTGTGCAGCCGCAGGAAGTAGTCGAACGCCTCGTCAAACTTTCCGGCGTCGACGAGCCCAACGCCCTCCTCCAGGACGAGTTGCTCGAAGAGGATGATCTTCTTCACATCCTTCCAAGCCACCGGGAACTCTTCGCCCGCGACGCCGACGACCCGGACGTTGAACTTGCCGCCGGGGAACGGGTCGGGCACACGCCGGTTGGGCAGCTTGGGCGGCAGCACCTCGAAGACGTCGCCGCCGCTAGACGGCTTGAGGATGATGCGGTCGAACGGTTCCCGTTCGTAAATCGGCTTGGCGTCGCCCGCGGATGCGTAGCAAACAACGAAGCCGACCAAGAGCACGGCAAGGCGGCGGCCGATAGGGGCGCGCATGGCGGTGGTCATTCCGCCCTCGACGGTTGAACGAAGAGCAGGGCGCCGTCCCTTGAAGCGACTAGCAGACGGCCGTCAACCGCCGTGAGCGGCGACGCGATGGATTGGCCGATCGGAGCCCGGTCGACGAGCGTCCCGTCGGTCAGCCGCCGGCGTTCGAACACGCCTTCGCGGCGGGCAAACAGCGCGACCCCGCTGTCCACGGCAGGCGGACCGGCGAGACCCGCCCCCTCGCCCGACTCGGTCCAGACCGGCTGGTCGGACCGGGACGGATCGATGGCCAGCAGGGCGTCGTCCGCGGTCGCCAGCAGGAAGACCCCTTCGGAATGGTAGGGTCCCCAAACCACCGGCGCCGCGAGCTCGTACTCACCGCTGAGCGAGAGGCCTTCCAGCTCGTAGATGTTGAGGCGGTCGTCGCTTGTCGCGACGGCAACCTTACCTCCAGCGACCGCTACCCGGCTGGCGTACGTTTGTTGCTCAAGCTCAACCACCGAAAGCGGCGCAAGGTGCGGGGCCGGTCTGGGCAGCAACCGCAGTGCGTAGAGGTTTGCGCGGCCGTCGGTGATCACGCCGACCGGCTCGCCATCGACCTCTGCCAGCGCTGGTTCGCTCCACTTGATCGTCTGGCGAGGCGCGAGTTCCGGCTGGAAGGGCGCGGCGACGGCGTCCCCGGTCAAGCCGTCGAAGCACGCCACCTGGCCAGACGCCAGGCCGGCGAGCCAGCCGCCGGCAAACCTGATTGGTTGTCCGTTGAGGGCGCCGGGCAACTGCATCAACCGCGGCTGCGTCGCGGCGTCGACGCCGACGGCGTCGCCCGATTGCCGAGAGGGGTATACCGCCGCGCCGCCCGACTCGGCCCCGGCGTCGAGCACCACCCCCCGGCTACCGCCGCCGCGCTTCGCGGAGGGCGAGGCGAGCCGTTCGGAAACGCCCGACTGCAACGCCTCGGCGTCGACCACAAAGACCCGGCCGCTCGCGAGCGTGCAGAGGAAGGAGCTCCCGCCAGCGAGCGCGACCGGGGGCCCCGCGGCGGGCGCGGCGACGTCCGTCTCCCAGTAGACGGCGCCCGTCTTGGCGTCTGACGCCGCGATCGTAACGCCGGCCCGACCGCGGCGACGGCGGACGTGGATCACCACCCCCTCTTGGACCCGCAGCGGGTGCACAAACGTGTCCCCGCGGAAGGGCTCAGCCACGTCGCGGACCGGCAGACGGTTGCCGGATGGTTGAATCGAATAGCGTGCCAGCCCGGCGCCCGCCACCCATAGCTGCTGGTCCATCACGGCGGTGTAAGGCGTCGAACGGAGCCGGCGGCGGGACTCACGCGTGGCGAGCAGCGTCACCGCGGCGACGCCTTCGTCTTGCGAAGCCTCGTAGACGCCGATGTTGCCGCTCTCGGTCGTGACCGCGAAACGCTTGCCGAAGACTTCTGGTTCGCGGGTCACCAGGCCGTTGAGCCGCACGCTCGCTTCATCGTCGGCGGCCAGTTCCTTGGTGACGACCCCCTCCCCGTCAACGCCAAGCGCGTGCAGGCTGGCGGTTGTCGCGCCGTCGTTCTCCAGCACAAGCAACCTGCCCAGCACCAGGACCGGCGGGGTGACCACCGTCCCCTTGGCGTGGCCCAGGTAGTAGACGCCAAGGCAACTCATGTCTTCGGCGTCCAGCGTGTAGACACTCGAGTGATCCCCCACAAGGTAAAGGCGCCCCCCGCCGGGCGCGGCTACGGGCGCCGCGCGCAGACGCTGAGCGAACTGGACATACCCGAGCCGGTCGCCGCGGGCGGCGTCAATGACGTGCAGCCGACCCGACTTGCCGGCGGCCAGGACGCGGTCGCCCAACACGAGGGGCTGGGAAGCGTCGTCTTCAATCGGCGCCCGCCAAACGAGCGCGCCCGTCGCCGCGTTGACGCGGACGATCTCTTGGCGGCTTGAATCGACCATAAGGCAATCGTCGCCGAGCAAGACGGGCTCAAGCTGGTTCAGCGAAGTCCCGAGCGGCCGGCGCCAGCGCAGGCTGCCGTCGCGGCGGTCAACCGCGTAGGCGTTGCCCTGGAACCGCACGACGGTCACGCCGCTCGCCGGCGCAGCGCCCTTGCGGCGGCGGTCGGCCATCGCCACCTGCGCGGTGACGGCGGTCTCGGCCTCGGCCGTCAACCCCGGCGAGCGGTCCTCGACGTAGCGGACGCCGAGCTGCTCCGCCTTGGAGGTCTCGGCGACGGCGGCAACGAGTCCCTCGTCCGAGGCCTTCTCCGGGTGCGCCTTAACGAACGCTGCGTGCGAAGCGTAGGCAGTGCGGGTGTCGCCGCTAGCGACGCCGGCCTTCATCGCATCGATCGTCTCCGCGAGCGCCTTGAGCGCCACCTGCCGGAGCTCGATCCGGGCGAGCACCTCGTCGATCTCGCCGAACTCTTGCTCGTCCCGCAAGCTCGTGGGGACGTAGTTCGTGTTCGAGCAGAGCGCCAGCGCTTCCTTCGTCAGTCCGACGTACTCGTCGATCTCGGCGAGCTCGAGCCCCGCGTCTGCTTTCTCGGAGAGGTCTTTCGCTATCGACGGCAGCAGGCTCGCCAGGTCCTCGCGAACGCTGTAGAACTCCTCCTCGTCTTCGATAAGCGGGATCTCGTCTTTCGCCTTCTTCAGCCGGTTTTCAGGGCTCGACTCGGGCAGGTTCAAGATCCGCGCGACGCCGAGCGTGACACGCGCTTCGCTGCGCCCCTCGTGGCCGGAAAACTTCTCGACGAAGCGTTCATAGCCCGCGACCGCCGTTGCGTAAGAGCCCGCGTTGTAGGCCTTGCGGGCGTCGGCGAGGGCCTCGTCGCCGGACTCGGCGAAGAGCAGGTAGAGGATGCCGCCAATCAGAAGCAGGCCGATCACCAAGCCGCCCCCGCCGAGCAGCATCAGGGGCGTGTCGAACTCGTCGGCGCCCTTCTTCTTCTTGACGTACTTCTTCTTCCGCTTGGGCTTCGCTTCGGTAGCCGCGCCGCCGCCCGACGCGTCCGCCGGGTCGGCGAAGAGGTCGTCCTCGGCAGACGCACGCCGGCTCTTCGATGAGCGTTTCGGCTCGGCGGCAACCTCGACCGGCTTGGGCGCCCGCGGGCGTTTCTTGCGGGGGGGCTTCGAGGCCGCCAGCGCGTCGTTGGCGTCGACCTGCGTCAAGTGGCCCTTGTCGACCAGGAACCGCGCGAGCGCCTGCGCCGAGGGCGCCGACGAGCTGTTGGCGACCTTGTCGTTCAGGCGCTTGATGATCGCCTCGGAGAGCATCCCGTGCTTGGAGAGCTGCTCGATGAATCGTTCGGCGCTGGTCATGCTGCGGCGGCGGTGGGTTGGCGGCTTCGTCGGGGCGGGCTGGCTACAGCTCGCCGTCCTCGTAGATCTTCAGGCGGATCTCTTGCATCTCGACCTCGGCGCCGGCGTCGATCGCGGCCACCATGTACTCGTGCGTCGCGTCCCCGTGCGATTGGATTAGCATCTTCGACGGGCCCTTCGTCCCCTCCCCTTCACGGCCTCGGCGGACCAGCTCTCGCATGTCCCGCCGGCTAACCGCCTTCTCCTCTTCGTCGTAGATCGGGGCGGTGACCCAATAGACGTTGTCCGCGTCCAGCCGCACGACGACGATATCCTTCTCAGGGTCCTGGATGACCTCGGTCGGCGCGGCCTCGTCGTCGTCGACCGGCGGCACCTCCATCGCCTTCTGCAGGGCGAAGGCGGCGGTGATCATAAAAAAGATTAACAGCAGGAACGTGACGTCCACCATGGGCGTCATGTCCATGTCCTCTTCGCCCGATTCGGCGAGCTTCGACTTGAACGAGGCGGGGGCGCTCAACGGGCGGCTTCTGGAGGTTGGCTAGTGGCAGGGTGGGCGACTGGGGACGATCTCGTTTGGTCGACGGACTATTGGCCGGGGTCCGCCGCTAATTCGGAGTCAAGATCCCGAGGTGCAGCCGCACGCCGTCGACCTTCGAGATCGCCTTCATCACGCGGTCGATTTCACGGCACTTCACGTTCTTGTCCGCCTTGATCAAGACGTCCTTCTTGGCTTCGTCTTGCAGCCCCCGTTCGACCGCTTCTTTAATCTGTTTCTTCCGCTCGTCGGGGTCGTCCGACAGGCGGGCGGACTCGACCTTGCCGTCCGCCTCGTAGACCGGGGCGCTATCCAAATCGCCCTCGCCGACGGTGAAAATGGTCGAGGAGATCTGGCTCACCGGCGAGCCGTTCTCCGCCTTCGGCAGGTCAACCGCCGTGGTCGAATCGGGTGTCGACGTGACGAGGAAGAAGATCAGCAGGAGGAAGGTGATGTCGATCATCGGGGTGATGTCCATCTCGTCGTCGTCGCGGCGACGCTTCGGGACGAACCCCTCCTCCTCGAGCTCCTGCTGCCCCTCGATGATCTGGTCGAGGTGTTTGATCGGGCCGGCCATCAGTCCTCCACCACCTCCGCCACCGCCGGCTCGGCCGCGCGGGCGCGGCTGCGCGTGGTCCGCACGTCGGCGCCGCCCATGGCGGTCTCTAGCATGTCCATCAGCCGGCTCATGCCCGCGGCGATCAGGTCTTCCATCTTGCCGATCTGGATATTGATGCTCGCCGTGGCGATCACCAGCGGCACGGCGATCGCCAGGCCGCAGGCGGTGGTGACCAGCGCGACGCCGATGTTGCCGGCCATAGCGGACGGGTCGACCTGCTCGGCGGTTGCCAGGGTGTTGAAGGCGCCCATCATGCCCAGCACGGTGCCGAACAGCCCCACCATCGGGGCGCTCTTGGTCACGGTCGAGACCCAGCTCAGCCGGTGCTCAATGTCCGCCAGCACGTCTTGCTGGAACCGCTCGGCGAGCTGCCGCTTCACCCGCGGGACGCCGAGGTCGCGGTTCTCGATGGCGTAAATCGCGAGCTGCGGCATCGCCCGGCGGTCGTCCTCGCACAGCTCCGACGCCGCGGCGTAGTCGCCGTCGGTCAGCTCCGCGTCAAGCTCATCCAGAAACTCTTCCTGCTCCTCCTCGCTCGAGAAGCGGATCTCGCCAACCCGGCGCCAAACCAGCACCACGCAGAAGGAGCCCCACAACGCCAAGGCCGCCATCCCGACGTAAACGATATAGGCGATCAGCGTGAACAGTGTTTCCATAACGCTCTGGCTTAGGGGTCGGCCCAGCAGACGGGCTCAAAGGGCGGGGCGGGGCGGCTCGCGTTCCGGCGGACGGCGTTAAACTGAAAGTGGGCGAGCGATTCGGCAATGCCGATGCGCTCGCCGCCGCGTCGTTTTGCTTTGACGGACTGCTAGTATAGTTGCTCAACGACAACAAAATCGAAATTCGACCCCCGCTGCTCGACGCGGAAGACGGTCCGCTTGATCTCGTCGACCCGCTTGCCCGCCTTCTTCGCCTCGGCCTCCTCGCGGCCGAGCAGGATCCGGTAGACCTCGTTCGGGAAGAACTGGTAGAGGATCTTGCCGTACTTGGCGATCCCCGCCTTCTGGGCGAAACGGACGTCGAATTGGTAAAGCGGCCCCGCACTCGCCGGGAAGGCGTACCGCTTCTCCTCCATCCGCTTCCCCTGCCGTACGGTCGGCTTGCTGTCGCCCAGGTTCGAGGCGTAATACGCGTTCACGCCCGAAGCGTCCAACACGCCGAGTTCGATCCCGTACGAGTCGTACCAGCGGGCGTAGGCCGCGGCGTCAGAGAACTCGTACACCAGCTCCCGACTAATCGCCGGCCCGCCGCCGCCGCCGGACTTCCGCTTGTCCCCCAGCCCGCTCCCCTTGCCGACCCGGTCGCTGGCGTCGATCGGCGGGTCGGCCATGATCGCTACCTTCGAGGAGACCGCGCTGGTGAGCGCGTTGAGCGTGTCCATCAGCGACGGCTCGGTCAACTCCGGCGCGTCTTCGACGCCCGGCGGCTCGATGTCTTCGGCGATGCCCATCACCGCCTCGTTGGGCAGGTCGGTGTTCTCACCCGGGAGGATGAAGGGCGGCAGCTTCTCGTCAACAAAACCCCGCGCGAAGAAAATGATCAGCAGGGCCGAAACCGTGACCGCCACCATCACGAGCAGCGCCACCAGCAGGCTCGACGCACGGTCGTAAGAGTTGACCGACAACCGGTAGTGTTCACGCGAGGACGCCCGTCGGATAGCGGTAGCCATAACACATTGTCCCTTAGCGGTGAGTGGCGGCGACGGTGAGTGGCGGCGGGCCAGGCCCCGGCGCGGACCGCGCCAGCCGGAGTGTGCCCCGCGGCGGCCATTAGTTCAACGAGATCACCGCGTCGGGGCGCACCGACAGGTACCACTCCTGCCATTTATCGCGGGCCGAGTAACGCTCTCTCTCGGTGAATTTATCCGTCAACCCGAAACCCGCGAAACGGCGGCTGATGAACCGCAGCGCGTCGCGGGCCTGAATCGTGACGCGGGCGTCCGGGTCGGTCAGGGCGTAGAGCAGCGTCGGCACGTGGTCGAGGTCGCCCGTCCTGCCGAGCGTGCGCACGGCAATCAACCGGGCCGCGGGCCCGCCGCCCCGCACGATCTGTTGCAGCCGACGCGCGGTCGCTTCGTCAACGTCGCCGGTCACGACCAGCGACGTGGGGTCGTCGGCGATGCCGTCGAGCTCGGCCGCCTGGTCGTCGCTCAGCAAGCCGAGCAGGTCGTCCATCTTCGCCTGCGTCTGCTGGCGAACAAACTCGCCGTTCTCGAACTTCAGGTTCGGCGACGGCTTGGGGAATCCGACCAAGCCCTTCCGCGTGTCATTGATCTTTTGCCGGAACATCCCCTGGGTCGACCGGATCAAGAACAAGATCGCGAACGCCGTGTCGGGGCCCTGGCCGCAGCCCATCGACCAAGACCCGTCCGGTTTCTGCTTCGATTTGAGGAACTCGTACCCGGCGTTGTACCAGTCGGGCTCGGGGTCGTAGATGCCTTCGATCTCTTCCTGGAAGCTGCGGTAACGCTCGAGCGAGTACAAGTAATAGGCGTCGTACCGGCCGAGGCTGGGGCGGTAGTTCTTGTCCATCCAAGCGTTGCCCCGCTCGATCGCCTTGAAGAGGGCGTCCGCGTCGAGCTTGGCGGAGCGGAGGTTGGCCGCCCTCTTGCGCTTCTTCTTACCGGCCAACAACGCCGCGGGGACCGGGCTGAGCGGGCGCCCCGCGTCACGTTTGCCCGCCAGCCCGAACAAGTCGGCGGTGATCAAGGCGCTGCCCATCGCCGCGGCGAGCATGGAGCAGGTCACCTCTTCCTGCTCGATCTCTTCTCCCTTCTTCGCGTAGCGGCCCTGGTACCCCCAGCCGCCCGAGGGGTCTTGGGTGTGGATCAACCAGTCCGCCAACTTCGCCGCCGACGCGGCCTCGACCGAGAAGCCGTTGTTGTGCGCCTCCCAGTAGCTCAGCGCGGCGTACTGCGACTGCGAAGTATCGCCCGTCTTGCGGACGTTGTAGCCCCACCCGCCGTGGTCTTTTTGACGCTTCTTAAGCACGCCAAGGTAGTGGCGGATCAGGTCACCGTGGGCGCGGGGGTCGAGTTCGCACAGGAAGATGATCGCCAGCCCGTTGCTGTACATGTCGAGCCGCTGAACGCTTAACTTTGTGCCATCGATGCAAGCCTGAAGGGCTTCTTTGACACGCGGGTGGTTCTTCTGCGGGTTCTCTTGTTTGATAAACGCAAGCGCGACTACGCATTTGCCACCCAGTCGCGTGTCGCCGCTCTTCGTGAGGTACCCGAGGCCCTTCTTTACAAGCGCCTGAACTTCTGGGCTGCTAGGCGTGACCGCGCCGCAGGGCGAGGCGGAGAGGGCCCAGACCAACGCAACGCCCGCGACGCAAAACGAGACCGTCCGGGCAAACCGCGCGAACACGGCGACGGCAGCAGCGGATCGATTGGACATCGCGGGAGCCTCCTCGGGGGGACCTCATTCCCAACGCACACGCGGGCAGGCGAATTGGGCAATCGCCAGCAAGGTGGACGCATCGTCGGGAGCGAGCCCGCACTTGCTAGCCGCGGCAGGGGCGAGCCGCGTGGCGGCCGAAATTGCAAGCGGGATTGGCCGTTCCGGCGAGCCAACACCCGTGCACTCGGACATCGTAGTTGGCTGCCGAAACCGTTGTCAACAAGGCGGTTTACGTCGGCTGCGGGCTCCCAGCGGGCGAGCCATCATCCTCAGGTTGGGGCGTTCCCTCGATCGAGTCGGTTTGCCGCCAAATATCGCGTCCGCGTGCGTATAATATTTTCAGCTAGAGTGTCGCCGCGAGGGACGGATTCGCGGGAACGCAGGGCACAGCCGGCACGAGACCACCGCGGCAAACGAGTTCCTTGCCCGGCTATCGCCCCGACAAGAATTGGAGGGCGCTTCGATGAGTGTCAGACGCATCCTCGTGGGGCTTGGCCTAGAAGCCTGCTCCGAAACCGCGACCCGCTACGCCCTCGAGATCGCCAATCTGGCCGGCGGTTCGCTGACCGGCGTGACCCTGATCGATACCCCGACTCTAAGCCACGTCGGCCCGGCGCCGATCGGCGCCGGCGCGCTGGCCCACGACTTGAGCGTCGAACGCACCGCCAGCGTCCACCGCCTGACCGCCCGGCTCGCCAGCCACTTTCGCAAAGCGTGCACGGCTGCGGGCACGCCGTACGTTGTCCGGTGCGAAGAGGGAGATCCCCTGAACAGCCTCATCGCCGTGGCCCGCTACCACGACATCGCGATCGTCGGGCGCGACGGCCTATGCGAGCACGGGCTGATGGATGAGCCCTCGGACGGTCTGGTGCGACTCGTGGGGGCGGGCGTTCGACCAATGATCGTGGCTCCGCCCGACTACCGCCCCATCCGCCGCGTCATGATCGCCTACAGCGGTTCGATGGAGTCCGCCAAGACAATGCGGAGGTTTATCGAGATGCGGCTGTGGCCCGACGCCGCGACGCACATCGTCCACTTCGGCTCCCATCGCGAGGAGGGTGACCAGCTGCTCGCCGACGCCGCGGAGTACTGCCAGGCACACGGCGTGCAGCCGGTAACCGAACTCCGCGATAGTTCGGCACGCAAGGCCGTGCTGGGCGTGGCGGACGAGATCGGCGCCGACCTCATCGTCATGGGCAACAGCGCCCGCCGGCTGCTGGTGCGGCGCCTGTTCGGCGAGACCATGCTCGAAACGGTCCGGCACGCCGAGCTTCCGCTCTTCCTGTGCCAGTGATCGGGCCACCAGCAAGCGGACATCTGAAGCACGATCTTCGGCCGTCACGGGTCGCATGCACCGGGCGACACCAACGCCGGCCTTGGCGGGCGTCGGTTGGCCTAGGTCGAGCAACGACCGGCATTTACACCCAGCCGGGCTCGGCTATGATTTGGGCTTGGTTGGACAGATAGCTCAGTTGGTAGAGCACGGCCCTGAAAAGGCCGGTGTCGGCGGTTCGAGCCCGCCTCTGTCCACTGGCTGCCGCTGGCTGTCGTCGACTGGATCATGGTCGAATGGCTTATAGTCGAATGGCTCGTGGTCGACTGGCTCTTCGTCCCGTAGCTCTTCGTCCCGTAGCTATTCGCCCATCGGCCTGTCACGACGCCGCCCTGGCGGATCTTCTCCACATCCACTCTCGCCTCGCGGCGAGCGTTTTGCCGCTACCCGCGCCGCTGATCACCGCGCCGCTGATCACCGCGTAGCGGTCTCCCGGAGCGGCGACGGTTTGGCGCTCGGCAAACCTTAAGCAACCCAGCAACCGCCGAAAAAAGCCGTGGCGCGGCCCAGCTTGCTGCAAGGCGGCCACGCCACGGCATTGGGTCGGGTTTTCGGGTCAGCGGAAAGCAGACCGTCTGCGGCCGATGCCGCTCAAACCATGTCCTTAAGCTTTTTCAGGGCCCGGACCTTCACGACGTTCGAGGCCGGCTTGGCCTTAAAGATGGTCGGCTCTTTGGTGAACGGATTGATGCCCTCGCGCTCGGGCACCGCTGGCTTCTGCTGAACCACGATCTTGCAAAGCCCGGGAATGGTGAACATCTTCGGGCCACGCTTGCCCAGCGACTTCTCGATCTCGTCGCTCAAGGCGTCGAAGACTTCACTGACTTGTTTCTTGCTCAGGCCGGTCGTCTCGGCGATGTTCGCAAAGATCTCGGTCTTGGTCGGGGGCTTAGGTGCGGCTTTCGCCATCGGGTTGGATCCTCCACTCGATTTACGTCGGACAAAAGAGGGTGTGCGGGTGAGGAGACAGGGTCGATCCCAGCCGCGAAGGCGTGATTAAACGACCGGCGCCAGCAAAATACAAGCGGAAAAA
>JBCCZD010000028.1:0-22840 GCA_039188275.1 Planctomycetota bacterium
CATGCTTATGCTTCGAAACGAGGACCACGTCGCCCTGTTTCGCAAGAAGAAGTCAAATACTTCCATAGCTGATTAGAAAGAGCCTCCGGGTCCTCCGCGAACTCCGCGAACTCCGCGAACTCCGCGGTTCATCATTAAACCGAACGCCGACGACGCGTAGGTCGTCGGCTGATCCTCCTAAATCCCGTCGATCCTCGTTGATCCGTGTCTCCTTCGTCCTCCGTGCTCTCTGTGTCCTCTGTGGTTAAAGCGTAATGCCGAGCGCTGAAACCTACCTCAAGCCCGAAGTCATCCAGCAGATCAAGCGGCTCGATCTGCGCGCTCAGTTCATCGTCAAAGGGTTCCTGCAGGGGATGCACGCGAGCCCTTTCCAGGGGTTTTCCGTTGAGTTCTCCGAGCACCGCAAGTACACGCAGGGGGACGACCCCAAGGACATCGACTGGCTCGCCTACGCCAAGACCGACAAGTACTTCGTCAAGAAGTTCGAGGCGGAGACCAACATCACCGGTTACCTGGCGATGGACCTCTCCGCCAGCATGGCCTACACGTACCGGCAGGAGCTGACGAAGTTTGATTACGCCATCTGCCTCGCCGCGGCGCTGACGTACCTGATGGTCCACCAGAACGACCCGGTGGGGCTGGTGACGTTCGGCGAGAAGATCAACGCCTCGCTGCCGCCCAAGAGCAAGCGGCAGCAGATCGGCACGATCCTGTCGCTGCTGGCCAATCTCAAACCGGCGGGCGAGACCGACGTCGCCCACAGCCTGACGCAGCTCGCGGCGATGCTCAAGCACGCCAGCCTGGTGATGGTCTTCAGCGACCTGCTGAATGATGACGAGCAGGTCATCCAGTCGCTCCGCCAACTGCGGCACGGCGGGCACGACGTGATCCTGTTCCACATCTTGGACGAGGCGGAGGTCGCTTTTCCCTTCACCGGCCTCGTGGAGCTTGAGGACCCGGAGACCCATCAAAAAATCGAGATCGACGCCGACGGCTTCCGCAACGACTACCGCGACGAGGTAAACGGTTTCCGCGAAACGTACCGCCGCGAGTGCTTCCAATCGGGCATCGACTACGTGCCGCTCGACACCAGCATGCCGTTCGATCGGGCGCTGACGGAGTATTTGGCGACGCGGCGGCAACGAGCTTAGGGATTTATGAATGATGATTTCTGGTTGATGATTGACGCGCAAGCGGGACCCATCGTCTGCGCGTCAATCATCAATCAGAAATCATAAATCAGCCATGTCTTTCCTCACCCCCGCCCTCACCGCCGGCGCCTTGCTGATCGCTCTGCCGATCGTGCTGCACCTGGTCATGCGCCGGCAGCCGGAGCCACTTGTCTTCCCCGCGTTGCGGTTTGTGCGTAATCGGAAGTCGTCGAATCAGACACGGATGCGGCTGAGGCACTGGGGGCTGCTAGCGCTGCGCTGCGTTGCGGTCGCCCTGCTCGCCTTGGCGCTCGCTCGGCCCGTGCTCAAGGGGTCCGGGTTGAAGGGGGGCGAGACCGGTGTCGTTTCGGTCGCCTTGGTCGTTGACAATTCGCCGCGGATGCAGCTGCGGGAGCGAGACGAGACGCGGCTCGAGGCGGCGAAGGAGCTCGGCGGGTGGTTGCTCGAACAGCTACCGTCCGACAGCCGCGTCGGCGTGCTGGGGCGGGGCTCGGTGCGCGGTAAGCGGCTGACCGACCGCGACGCGGCGCAGCTACGGCTGGGACGCCTGGGGGTGTCGTATCGTGACCGGCCACTCGACGCGGCGGTGCGGGACGCGGCCGACTTGCTCGCCGAGCGGGAAGGAGACCGCCGCGAGGTTTACCTTTTCACCGACCTGAGCGCCGCCTCGTGGACCGACGCCTCGCGCGAGGCGATCGCCGCGCAGCTCGACCGCCTGCCCGGCGCCACGCTGTACGTGGTCGACGTCGGCGCCAACGGCGTAGCGAATCAGGGTCTTGGCGCCGTTCGACTGTCGTCGCCGTTGCTGGCCGCCGGTCAGCCGCTAACGATTGAAACGGCAGCCTATGCGTCTGGCGGAAGCCCCCTGGTCGCCGAGCTGTGGATCGGACGCGACGGCGACCTCGAGAAGCGAGGGCAGACGATCGTCGACCCGTCCGGGGGCGCCGGCCCGTCACGGGCCGTCTCGTTTACCGTTGCCGGACTCGAAGAGGGGGTGCATCAAGGCTGCGTATCGCTGTCGGCGCCGGACGGCCTCGACGCCGACAACCGGCGATACTTTACGGTCCGCGTCGAGCCGCCGCGGGCGGTGCTGCTCGCCGGCGCCGATCGCACGTCAACGCTGTTCGTCGACCAGGCGCTCGCGCCGGCTGACGCCGTCGGAGGCGAACCGGAGGTCTACGAGACGGAGCGCGTCCCGCTCGACGGGCTCGCTAGCTCCAGCCTCGCGGGCTACGCGTCGGTCTGGCTGCTCGACCCCCGTCCGCTGGAGACCGCCGTGTGGCGTCGGCTGGATGACTACGCCCGCGCGGGCGGGTCGGTCGTTGTCGCCCTCGGCCGCAACGCGACAAGCACCTCGTTCAACGGGCCGGCCCCTCAGGCGCTGCTCGCGGCGCCGCTAAAGTGGGTCTCGCGTGACGCGACGTACCTCCGCCCCACGCGCTACGATCACCCGTCGCTGAAGCAGATGGCCGACTACGCCGAGGCGATCGTGTGGAGCGACTTCCCGGTCTTCCGCTACTGGGCGCTCGACGGCTTGAACACGGGCACGATCGTCATCAGCCCCTTCGCCAACGGCGACTCGGCGATGGTCGAGCGGGCCGTTGGCCGCGGCCGCGTGGTGACGATCACAACGCCGCTGTCCGACCCGGCGTCGGGCTTTCAGAACCGGGGCGACCCATGGAACCTACTTCCAACGGGGCCCGACCCGTGGCCTTTTCTGGCGCTCACGCGGAACGTGGCGGACTACCTTGCAGGCGCCAGCGATCAGCGGTGGAATTACGCCGCGGGCGACGCGGCGATAGTCCCGGCGCCGGCGGGGGTGGACGTCTCGGGCTACGTGCTGCGGTTGCCAGACGGCGAGGCGATTAAGGGGTCACAGCCGGGCGGCGCCGAGATCGTCATCGGGGCGACCGACCAGCCCGGCAACTACCGCGTCCAAGCGGGCGGCGAGCGTGGCCGGCTCGACACGGGCTTCAGTGTCAACGCGGCGGCCGACATCGGCCGCCTCGAGCGGGTCGCCTTCAACGAAGTCCGCAGCGGCCTCGGCGCCGATCGGGCCCAACTTGCCCGCGGACGCGCGGACCTAGCCCGGAAAGTCGACGTCGGCCGCACCGGCCGCGAGCTGTACCCTTGGCTGATCGCGATCGTCGCGCTAGCGCTCGGCGCGGAGCACTTTGTCTCGAATCGGTTTTACGAGACGACGGTCGGGTAAGGAGATGAGGGAGATAGGAGAAGAGACGGGGAGAATTCTACGTCGTTCGTTGCGCTGCTATGGCTGAAGACATCAACTCGAAGAGATAAGAAACGGATACGCAAGCAGGATGACGACGCGGCTACTGGCAGACACAAGCCGCCGAGCCTCGGCTCGGTGCTCGCTTTTTCGTCGCTAAGGCAACCTGCTCCGCACCGCCTGATTCGTCTCCGGCAAACACCCCTCGCCGCAACACGCGACGCACCGCTCGTCCTGATCGCCTTGATCGGGTTTGTCGGCATTTGATCTCACCGACTCGGCGCCACACCATCTTGGTCCAGCCCTGGCAGCGCTGCCTAAGATTCGACCATCCCCTCAGCCCCGTACGTTATCCCCCCTCGTCTCCCTATCTTCAGCGCCGTAGCAAGAAGACAAGTGACCTGGTCCTTCCAACCCGTCGGCGGCCCCTGGTTCACGGCAATCGTCGCGGCGATGATGCTGGCGCTTGTGCTGGTCGTGCCTCGACCTCGGCCGACGGGGGGCCGGTTGTGGACGCTCCGCGGTCTGCGGCTGCTGATCGTGCTGTTGGTGCTGGTCTCGCTTACGCGGCCGACACTGATCCGGACCGAATCGAAGCCGCTCGAGGCGACGCTCCTCGTGCTCGTCGACTCGTCCCGCAGCATGCGGGTCGCTGACTCGCTAGCGGGCGAGTCACGGTGGGACGCCGCCCGGCGGATGCTCGCCGACTCGGCCGGCGCGCTGCGCGACTTCGCCGAGCGGTGGGACATCCGCGCGTACCGTTTCTCCGACGAACTCGCTGAGGCGGAGATCGCCGACGGAGTCATTGTCCTGCCCGAGTCGGCCGAGGGGGACACGACGGCGCTCGGCGCAGCGCTGGACGACCTCCTCGAGCGGGGCGGGGGTGAACGGCTGCTGGGCGTCGTGCTGTTGAGCGACGGCGCCCCGCGGGCACTAGCGCCGCGTGATGTGGCGCCGCCGATCGCCGCGCGACGGCTGGCGGCCGAGGGCGTGCCGCTGTTCGCCGCCACGTTCGGCCGGCCCGGCAGCGGCGACCGCGCCGACCTGGCGGTCGAAGACCTCGCCGCCAGCGAGTCGGCCTTCGTCAAGGCGCCGACCGAAGTCGCGGGCCGAGTGCGCGCCAACGGCTTCGCGGGGCGGACGCTCACCGTGCAACTGCTGTGGGAGGGCGCCGACGGAGAGATGGCGGTCGTCGCGTCGGAAACCATCAGGACCGCCGCCAGCAGCACCGGCGGCGCCTACCCGTTCCGGCTGACCCACACGCCGACCCAGCCGGGCGAACAGAAGCTGTCGGTCCGCGTCGCCACCGAATCCGGCGGCCCCGCCGAGGGCGAACTGATCACCTCGAACAACCAGCGCAGCACGTTCATCACCGTCCGCGACGGCGGCGTGAAGGTCTTGTACCTCGCCGGCGCCAAGCGCATTGGCGGGACGCCCGGCCTGGAGCAGCGGTTCGTCCGCGCGGCACTCGACGCCTCGCCCGACGTCGTTGTGACGCGCAGGGTATTCGATTACCGCCAACTTGGGCAGAACCTGCGCCTCGGCGGCGACGGCGCGACGCCCGATGTGGTGATCCTCGACGACCTCGACGCCACGGCGCTCAGTGTGCCGGCGTGGCAGTCGATCGCTCAGCTTGTACGCGACGGCGCGGGGCTCGCCATGCTCGGTGGCCGGCAGAGCTTCGGCCCCGGCGGGTTCCGCTCCAACCCCGTGGCCGCTGTGCTGCCCCTCCGCATCGGCCCGGCCGAACGCCAGAACCTGGGTGAGCCCTTCCGCCGCGACGTTCACCTGGAGGGGCCGCTGCGTGTGCAGCCGACCGACCCGTTCGGCCTTAGCCACCCGATCATGAACCTCGGGCCCCAGTCGGCCGACGTGTGGCCCAAGCTACCGCCGCTCGACGGGGCCAACCGCTTCGACCGGCGTGGCGTGAAGCCCAACGCCATCGTCCTCGCCGAGACAGGCGGCCCGGCCCGGCGCCCGCTGCTGGTCATTGGCCAGTCGGGCGCTGGACGCACCCTGGCGATGGCCGCCGACTCGACCTGGCGGTGGCGGCTGGAGGGGTTTGGCGAGCCGCACCGGCGGTTCTGGCGGCAGCTGGTGCTGTGGCTCGCCCGCAAAGACGACGCGACGCAAGACCCCGTCTGGGTGAAGCTCGACAGCCGCCGCGTCGCCCGCGGCAGCCGGCTCGACCTGCGGCTGGGCGTCCGCGGCGAGGCGGGGGATGACGCCGAAGAGCTCCGCTACGAGGCGCGCGTCGTCGCACCCGCCGGCAAAACGTTCGAACTCGCGACGGGCGCCGGCGCCGAAACCACGGCCCTGTTCGCCGACACCCAGACGCCGGGCGACTACACCGTCGAGGTCCGAGCGTACGACGGCCCGACGCCGCTCGGCGAGGCGGCCGCGCGGTTCGCCGTGCCCGACCAAGACCTGGAGCTCGACAACCCGTCGGCCGAGCCAAGCCTGATGGCCCAACTCGCCGCCGCCACCTCCGCCGCCGGCGGCCGTGCGATCGCGCCCGAGGAACTGCCCACGCTCTTCCAACAGTTCGCCGAGAAGCAGCCGGAGCTCGAAGAAGAAGTCCTCGCCCGGATCACCTACTGGGACAGCTGGCCGTTTTTCCTGCTGCTGGTCGGGCTGCTGGGGACGGAGTGGTACTTGCGGAAGCGCTGGGGGCTGGTTTGACCGCAAACTAGGCGGCCCGCCGGCGTCCACGCCTTGCCTGTTGACGCGGCAACCATACCGTCTGGTTGGCCCCCCTATCCACCCGTTTGCTCGCCATGCCTTCGATCCAAAACCGCGTTTGCCTTGTCACCGGCGCCTCGTCCGGCTTTGGGCAGCACCTGTCGCACCAACTCCTCAACCGCGGCGCACGCGTGGTGGGGACCTTCCGTCAGGCTGCACAGGCCGAGGCGTTTTCCGCTCTCGCCAGAGACTTATCCCTCGGCATCGTCATGGACGTCACCGATCCGGCGGCCGTGATGGCGGGCGTCGAACGGGCCGTGGAGCGTTTTGGTCGGGTCGACGTGCTGGTGAACAACGCCGGGTTCGGCGTCGTCGGCGCGATCGAGGAGACCCCGCCCGATCAGGCCCGGTCCCTTTTCGACGTTCACGTCTTTGGTGGGCTGTCGCTCATCCACCGCGTGCTGCCGCTGATGCGTGAGCAGGGCAGCGGGCACGTGGTGCAGATGTCGGGCATCGGTGGCTTTGTCGGCTACCCGGGGCTGGGCGTCTACTCGGCCGCCAAGGCGGCGACCGACGTACTCGGCGAGGCGCTCGCCGCGGAGGCCAAGCCGCTCGGCATCCATGTCACGGTGCTAACGCCGGGCGCTTTCCACACCGAGTTCGCCGGCGGCTCGCTCCGCTACGCCGAGCCGGCTATTGACGCGTACGCCAAGACCCCCGCCGGCCGCTTCCGAAAGTTCATCTCTCGCGTGCAGGGCAAACAGCCGAATCACGTCGCCAAGGGCGCCGCGGCGATCATCAACCTCCTGGAAGCCGACGACCCGCCGGTCCACGCCGCGCTCGGCGAAGACGCCCTCAAGGGGATGCGGACCAAGATGGACCACGTCGAGAAGCAGCTCGCCGCGTGGGAAGAGAACGCCCGGTCCGTAGCGAATGACTAACGCGGGGCACGATACGCCAAACCCCCATCGCTCAGCACTCCACGACGATCTTCCCCGCGAGCGTGCCCGCTTGCCCCAGCGTGTTCTCTTCTTGCAGCTTGTGGGCGGCGGCCGCTTGGTCGAGCGGCACAACGCGGTCGATCGCGGGCTTGTAGGCGCCGCTCGCCAGCCAACGGTTCAAGTCCTCCGCGGCGGCGCGTTGCTCGTCGGGCGTGGCGTTGAACATGGCAAACCCGTGCAGCGAGCAGCCCTTTACGTAGAAGGCGCCCAGCGGCAGCTCGGGCCGGGCGTCGCGCCCGGCCATGATGACCGCCCTCCCCCGCCCGGCCAGGCAGGCGACAATCGTATCAAAGTCGGGCTCGCGGGTCGTCTCCCACCAGACGTCCCAGCCGGGCCAATCGATCCGCTCGCGCTGCCGCTCCATCACGTCGCGCACGCTGTGTGTCTTGTAGTTGATCACAATGTCGGCGCCGATTCCGCGGCAGCGCTGCATCTTCTCCTCCGAACCGGCGGTGGCGCCGATCTTGGCGCCCATCGCGCCCGCGATCTGGATGACCGCCGTGCCGACGCCGCCCGAGCCGCCGTTGACGAACAGCTTCTCGCCCGGCTGGAGCTTGGCTTCGCGCACCAGCCCCAGGTGGGCGGTGATGCCGACCAGCGCGCCGGCGGCGGCCGCCTTGTCGTCAACGCCGTCGGGCGTCGGGTAGAGCCACTCCTCGCCAACCGCCGCGTACTCGGCGAGCGTCCCCTGCCGGCCGAGCAGTCCTTGGTTGCTCCCCCAAACCCGGTCGCCCCGCTTGAACCGCGTGGCGCCGTCGCCAACCGCCTCGACCTCGCCCGCCAGGTCGCAACCCGGGATGAACGGCAGCGGGTTGTCCATCACCACGGCGCCGCCGCGGACATAGCAGTCGACCGGGTTCACCGCCGACGCCCGCACCCGCACCAGCACCTCCCCCCGTGCCGGCGTCGGCGTGGGCAGCTCGCCGACCACGATCGACTCGGGCGGACCAACTTGCTCGACGTAGGCGGCTTTCATAGCGCGATTCTTCCTAGCAAATGAAGCGCTCGACCCGAGCCGGCACGACAGCGCCTCGAGCCGCCAAGGAACGTGTCCCTGGGGCGCTCAAACAACGGTCCGCTCGGGCCCGCCTCCGGGCAGTCGCTCGTCTTCTGCGGTGCAATGCGGGCGCCGCTGTGCCGTATAGTAGCAGGTATGGCCCGACCTCAATCCACGTTCACCATCGTCGCCGTCGTCGCCGTTGCGGTGGTCGGCTACCTGCTCGTCAGCTTTGCGCCGAGCACGTTATCGCAATTCGATGCGTTGTCAGCGCGGAGCCCGGCGCTCGGCTACGCGTACCTGGCGTCGGTTGGCGTGGGCGTGCTGCTGCTGGGCGGGATCGGCTGCTGGGGGCTGTACCGCGTGTGGGGCAACACCCTCGCGCGACGGCGGTCCGACGCCCGGCGCGGCCGCAACCCGAGCCAGCTCTCCGAGGCCGAGCGCCGCGCCGAACTCGCCGAGAACCTCGCCTCGGGCCGCGGTTTCGCCGCGGGAATCGCCAACAAGCCGGCGCTGCGGGCGGAGATCGAACGCCTCGCCGCGGACCTCGAGGCAAAGCGCGAAGCGCACCGGCTGGAGGTCGTGGCGTTCGGCGCCATCTCGAGCGGCAAGAGTTCACTTCTCAACGCGCTCGCGGGGCGCGAGGTCTTCGAATCGAATGTTGTGGGCGGCACCACCACCACGCGGAGCACGATCCCGTGGCAAGCGGCGCTGAGTGACAAGTCGGGAGACCATGTCACGCTGGTCGACACGCCCGGCTTGGCCGAGGTGGAGGGGCAGAGCCGCGCCGCCGAAGCGGCCGCCCACGCCGAGAACGCCGACCTCGTGCTGTTTGTCGTCGATGGCCCGCTGAAGTCCTACGAATCCGACCTGCTAACGCTGCTCGGCACGATGGAGAAGCGGGTCGTCCTCTGCCTGAACAAAGAAGACTGGTACGACGCCAGGCAGCGGTCCGACTTGCTAGCGCAGCTAGGCAAGCAATCCGCCGGGACGGTCAAGCCGGAAGACCTCGTCGCCGTGCGTTCGCGGCCGGTCGTGCGGGAGCAGGTCCGCGTCCTCGCCGATGGCCGCGAGGAAACGGTCGAGGTGACCGACCCGCCCGACATCACGCCGCTCGCCGACCGGCTGATCGCCATCGTCCGCCGCGAGGGGGGCGACCTGCTGCTCGCCAACCTGCTGATGCAGTCCCGCGGCCTGATCGACGACGCCAAGCAGAAGGTCCTCGCCGCGCTCGACGACGAGGCCGACCGCGTCATCGACCGCTACATGTGGGCCGCCGGCGGAGCGGGCGCCATCCCGCTCCCCTTCGTCGACATCGCCGGCGGTGCCGCGGTGACGGTCAAGATGGTCCTCGACCTCGCGGCGGTCTACAAGCAGAAGATCGACGCGGACACCGTCGTTGAGCTCCTTTCGCAACTCAGCAAGAATCTGATCGCCATGCTCGGCGTCTCGGCGGCGGGGCCGGCGTTGCTGGCGGCGCTAGGGTCGGTGCTCAAGCTGGCGCCCGGCGTTGGCACCATCCCCGGCAGCCTGCTGCAGGGAGTCGTCCAGGCGTTGATGACAAGATGGATCGGCCGTGTCTTCTGCCGCTACTACCGCGAGGGGATGAAGCCCCCCGAAGGCGGCCTGGCCGAACTCGCCAAGCGCGAGTGGGACTTGGTCACCAGCGCCGACGAGCTGCGGAAGCTGGTGCGTCTGGGGCGAGAACGGCTGGGCGGCAAGGACCAGAACGACGGCGAAGTTGAGTAGCAAGACCGACGGCTCGCGGCAACACGCTTCGCTCCAAGATCGCTGCGTGGCCAAATTTTTCTCGCGTGGACTACGTATGGCGTGGCCAATAACTTTGCTTGGATTTGGCGATTCGCTTGATAGGCTGACAATCCAACGCTTCTAACCTTGCCGCGGATTTCGGGCCGCGTTGGCGTAAGTCGTTACGCGGGGCAGCCGCTTGCTCGCGATTGCCGCTCCGCTGGCTCGAAAAAAATCCTCCGGCGCTCCTCGCTGACAATCTCTCAGAAAATTGGGCCAGCCGCGCTCGCGTGCCCGTCAGCGCCTTGTCGAGTCCGCTCGGTTAGCTCCTGCGGATGGGCTACACTTGAGAGCTTGGATTCTTCTTCCGTTCAGCAGCCGGCGGGCCACGCTCGCCGGGTACCCGATTTGTTCGGCGAGCGTGGCTCGCCGGCTAGTGAGCGCCCAAGGGTGGACCAGCAGGAACTCCAAGACGACGCCACCACAACCGAGCCGGCCGGGCACGACGCCGAGGACCGCGAGCTTTGGGCGGCGCTCGACGCGGTGCGTGGCGCCATTGAGCAGGTCGAGCGGTGCAACCCGTCGGAGCGCGACGCGCTCGCCGAGGAGCTCCGCCAGCTCCGCGACCTCGCGAAGAAGCTGCGGAACGGGCGGGTCGAGATCGTCGTGTTCGGCGAGATCAGCACCGGCAAGAGCGCGCTCATCAACGCGCTTACCGGCGAGGCGGTCGCGGCGGTGAACGTCCGTGGTGGCTGGACAAAGGACGTCTGGCGGCTCGACTGGGAGGGCGCGGGGTACTGTTTGCCTGGCTTCGAGCAGTCGGAAGTCGTGCTGGTCGACACGCCGGGGCTGAACGAGGTGGGCGGCGCCGAGCGGGCGGAGATGGCGAGGCAGGCCGCCGAGCGGGCCGACCTGATCCTATTCATCACCGACAGCGACCTGAACGAGACCGAGCACAACGCCCTCGCCGAACTCGCGGGCTGCCACAAGCCAATCTTGCTGGTCGTCAACAAGACCGACCTGTACACGCCGAAGCAGCTGGAAGACCTGCGGTCCTCGCTGCTCGAAGACCGCGTAGCAGGGTTGCTCGATCCGGCGAGCGTCGTCTTCACCGCCGCCGACCCGCGCGAGGTGCAGTACGTTATCGAGTCGGCCGACGGGTCGACCCGCGAGGAGTGGCGCAAGCCTCAACCGAAGGTCGACGATTTGCGGGCGCGGATCCTCGAGGTGCTCGACGCGGAAGGCGTATCGCTGATCGCGTTGTCCGCGTCGATGTACGCGGCGGATCGGAGCGACCGGGTGGCGGCGCTGCGCGTCCAGATGCGCAACCGCCAGGCGATGAGCCTGATCGGGACCTTCGCCGCGGCGAAGGCGACCGCCGTGGCTCTCAACCCGATCGGCTTCGCCGACGTTGCGGGTGGCGCGGCGGTGGACGCGGCGATGGTGGCTTCGCTGGCGAACGTCTACGGCCTGAAGATCACCACCGCCAACGCCGGCGAACTCGCCTTGTCGATCGGCAAGGCCGCCGGCTGGGTGCTGGTGGCCGAGGTCGCGACCGGCGCGGCTGCCAGCGCCCTCAAGACGCTCTCCTTCGGCGCCTCAACCGTCATGACCGCCGTCCCGCAGGGCGCGGCGGCGGGGTACGGCAGCTATATCGTGGGGCAGGCGGCGCGGTACTACTTTGAACAGGGCGCCAGTTGGGGAGACCGGGGCGCCAAGAGCGTGGTGGCCGAGGTGCTCAAGAACACCGACAAGCAGTCGGTCCTCGGCAGGCTCAAGGGTGAGATCCGCAAGAAGCTGGCGACCAACCGGCACGCGGGCTCGTAAGCCGAGCGGCTCTTCAGAACGTCGCGTTGCGGGCTTGGTTGCGGCACCAATCGGCCACGCCGGCGACGGTCGGGAACCTGGTCGCCGTGACCGCGACCAGCAGGCCCGCCATGGCTAGGTTCCACGGGTCGGCGTTAAGGAACCCGTAGACGATCAGATTGAAGAACGCACCGGCCTCGCACAAGGCGCAGGCGATGATCGTGCGTATCTGATGCACATGCGATAACTCGCCCACCTCGCCGCCGCTGCCCGCCCACTCCTTGACGCCCTGGTTCGCCACGAAGCCGCTTACCACCGACTGGGCAAGCACCATGCCCAGGCCGGCGAGCATGGCGAAACGCGACATCAGGTCGGACTCCTCGAACGCGGGCGGCTTGATGACGATCAGCACGACCGCCGCGAAGATGATCGGCCCCATGCACAACGCGGCAACGATGACCTGCAGGGTCCGGACCGCCGGAGTGATCTGCTGCTCGAGCTCGTTGTCGTCGTTCGGCATGGCGGACACTCGAAGAGTAGCGGCGGACCCGGATGGCAGCCCGCTGGGATGATCGTACAATGCCTAAACGCTTCGGTCAGCAGGCATTCGCCGGTAGTTGCGGTTTCTTGGGGCTGTAGGGTTTCTGGTCCGCTCGGCGATTCTCCGTCGGATTGGCCCCCGTCGGATTGGCCTCCGCTGGATTGGTCAACTAGCCGTCGACCAAGGGCGCTCCGACCGTGCCGGGAACGGGCGAAACAGGTGCACCGTGAAGACGCTCGAAGGCAACCTCTACGACTACCCGCGGTACTACGACCTCGTCTTCGGGTCCGATTGGAAGGCGGAGTTCGACTTCCTCCGGGCGTGCTTCGCCAGGCACGCGCGCGGCGAGGTCCGACGATTGTTCGAGCCCGCGTGCGGCACCGGGCGGCTGATGTACCGGCTCGCCAAGGCGGGCTACGAGGTAACCGGCAACGACCTCAACGCCAAAGCGGTCGCCTATTGCAACGGCCGGCTGCGGCGGCACGGGCTGCCCGAGACGGCGGTCGTGGGCGACATGACCGACTTCCGCCTGCCAAGAAAAGTCGACGCCGCGTTCAACACCATCAACAGCTTCCGGCACCTCGCGACCGAGCGGCAGGCGGAAGACCACCTGGCGTGCGTCGCCCGGGCGTTACGCAAAGGCGGCCTGTACCTGCTCGGGCTCCACCTGACGCCGCCCGCCGGCCCTCCCACCGCGGACGAAGAGAGCTGGTCCGCCCGGCGGGGTCACCTGTGCGTCGTGTCGCACATGTGGACGCTGGAAACCAACCGCCGCCGCCGGCGGGAGACGGTTGGTATGAGTTTTGACGTTTACACCCCAACCGAGAGCTTCCGACTCGAGAATCGGGTCGATTTCCGGACCTACACGTCGGCCCAAATGGCCGATCTAATCGGTAAAGTCGCCGGGCTGGAGATCGTCGAGACGTACGACTTTGCCTACGCGATTGATCGCCCGATCGATGTCGGCCCAGCGGTTGAAGACATCGTCTACGTGCTCCGGCGGACCTGAAACCGCGCAACCTCGACTCCCGCACAAGCAACGCCCCAGGCGGACTAAGTGATCGTTCCCGCGAGCGGCACAACGCCCCGAAAAGCCGTCTCGGCCGTGTGTGCCGAGGACTGGGAGCGGTTCGCCTCGGCGGAACTCGCGAGCCTTGGGCTCACGTTGCAGCACGACGCGGGCGGGCTGGCGGTGACTTCCGGTGAGGTGATCGAACAGGCCGAAGCGCCCGTCGGGTCACGTTCGGGAATCTGGAACGGCGTGCTCAAGACGCGGCGCCGCCCCGTGGCCGATGAGCCGGCGGCGCCAGTGTTCGCGGGTGATTCCCCCGCGGCGTTGCTGGCTTGGCTCGCTGATCGGATCGACGGCGATGAGGGGTTGAGTCACTTCGTCCCCGCCGGCGAACCCAAGGCGGTGCATGAAGTCGTCGCCGCGATGTTCGACGCTTATCAGATTGATGGCGGCGCGATCCACCTGCAAGGCTGCCATCTAGAGCCGGCGCCGGTGCTGCGTTTGTCAACCGTCGAAGCCGCCTCGGACGCTCTGCGCGTCGTGCACCGCTACTTCGACGAGACAGGTCGGCCGTTGGAGGAGCAGCTCGTCGAGCGACTGAACCTCGCGGCCGTCGAGCCGCGCGACGAGAGCGTTCCGCGGGCTAGCCGGGCGGACTGGGCCGTGGCAATCGACGCGGCCAAGACATCCATGCCCGACGCGGCCACGCCCGACTGCCCATGGATGATCGCCGCGGTGTTGCTGCCGAAGCGGGCCCACGGCAGGCTGGAAGTGGTCATCGGCGAGGAGTCACTGACCATCGCCTTCGACGGGTGGGCCAGGAGGCTGTCGGCGCCACCGGCGACTTGCCCGCAAACGCGAGAGCCAACATTCCACCTAACGTCGACCAGCGACGGCCTCATCGCCTCCGCGGGCCAGGTAGTGGTGTGCGAAGAGACCGGCCACCGCGTACTCCGCAGCGGGTCGGTCGTTTGCAGCGTCAGCGGCAAACGGGTAGCCCTCGAGTGCTGCAAGACTTGTCCCGTGTCGGGCAAGCCTGCCCTGCCGAATAACTTCACGGTGTGCCGGCGTTGCGGCCAGCGGGTTAGCCAGACGGTGCTCACAAGGCGGGGTTGCCGGGGCTGCGACACCCTGACCAAGTCTTCGCGAGATGACCCGCGCGTCGCCGAAGTGCTCGCCGCGGCGCCGAAACTCGCGGAGAAAAAGCTGTGGCGGATCGCCGAGACGGAGGCCGGTGGCGTGATCATCGCCGAGACCGGTTCGCTGCTGACGCGGACGCTGGTCGTCGTCGACCGGGCGTCGGGCGCCGTCCGCTACGCAGCCACGCGGATCCGCCCCGCGCCCAACTGGCGCCAGCTAACGAGCGACGAACAGCGCCGCCGGCTTGGCTAGCGCGGCCGGCTCTCGTTCGCGACCTCGCGGTAGAGGTCAACGTACTGTCGGGTAACCTTGTCCGGATCGAGCCAATCGAAGACGCCGTCGCGCGATTGGCGGCTCCGCCGGGCGAGCGTTTCCCGGTCAGCGAGCAGGCGTTCGGCCGCCGCGGCGATCCCCGTAGCGTCGGCGTCGACGATCTCGGCGCCGTGCCCGGCGAGCTCCTTCCAGATATCGACGCCACGGGTTGTAACGACCGGGGCGCCGCACGCCATGGCTTCGGTAAGGACGATGCCAAAGTTCTCTTGGCTGGTCGGCAGCACGAACAGATCGCACGCCTGGTAGAGCGACAGCTTGGTCTCGCCCCGGACCATGCCGAGGAAGTGGACGCACTGGCCGACCCCGAGCGCCCCGGCGTGCCGCCTGAGTTGATCGACGTAGTCCGCTTCGCCGGGACCGGCAACAAGGCACTGCACGGGCGCCGAGCGGCTCAGGAGTGAGACGGCTTCGATGAGCTTCTCGATGCCCTTCTTTGGATGGACGCGGCTGAGGAACAGCAGCTTGGCGCCGGCGGCTCCGAGCGCTGGGAAGGCGTGGCGTGCGGGATCGGGCCCCGGCAGTTCGCGGTAGGGCGACAGGTCCATCACCAGCGGCAAGACGCTCGCCCCGCCGCGCGGCGCCCACTTCATCGCTTGCTCGCGTTCCGCTTCAGCAGTGAAGTGGAGCCTGGCGGCGCCTTCCAGCATCCGGCGACCGGCGACAGCGAGGTAGGCCCGTTTCTTCACGCCGCGTTGCTCCATTGGCCAATCGTCCAGCATCCCGTGGATGCTCACCACGTAAGGAGTGCCGGCCGCACGGGCCGCGGTAGCTGCCGCCAGGTTGTAGCGGTCCCAAGGCGTGTGGAGGTGGACGACGTCGGCCGAGTCGATGGCTTGGGCGACAACGCTGCGGTCGGCGCCGGCGATCGTCTTCCAGGGCGTCATCGCCCCGTCGATGGTCGCAACGCGTGGCGTCCCCGGGGCGCCTTCCAGCCATCGTGGCGGGATATCCGTGCTGTCGGTAGTGAGCAGCGTGACGCTTACCCCCGAAGCAGCAACCGCGGCCGTCAAGTCAAGCACCGCGCGGACAACGCCCCCCTCTTCTAAGCGGACCGCGTCCAGGTAGTGGACGCAACGCAGCGGCTGGTCGCCCCCTGCCGGTTCGGTACCGGCTTCGCTGGCGTTCGGTTCGGGCAAGGCGGTATCCGTTCGCCGAAGCGGTGCGGTCACTCGGGCGGTCGGGCGCTCGCCGCCGCCACTACGCTGCCAACGCCAACCGCCGCCGCGAGGCCAAACGACGTCCACCGGTAGAGGCGGTACATCAGAATCTCGCGATCCAGGGCGACTTGGTACTGGTCGACAAAGACATCCAGCCGCCCTCGTGAGAAAATCGGCTGGTACTGCACGCGCCACAAGTCAAACATGCTTTTTGGCGTCATCGTCTCGACTCCGCGGGCGACCTTTTGGTCACGGTCCATCCGCTGGAGCGGGAGCGGCTCATTCCGCATGAAGTAGACGCCAACGCCAACCAGAGCGGCCGTCAGCAAGAAGCCGGCTGTGAGCACCCCTTGGCGGTAGCCCCACCCGCTGGCAGCGACAGTTTGTTGTCGCTCAGCGGGCGGTAACTGCTGCATCTGCCGGAGGGTCGGCGCCTCGATCTGGATGCCACAAGGGCACGTGACCATCTCGCCACACTGCCTAGGTTCGACAGGGACCGACTCGCCGCAGGAGCAGCTCAGAAGGTAGGTCGCCATCGTCTAAGCCGAGATTTCGCGGTGAGATGCGTGCAAGATGCCTCGGCACCCGATCTGCCCGGCCGAGCCCGTCCATCGTAGGGATTTTTACGCTTTTGCCTATGGACCGACCTAAGCGGGAGAATAGAATTATATCCCGGTGCCGGTAAGGCTTCTGGCAGTAGGCGTTTGCGGCAATTTTTTGCGGAGAGGCGTATCCGCACGGTTCGGCCTTCGTGAGTTGAGTTAATGGGCCCGACTGCTGGGTGGGTGCTCCGAACGCCAGAAGCTTTCTGCCGCGAGATTACCGAGACTTTGCCACCAACAATAGTCGCGAAGCGTTCATGGATGAGTTGCCGCTCGCCGGCAAGCCAAAGAATGCCGAAGACGCGGTCCCGTTCAGCAAATATCCCGTTCAACAAGTGATGGAAGCCGCCACGCGGTTGCTGCGCTGCCTGCTGTTGACTGCCCAAGGCTCCTGCCGGTCAGGAATGACCAAAGACCGTTGAGAGCTTCCCGCTGAGCGGCTACTGGCGCCGGCGCCCCGGCTGGAACCTCCCCCGGGTTTATGAGCGTGGTTCTCAGCCTCCCAAGACTTGAGGTTCCCAAGACGAACGCCGCCCGAGTTGAATCCCGCCGCAACACCGCGACGACAAGTTTGGCCAGGCGGCGTCTCGGCCGAGCGTCTCGGCCGAACAGTGGTGCTCTTAGACGGCGGCAACGACCCGCCTTGTGCTTTACTACGTAGAAAGAAGAACCGACAGAGCGACGGGAGCCGAAGCAAACCCCTGGCTACCGCCGAGGCAACCCAGACGGTCGCGACGAGGTAATGACTGGGAGAACCGGTCGACTCGTGTGGCTGATTTACACATAACCGCGAGCGTGTACCGGTCGCTGACCGATCTTCGCTCTTGAGAAGCCACGACAGCGTCGAATTTCACCCGAACGTAATCCCTTACCAAATCGAGTGTTGGCCGCCGATGCCGGGCGGCGAGTGTTAGAATAAGTTAACCACGTTTCTGTAGGCGCACCGCGAAAAGGGGCTATGAGCCTTTGCCGATCGGCCTTCACGGGTTGATCCGCTCTGGCGTTTGTCGAAGGCAGGGGCTTGAGCAAGGCCCGGTCTCGCGACTCTGGCGGTTGCTGTTACCTGCGTCTCCTCGAAAACGGATTGCGGTCGACCGATCTGCTAGTAGCCGGCCCTTGCCTACCAGGGCGTGCTCGCACGGTTGACCGATCACGGGGAACGCCTCGCCAGGGGTACGCCAGGTTGAGTAAGCAACCGTTGAGCAAGCGGGCAAAGCCGCCGATTCGGCAACCAGCCTAGGGCAACCAGGCCCCGAGCAGCGCCACGCCAGTTTTGGGTAGGAGTGTAAAACTTTGTACGATTCTCTTTTGGACCCTGACATCGACGAAGCGGGCGCCGTCGCGACCGAAGCCGCCAACGAACTTGGCGGCGGGATCGCTACGGCCGACGACGACGCCGAGGCGCCGACGGCTGTCGCCGCGGTTAGCGAGGCGGCCGAAGAAGAGGCCGAGGGTCTGCTCGACGCCGACCAAAACGAGTCGTGGTCGGACGACCCTGTGCGGATGTACCTCACCCAGATGGGCGAGATCCCGCTGCTGACGCGCAAGGAAGAAATCTGCCTCGCCCGCCGCATCGAGAACACCCGCACCGAGTTCCGCCGCAAGCTTCTGGCCTGCGACTACGTCATCCGCAACGCGGTGAAGGTGCTCGAGCGTGTTCACAAGGGCGAACTCCCCTTCGACCGTACCGTGCAGGTTTCGGTGACCGACCGGCTTGAGAAGGACCAGATCCTGGGCCGGATGCCGCACAACCTCAAGACCCTCGAGACACTGCTGGCGCGCAACGCCGAAGACTACAAGATCGCGACGAGCAAGTCGGTCAAGATGCCGGCCCGCCGCGCGGCGTGGAAGCGGCTCGGCCGGCGGCGTTGCCGGGCGGTGACGCTGGTCGAGGAACTCGGCCTCCGCACGCCGCGGATCGAACCGATGATCGACCAGCTCTTCCAGTTCCACTACCGCATCCAAGACCTGAGCAAGCAACTCAAGAGGATGAAGAGCGACCGCCGGCCGATGTCGGAGCGGAAGCCGCTGATTGTCGAGTACCGGAATATCCTGCGGGCGTTGCAAGAGACGCCAACCAGCCTTCGAAACCGCGTCCGGCTGCTCCGCCAGGTCTACGCCAAGTACCAGACCGCCAAGCGGGGCCTCTCCGAGGGCAACCTCCGGCTGGTGGTCTCGATCGCCAAGAAGTACCGCAACCGTGGTTTGTCGTTCCTCGATCTCATCCAAGAGGGCAACGCGGGCCTGATGCGGGCGGTCGACAAGTTCGAGTACCGCCGCGGCTTCAAGTTCTGCACCTACGCTACTTGGTGGATCCGCCAGGCGATTACCCGCGCCGTGGCCGACCAGAGCCGCACGATCCGCATCCCCGTCCACATGGTCGAGACGATGAGCCGCGTGCGGAACGTCAGCCGGATGCTGCTGCAACGCCTGGGCCGGGAGCCGACCATCGAGGAGACCGCCAAGGCGGCCGACTGCACGATCGAAGAGGCCCGGCGGGTACTCGCGATGAGCCGCTACCCGATCAGCCTCGACCGCCCCGTGGGAAACAGTGAAGACAGCCACTTCGGGGACCTGCTGCCCGACACCGGCGCCGAGAGCCCAGCCCTGGGCGCCGCGCAGGAGATGCTCCGTGGCCGGATCAGCAAGGTCCTCAAGACGCTGAGCTACCGAGAGCGTGAGATTATCAAGCTCCGCTACGGGCTCGGCGACGGATACAGCTACACGCTTGAGGAGGTCGGCCACATCTTCAAGGTCACTCGTGAGCGGATCCGTCAGATCGAGGCCAAGGCGGTCCGCAAGCTCCAGCAGCCCAGCCGATCTGCCGAGTTGGTTGGGTTCCTCGACTAACGCGTCCGACTACAATCGAAAATACCAAGCCCCGCGGTTCGCTGAGCCGCGGGGCTTTTTTGTCCCGGCGTTTCGGTCCCCTGCCCTTTCCAACCGTTCGGTCCGAGGACCCGCATGGTCTGTCACTGCCGACGGCGCGGCGCCTTCGCGTTGCTGACGACCGTGTTCGTTGCGTTCCTCCTCGCTGAAGTACCGGCCGGCGCCGCCCGACCGAACATCCTTCTGATTTGCGTCGACGACTTGCGGCCCGAGCTACGGAGCTTCGGCGCCGAGTACATCCACTCGCCGAACATCGACGCGCTCGCCGCCGCGGGTCGGGCCTTCCACCGGCACTACGTGAACGCGCCGAGCTGCGGGCCATCGCGGTACGCGCTGCTGACGGGGCTCTACCCCACGGGCCGAGGCAATCGGCAGATGTTTGATCGGGCTGAGGAGCTTGTCAGCCGGCCCGGCGCCGTTCCCCCGAGCATGCCGGAATGGTTCCGCCAACGCGGCTACGCGACGGTGTCGGTCGGAAAAGTATCGCACCACCCCGGCGGCCGCGGCGGCGAGGACTGGGACCGCGACGACCGACTCGAGCTGCCCGGAGCGTGGGACCGTCACCTCATGCCGGTCGGCCCTTGGGAGCACCCGCGTGGCGCGATGCACGGCCTGTCACACGGCCAAACGCGCGACAACACCAAGCTCGACCTTTTCGAGGCCCAGGTGGGCCCCGATACGATCTACCCCGATGGCCTGATCGCCCGCGAGGGGCTGCGTCGGCTACAAGAGCTAGCGGCCGAGGATGGGCCCTTCTTCCTGGCGGTCGGGTTGATCAAACCGCACTTGCCATTCGGCGTGCCGAAACGGTATCTCGATCGATACGACGGCGTGGAGCTGCCGGCGATCGCGCACCGCGAAAAGCCGCGGGGCAAGACAACCTGGCACAGTTCGGGCGAGTTCATGCGCTACAACCGCTGGGGGCGCGACCCGCGCGAGGACGCGGCCTTTGCCACCGAAGTCCGACGGCACTACGCCGCCTGCGTCACCTATGCTGACAAGCATGTTGGTGATCTGCTGACGAAGCTCAAAGAGACCGGCGCCGACGCGTCGACCATCGTCGTGCTCTGGGGAGACCACGGCTGGCACCTTGGCGAGCACGCGATCTGGGGCAAGCACAGCCTGTTCGAGGAGTCGCTGCGTTCGCCGCTAATCATCGCCGCGCCGGGTATGGTGGCCCCCGGGGCGGAGAGCAATGCGGTGGTCGAAACGGTCGACCTCTTCCGCACGCTCTGTGGCCTCACCGGCCTGCAGGCCCCAACGTTCGCCATGGGTCAGGACCTCGCCCCATTGCTGCAGAGCCCCGACGCTCCGGGGCACGCGGCCGTCGGCCGATACGGCAATCGACGGACGATCCGCACCGCTACGCACCGCCTTATCACCCACGCCGACGGCGGCGTGGAACTCTACGATCACACCACAGCGGCGGGAGAGACGAGGAATCTCGCCGCCGATCAGCCGGCCCTGATCGCGGAGCTCAGGGCTCGTCTAGATGAGCAGCTCGGCGAGCCGGCTCCGCAGTAAATATCGCGTCGCCGATTCCCCTAGCGTGTCGGTATGGTTAGCGCCCCACCGTGGAATTGCCGCCGACCCCGATCGGAAAGCCTACCAGCAGAGTGACCAACTTGGGCATCGGCCAAGCCTGCCGGCTTGATGCGATAAACGGCGCGCTGCGGGTGGCGAGAGTTGCGGAACCCGGGGAACTCCCGGGCGGATTGCTTCCACGAATCAAACTTCTCTTGGGCTATCGTCGCCGGCTTGCGTTCGTCGCCTTCGGTCGTAATCCGCAACTCTTTGTGAGTAAGCAGCACAGAATGAGCGTCGATTGATCCTTGCGTTGCTAATGGACCGAGGGCGACGAACGAGAGCCCGGGCCACTTGGAGGTCAGCCTCATCCCAAGGGTTCATTCGCAGCGCGGGGATCAGCAACACGCTTGCAGTGAAGATGTCTGCGGGGTGTGCCGGCCTTCGGGCCTCGAAAAGAATCGTTCCATCCGATAGTCTGGCCCACGCGTGCTACGGCTTCGAGGCGTATTACCCGCGGGCCTTGCCAGGCATTGATGCGGTCGCGGCGAAGACGGTGTGCCACGGCGCCGGTTCGCAAGAGGCCTCGAATCGCGGCGACAGTAGTACGTCAGGTCGAGTAGGTGTAGCTTAAGGCGTCGAATTACCTCTGGGCCCCGTAGCTCAACTGGATAGAGCGTCGGCCTCCGAAGCTGTGAGACGACGACTTCGCAGAGTCGCGCACGAAGTGAAAATCGCTTGTTTTTCAGAGCGAATCTCTCGCGACGCCTCTCGTCGCCCGGTCGAGAAATCGACCTATGTCGTCCCAGTTTGTCCCGAAATGTAGTACGTCGATTCTTGGAAGTCATTCCTACAACGGACGGACACTCCGTTTCTTCGTCGGTGGCAACGACCGAAGCGACATAGCGAAGGCGAATTCGCGTTGGCCGATGCAACCGCTGCGTGTCGCGTTCTGGTTTGATTCGGGCAGGGACACTCTTTGCGGCCCCAACCACGAGTCGCACAATCGTGCCGGCCGTTCTGTTCCCAGCGGCCCTGCGCCAACACGGCACATACCGACATATTTAGATGGCATCGAACGGGGCGCCTCTGACACGAAAAACGGCCTGTCGATCGAGAATCTTCGAGTTGGTTTGGCAAGCCGTTTTGTACGTTGGAAACTCATTGATTGGCTGCAGATCGAGCTCGTTTCTGGCGATAGGTCCTTCCGAATCAGGCCGACTGTTTGGCGTCGGTCACTGGCTGCCAGTCGGCCGACGCCGCCCGGCGATTGCATTCCAGGGAGGGAATCATGTTCCGTGCATTCGCGACGCTGTGCGTCATTCTGGTCTGTCAACGGCAAGGCGCTGCGCAGTTGCCTGTAAGCCAAGTGCACGATGGAACGGCGCTCGCGTTGGCCACCGACCAAGCGGGAGCAACAGGTCGGGTCGCCTATGCGAGTTGGAACCTCCCGCACCCTGCGTCCAACGGGTCCGCGTTCAACGTGATCCAAGACTGCGAGGATTGGACCAACCGGAGCGGTCTGTCTTCGTGCCGTTGCTGCCCGGAACCACACCTCTCAATCGCCGGCCACAAGGTGCAGGCATGGGCTAGTGCCGGTGGCGCGATCGGCTTCAACACGCCCTACGAGAACTTCCTGCCGGTTGGGTTTAGCAATCGTGACATCTGGCAACTCAACGAGGTTGGGGCGATCGTCAAGCACGGTATCGAAGCGGACCGGCCGTGGCGCCACTGCACGAAGTGCCGGAGTCGGTGGGGGTACCGCATCGACGGGTTCTACGGGCCGAACGCCCGGTTCTTGAACTCGGTTGGGTTCGAATCGACTTGGGTCAACGATGTTTACCAGTGGGCGCTGCCGAACGCCTACGCGAGCTACGCGATTGACAACAACACGAAGGTTCGCGTCGGCAACACGCTTAGCCCCTTCGCCGACGAGCAGGAACTCTACAGCCTGCACAACCCGGTGCAGACCAAGAGCCTGTTGTCGCTCTTCAACCCGATTACC